>NZ_JAFFJA010000037.1 GCF_021991635.1 Tepidanaerobacter sp. GT38
TGATGGATATTATCAAGGGCTTATTCTCTCATGCTCGTTTTTTCTTTTGCTGTTAAATACAATATTTAATCAAATTTGTAACGTGTTTTGTTGTTTTTATTTTATGCCAAAGGTGACATTTTCACTGAATAAAAATCATGCCTTTTAGGTGACATTTTCAAAGATTATTGACAGAATCTTCTCATTTTTGTTCTTTAGTATATAGCCATCTAAAAGTTGTAGGATAATTGCCACGCAAAATGCTGCTATGGTATTATTTACGTACAGATTGATGTTAATACGCCATAGACGAAAACAGCTACGGAGGTAATAATAATGTTGGGTCTTGTGCTGGAAGGCGGTGGAGCCAGAGGAGCATATCAAATCGGAGCATGGAAAGCATTAAGAGAGCTTGGAATGGAGTTTAACGGCGTTGCAGGCACATCCGTTGGGGCTTTAAACGGTGCCATGATCTGTCAAGACGATTTTGATAAAGCATATGAAATCTGGCATAATATGTCTTTTGATAAAATCCTCAAAATCGATGATGAAATGATACCTAAAATAAAGGAGCTGGAGGTTTTCCCGGAAAGTTTCTTCCATTTAGTAAAGACTATTAGAGAGCTGTTTAAAGAAGGCGGTCTCAATGTAACTCCACTTCGCCAGCTATTAAGCAAGTTTATATATGAAGACAAAATTAGAAACTCTGGCAAAGACTTTGGCATTGTCACAGTATCATTAACAGGTTTTAAGCCACTAGAGCTTTATATAGAAGATATACCCAAAGGAATGATAGTAGATTACCTAATGGCCAGCGCCAATTTACCCTTTTTTAAATTAGAAAAAATAGACGGAAAGCTATATATTGACGGCGGTTTTTTTGACAATTTGCCCATTAAACTTTTAACGGCAAAGGGCTACAAAGACATAATAGCTATAAGACTGTATGGAATAGGGAGAACGCGCAGGATAAATAAAAACCGGCTAAATTTAATCACGATTAACCCCTCGGAGGATTTAGGCGGTACCCTGGACTTTTCAGCAGAAAGAGCCCAAAGAAATCTTAAGTTAGGCTATTATGACGCTCTAAGTACCATAAAAAAATACAGCGGCCGTTATTATTACATTATTGCAAATCAACCTGATGATTATTTTCTGCAATTTTTCCTTAATCTTAGCCAAGAGGGAGTGCAAAAGCTTGCCAAAATATTAGGGTTTCCAGACAACATCCCCTATAGGCGGCTTCTTTTTGAAAAAATCATTCCTCGACTTTCAGACATATTGGGATTGGTTCAAAGTACATCGTATAAAGACATATTTATTAGCCTTGTCGAAAAAGCGGCTTTGTACTGCAAAATAGATAAATTCAGGATATATGATTTCGACGAATTGTTGAATCTAGTGCTTCAAAACTACCATATAACTTCTGAGACTATTTCAGATAAAATCCCTCGCATCTTTAAACAATCCGAGATTGTGATTAAATCCGTAAAAGAGCAGCTGTTTCCTGAGATCGTCAGCGTGTTTGTAAGTGAACTAAAAAAATAAATAGTTGGGTATATTTATGATAGAGATATTCAGCTAAGTTTGTGAGCAAACTAATATAGAAATTGCCGATTTGCTGAAATTTATCTAATTACTTTGTCATATTTCCCGGGAAATTGCGATTAATTTTTTTGCTTACGATATGTTTTGACAAAAAAAGCTGTAAGAGTCTGCCCATTTTAATAAATGTTAGACTGCAAGACCACGTCAAGTAATCCATTATCGTTTAACCTGATTTTGATACTGCAACTTATTTTGGTATTTTTTTGATTTTATTTTAGAAATATGTTATTATATACGTATAATGATAATCATTACTATGAAGGGTGGGTAACAAGTGATATACGACGTAGCCGTAATAGGTGCAGGTCCGGCAGGGCTTGCGGCAGGTTTATATGCTGCCAGAGCTAAACTTTCCACAGTTGTTTTTGAAAAGATGTTTCCTGGAGGTCAAGCCGCTTTAACACATAAGATAGAGAATTATCCAGGTTTTCCTGAAGGCGTAAATGGTATGGAACTTACCGATGCTATGAAGCAGCAAGTTGAAAAGCTGGGAGCAGAATTTGTAAACGGCGATGTAGAAAAAATCGATAAAAACGGCGATTTGTTTACTGTTTTTTTGAAAGGCGAAAGCTTTAAAGCCAAAACAGTGATTTTGGCCACTGGCGCACAACCGCGCAAACTGGGAGTAAAGGGCGAAAAAGAATTTATAGGTCGCGGTATTTCCTATTGTGCCACTTGCGACGGTGCATTTTATAAAGATAAGCCTATAGCCATGGTAGGCGGCGGTGATACAGCAATACAGGAAGCTTTGTATTTAACGCGCTTTGCCAGCACCGTATATGTGATTCACCGACGCAATGAGCTGCGGGCCACTAAAATCCTTCAAGAACACGCCTTTAAAAATGAAAAGATTAAATTCATATGGGACTCAATTGTCAAAGAAATAAAAGGAAAAGATGGTGTTGAGGAAGTCGTATTTGAAAATGTTAAAAGCGGCAAGCAGGATTCTATATCAGTAGATGGCATATTTGTAGCTATTGGTTATACTCCTAACACTGAATTTGCCAAAGACTTGGTCCAGTTAGATGAACAAGGTTACATAATAACTGATGAACGCATGAAGACAAAAACACCGGGCCTTTTTGCTGCAGGAGACGTACGGCAAAAGCCTTTGAGGCAAGTTGTTACTGCAGTGGCAGATGGCGCTATTGCCGCTGTAGAAGCAGGAAAATTTCTTGAAAACAGTGAAGGGTAGCTAATTGCTACCCTTCACTGTTTTATTTGATTTTGAAGTCATGCCAAGATTCTTACTGTTGATTACCTGTAATTATTTTACAAAGTTCTTTTTGAAAAAGTTGTTTGTCCCCTTTTAATACGCGCATATTGTCCCCTGAGATTTCATCTATAACAGCAATTTCTCCTTCTACTCTTCCAAACTCAAATTTAATATCTACTAATTCCAATCCGAAGCGTCTGCATTCGTCCTCAACGATTTTTGTAACTTTTCTTGTGAGAAGTACGGCTTCTTCTACCTCTTCCTTAGTCATCAGCCCAAGTTTTACAAGGCTTTCCTCGTTTATAAGCGGGTCTCCTGCTTCATCGTCTTTCAGAGTTATTTCCACCAGATAGTCTAATGGTCTGCCTTCTTCTATATACTTCCCATATCTTCTTACATAACTGCCAGCAGCTTTAAGTCGGCAAATAAATTCCAAACCATAGCCGAAGGTTTCAGCCCTTTTTACCAACATGGTATTTGCATTAAGATCTGCATCGATAAAGTGTGTTTTGATCCCTTTTGCTCTTAAAATATCAAAAAAATATTTTGATAATTTGAGGGAGGCATTACCTTTGCCTTCAATTTTACCAATGACCTCATTGGCACCTGGGTCAACCACATCACCTGTTCCAGTCACATCATCCTTAAAGCGAAGCAATAAATTTCCGTCACCTGCATCAATTACAGTCTTTGTTTTACCTTCACGTATTATTTTCAAGCTCGTATCCTCCTTAACTTAAAATAAGTTTACACCAATGGCAATTGGCCATATATAATTAACTTTTTAAATGACTTTTCGACTCTTTTTTTAGAAAATTCCCCTTACTGGCTGAAGTTATATATACACCTAAAAAAACTAATATGCCTCCTATTAAAGTATACACATTCCAGGCCTCTTTTAAAAAAATTACACCGATGATTACTGCTATTACGGGATTTATATAATTAAACATGGCTGTCTGAGAAGCCCCTAATATCCTTATGCCTTTATACCACATATAATAGGAGTATACCGAGCAAAATAGAGCAAGGTAAATTACTGCAGCCCAAGTTGTAATTGACGCTGTCTTTACCGAAGCAACAAAGCCCGGAGCAAAGGCAAAGGGCAGCATAGTAATTGTCCCATATAAATATGCATATGCCATCACTACAAATGGATCGTATTTATCAACTACATCTTTACCTAAAACAGAAAAAAGCGCCCAAACTACTGAATTTAAAAGCATAAGCAAATCGCCAATAAGGGTGCCTCGTCCAATTGAAATTCCTTTACCACCAGTAAAAACTAAAAAGACTCCAAGAAAAGCCAGCAGTGCACCAAAAATGCCGCTATATGTCAATTCTTCCTGGCGAAATAACTTTGCGGATAAAAACATTGTGAAAATGGGGCTTGTGGCAATTAAAATTGAGGAGTTAACGGTAGTGGTCATATCAAGTCCTGTATGCTGAAGCAAAAAATAAATTGATACTCCTAACAATCCTAAAAGCCAAATACGCCTTTTGTCCTGTTTTTCTATAACATAATCTTTATAAAATAACTTTACCATGCAATAAAAAATTACAGAAGCGGCCATAAACCTTACAAGTGTAAGATGTAGGGGGGAAAATTCTTGAAGGCCGATTTTTGATGCAGCCCATGAGGTTCCCCAAAAAAAGGCAACTCCAAAAAGGCCTATATATACACGCAGGGTATCAGACATGGCAACACCTCATAAACTTATCTTTCAGATATATAATATAATACCATACTTTATCTCATTCGGGTATAGTAATTTTGCCTAAAAACGAAGATAACGGCAAATATTCCCCAAATCGTTCGTGTTTTATTTCCTTGCTGCTACTCATGCCAATATTCGAAGCAAATGCAAGTAGCAGGTCAAACTTTAGGGAACGTGCCGTTATCTTTGATATGTGATATTAGTTGAAAATCACAATTGATCTACGATAATCTCTGATATGTTTATTGGTTGTTTTAACATGTCGTTTTTCAGCAAGAAGTCTTGGGTTTTTTCAAGTTCCTCTATATCTTTTTCTGTGATTTCAGGGTTAAAATCATACCAGTCGTACATAGTGATTACATTCTCCTCAGATATTTCCGTTTCCTCAGCGGCCATTTTGTAAACCTCTTCGGGATTTTCCTTCATATATTGCAAACTCCTGTTGTGTACTTGCATATACCTTTTCACCAAATCAGGATGCTCTCTTAGAAAGTCTCCTCTTACTGCAATTACTATGGTAGCGTCTAATAAACCCTCACCGGTAGTAATTATTCGCCCACCAGCATCAATTGCCTGAGGCACTGCAGGGCCTGCCACAAGAGCTGCATCTACGTTGTCGGAGTTCATAGCTGCTACCGCCTGAGGAATGCTCATATTGATATATTCCACGTCTTCAATGCTCATTTGATTCCTGCTAAGTGCCTCAAGCAACAGTTGGTGCAGGATTGTGCCCTTAGGTCCTGCTATCTTCTTACCTTTTAGGTCGTTTATAGAGGTTATTCCATCATCTTTAGTCATTATGGTAAATGCTTTAGGGGCTCTGCTGTAAATGCCTATTATCTTTAGGTCTACACCATTTGCAGCAGCTAAAATGGCAGATGTGCCGCCTAATGCGTTGCAAAAGTCAAGAGAACCGGCAGCCAAAGCTTCGGTCATCTTAGGCCCCTCAGTAATTTCTGGGAAATTGACTTTTATGCCATCTTTTTCAAACTCTTCTTCAAAGAGTCTAAGTTTTTTCTCAACAATAGACGGCACATTCAGCGGCAGCTTTACATAAGAAATATTTATTTCGTCTACAGTTTTTTCAGAGGGTGTAGTAGTCTCATTGTCAGCTTTTTCCGCCGATGCAGAAGTTTTATCATTAGAACCCGTATTTTGGTTTGAGGCACACCCAGGCATTATGGATATGGTAATTAAAACTATCAAAAACAAAGCTAAAAATTTTTGTACACTGTATTTTTTCATTTTAACCTCTCCTTCACTTAAAGCTAATTTTTATATATTTTTAGTTGCCCTAATTCCCCATGATAGTCCTCAATATTTCCTGGCGATATTTAAAAAATCTTTCTGACTCAGGACTTCTGGGATAAGGCAGGTCTATAGGTATTTGTTTTTTTACACTTCCCTTTTCTAAGATTACCACTTTCTGTCCTAAAAGTATTGCTTCATCCACATCATGTGTAACAAAAATAACTGTCTTTTGCCTATTTGCGAAAAGGTTCACTATCTCTCGCTGCAAGTTCTGACGGGTAAAAGCATCTAATGCTCCAAGGGGTTCGTCCATTAAAATTATTTCAGGGTCATAGCACAGCGTCCTGCCCAGTGCTACTCTCTGGGCCATGCCGCCGGATATTTGGTTGGGATAAGCATCTTTAAATGCTTTAAGGCCTAACAACTCTAAATGTAAATCCACTTTGCGTTTTTTGACTTTGGGATTTTCATTTATTAAGCTAAATCCAATGTTTTCCTCCACTGTTAGCCATGGCATAAGCCGGGGCTCCTGAAACACCATGCTTATTTTGGGTTTTGAGATAATATCTTCGCCTTTAGTATAGTAAATTTGGCCTTGACTTTTTTCTTCTAAACCGCAAAGAATCCTAAGCAGTGTGGTTTTGCCGCTGCCGCTGCGTCCTACCACCGTTACAAAGCTGTTGTCATCAACTTCTAAATTGATGTCGGAGAGGGCGGTTATTTTACGGTCTTTGATGTAGTATGTCTTTGCGAGGTTTTCTATTCTAATTCCTGCCATGATTTTGCCCCCTCTTTATTCCAGCTAGATAATTTTGCAGTTAAGGAAAAAAACAATAAATCTATTACATAGCCCAGCATACCAATGGTAATAATGCCTACTATAATAATGTCAGGCCGCGAGAGTTGTTCTGCATCCATTATCATGTAGCCTATACCTGAAGATGCAGCTATTAGCTCTGCCCCAATCAGGGCTCGCCAACTGTAGCCAAGACCAAGCCTCATTCCCACCGTGACATAAGGTATTGCTGAAGGCAGGATAATTTTAAAAAACTTATCTTTTACACTAAATCCAAAGACATCACCTACCTCCAATAATCTATAGTCACAGTTTATAACACCGTTTAAGGTATTTAAAAATATGGGGAAGAAAGCCGCCAGTATAATAACGGCTATTTTAGAAGACTCCCCTATTCCCAGCCACAAAATCAGCATGGGAATACATGCTATTGGAGGAACGTGCCTGACAAATTCAATAATCAAAATTAAGTAGTCCTCCAAAGGCCTTATTATGCCTATCAAGACAGCAGTAGGAAATGCAAGAATAAAAGCCAATAAAAACCCGAAAAAAACCCTGTAGAGGCTTGACGCCACATGCTTAGCTAAGGTTCCTTTCTTAATTAACACAGCTGCCGTCTCAAATATTTCTTGGGGCGGTGGTATAATGTATGTGTTTAAAATGCCAGCGTTAGAAGTTAAATACCATATTGCAAAAATTGCTGCAGGCAGAAACAGGCTTTTTAACACTTTTTTAGCTTTTGTCATGTCTGCCTCCACTTGAAAGACCGCCCTCTCCCTGCTCAAACATGCATGTGGCCCGCTTTAGAATTCCTGCTGCATGAGCAAAAGCCATTCCGTAGTTTGTAATCGGCACATTCTGCTGCTCAGCCCTTATAATTCTGGATAACATTTGCTTCCTATTTAGCATACAAGCACCGCAATGGAGTATGAGCTTATAAGGCGTTAAATCCTCTGGAAAATCGGCTCCGGCTTTAATATCTATTTCCAGCTTCCCGCCGGCTTTTGCTTCCAAAAGAGCAGGCAGTTTCTGCCTTCCGATGTCGTTTTCCAAGGGATGGTGTGTGCATGCCTCTGCAATCAATACCCTATCCCCCGGTTTTAGCTTATCAATGGCATTGGCACCTTTTATAAAAGTACTAAGCTCTCCTTTATATCTTGACATGATTATGGAAAATGATGTCAATGGCACCTCTTCAGGAATCATCTGGCTTACACGGTTAAAAATTTGAGAATCGGTTATCACTAAATCAGGCTGTTTATTTAAGCTATTAAGTAGATCCTCAAGTTCAGTATCCTTTGCAACAAGAGCCATACAGTTGTGGTCAAGCAAATCGCGAATGGTCTGAACCTGAGGTAAAATCAGCCGATTTTTAGGGGCCTGGATATCTTGGGGAGCTACTAAAACCACCAGGGATTTTGGCTTTAAGATGTCTCCAATTAAAGCTGTAAGTTCAAAATTTGTAGGGGCGTTTTGGCTGATCATTTCTTTTAGCTTCCCAATATTGGTTCCCTCTTTGGCACTGACTTTTATAAACGGAAAATCAAAGTCTTTTGCAATCTCTTTAATGTCTATATCTTTTATATCTATTTTATTTACTACACCAATAATGGGAATTTTTCGTGCCTGAAGCTCTTTACTCCACTCTTTTTCTAAAGCAAAATCGGAATTTTCGGGAGAAAAGACCATAAGCGCCAAGTCTGTCTTGTCCATGACACCCAGTGTCTTTTTAACCCTCAGCTTTCCTAAATCACCGACATCGTCCAAACCTGCAGTATCTATAAATACAACGGGTCCCAGCGGTAAAAGTTCCATTGCTTTATATACCGGATCTGTAGTGGTCCCTGGATGTTCAGAAACCAGTGCCACTTCCTGACCGGTAATTGCATTTATAATGCTTGATTTGCCGGCATTTCTTCTGCCAAATACAGCTATATGAAGCCGGTTTGCCCTGGGAGTTTCATTCATGTCTTCATCACAACCTTTCAATGAACCTAATGGAATCTCCTCTGCCTTTAGCCACTTCTTTTCCCATGCTTTCGATAAACCTTTCCATTTCTGCTCTCTCTTCCCTTATGCTTTTTTCTACACCTAATGCCTTGGGATAAATCTCGTAAAGCCTTCGATATTTATAAGGCTCTAATTTTAACATTATTACATTTGCGCCTACATGAAATGCCTTTTGACCATCTTTCCCATTTAGAGTCCTAAGGGCCGTAGTTGCCGGCAGATGGGTCGTCTTCAAAATTAATCTACTTACAGCCAAGGCTTTTAGAGTCATCTCATTGCTCCCTGCCGGAGCATCTCTTAATGCCGTCCCCTTATGGGGGATAAAGGGCCCAATTCCTGCCATATCAACTTTCAATCTATTTAAAAACAGGATATCCTTTGCTATGTCCTTTGTAGTTTGGCCGGGAAGGCCTATCATAAATCCGCTGCCAGTTTGATATCCCAGTTGTTTCAGCTGTTTCAAACAAAGAATTCTGTTTCGTAATGTAGAATGAGGGTGAAGTTTTTCGTAGAGCTTCCGATTTATTGTCTCGTGTTTTAACAAAAACCTGTCTGCTCCATCTTCTTTCCACTGCCTGTAATCTTCATAATCTCTCTCACCCACACTCAAAGTCACAGCTACATCCCCAAGAGCTTTAATTCCCTTGATAATGTATGATATTTTTTCCTTCGTGTACCACAAATCTTCTCCTGACTGAAGCACGATAGTTTTATATCCTGCATCAATCGCCTCTTTGGCAGTTTGAATTATTTCATCAGGCTCCATGCGGTAGCGCGCAAGTTCCTTATTTTCCGCATTTAAGCCGCAATAGGCGCACCTTGCCCTGCAGTAATTTGAAAACTCAATTATGCCTCGAATATGAACTTGGTTTCCGTTATACTGTGTGTTGATTTTATCAGCCGCTTCAAAAATATAGGAAAGCTCCTGACCTTCAGCTCTAAGCAGCAGTTCAACTTCTTCCACATTAGGAAGGTATCCCTGGCTTATGTTTCGTACAAGTTGATAAATCTCCATAAAATCCCCCTTAAAAACAACAAACCCTCGGCAAAAAGCCGAGGTTACCGTGCTTGTTATGCATTTCACATTATGGGATAAAATAAAATATTTATCCTCACATAAAATGCACCTTTGGTCCTCCGCCCTTTTGCTCAGAAAAATCCTTGCAACTAGGCTCATATGGACTTTTGTATCCTCCGCATCGGATTTTCCAATACTTCGGATAAAGTTTCATGTATATTATATACCCAAATATGATATTGTCAATAGTGAATTTTATCACAAAAAACAGGCAGCCAAGGGTCTATGCTTTCCACTTCCCCTTTGCCGCCTGTTCTAAACCAGCTGACTGATGTGCATCATATTTTCAAAGGTGTCCACCGCATTCATGGTTCTGATGTAATTTTGGTTGGCCTTTGATTCCTACAGTGAAGATAATACTGCTGCCTTGCTTATAATTCCTTTTAGTTTGCCCTGGCTGTCCAGCACTGCCAGTGGGTATTTGGATTCGGCGGCAATGGATAAGATTTCGCTCAATATCGTGTCTTCATGGCAGGTGTAAACATCGGTTTTGATTAAGGAAGGCATGGGTAAGTTTTTATCCCGGGCCAGAATAGCGTCATCTATGGTTATTACACCCAGGAATTTCATTTTATCGTCTACCACATAAGCCGTTGATACATCATTGGCACCCATTTCACGTATTGCCTGACTCGGCATATCCTTGGGCTTAACCAGACACTTTGGCCGGATCATAACGTGCTTTGCCGTAAGAATTTGAGTTTTATCGGCACTTTCAATAAATTCCCGGACATAGTCATCTGCTGGGCGGGCGGACATCCTTTCAGGAGTGTCGATCTGTATGATTTTCCCGTCGCGCATTATGGCTACGGTATCCCCCAGCTTGAAGGCTTCATTGATATCATGGGTAATGAAAATAATTGTTTTTTCTAGTTTGCTCTGAATGGACAGCAGTTCAAACTGCATTTCCCGCCTTACCAATGGGTCTAGTGCGGAAAATGGTTCGTCCATCAAAAGCACGTCCGGATCGCTGGCGAGAGCCCTAGCCAAGCCCACGCGCTGCTTCATACCACCTGAAAGGTTGCTTATGGCCTGCTCTTCCCAGCCGTCAAGTCCCACCAGTGCAATCATCTCGCGGGCTTTGTTTTCCCGCAACTGGCGGGGGACATTTTTGACTTCAAGTCCATATGCCACATTGTTTAAAACATTCCGATGGGACATGAGGCCAAAGTTCTGGAACACCATAGAAATTTTATTGCGCCGATAATTCAGAATCTGCTGTTTACTGAATTTTTGGATATCTTCGCCTTCAAAGTAAATTTTGCCGGAAGTGGGCTTTGTAAGCAGATTCAGACACCTGATGAGGGTAGATTTGCCCGAGCCAGACAGGCCGATAATGACAAAGATTTTGCCCCGCTCCACCTCAAAGGATACATCCCAAAGGGCTACAGTCACTCCAGTCTTTTTATAAACCGTATCCTTATCGGCGCCCCTTTTCATGAGCTCCGTAGCTTCAGCTTTATTCTTACCGTATAATTTGCACAGATTCTCCACTTTTATGATGACATCCTTACTCATTCGGCATCCTCTCCCTGTCGCCCACAAGGCCCTGAGTGATGCGATCGAGAATAACGGCAATAAAGACAATGGAGATGCCAGGCATTAAGGCTTTTCCCATTTCCGTGCGGTTTGTGGCTACCAGTATTTCCATACCCAGCCCTTCGGCGCCGATTATGGCACAGGTAACCACCATGGACATGGCCATCATAATTGTCTGGTTGACTCCCGTCATAATCGTGGGCAAAGCCTGAGGAATTTGCACTTTGACTAAGGTTTGCAGAGTGGTGGAGCCAAAGGCAGTTGCCGCTTCTAGCACTTCCTTGTCCACCTGATCGATACCGTGACTTGTTAGGCGTATCATCGGCACGATTGCATATATTGTGGTAGCCATCAGAGCGGGTGTGATGCCGACACCGAAAAGCATAACTGCTGGGATTAGATAGACAAAAGTTGGCATGGTCTGCATTAAATCCAGAATGGGTCTAACTATTCTCTCCGCATCTTTTTTTAATGCTAAGAGTATACCTATCGGGAAACCCAGAAGCACAGAAAGAACAACCGAAGCTATGATGATGCTCAGGGTTTGCAGCATATGGTCCCATAAACCGGCGCTACCAATGAAAAAAAGCATGGCGCCATATAGTATGCCTACATGCTTTTTTCTGCTGACGCGACAACCTATTAATACAATGATTAATATAAAAAGCCACCAAGGGATAAAAGACAGAAAGTCCTTTATCCCATGAATGGAGAATACGACACCTTTCTTTATAATATTAAAAAATTCTCTGTGGTTTCTGCTAAAAGCTTTAATCCCGTTGTCTATGACATCATTTACATCAAATTGCCAGGCATCGGGAAATTTCAGTAAATAGTCCTTCAAATAAAGCTCACCTCTTTCCACGACTGATCGCTTTAACTGCTTTGAAGACTATTTAAGTAAGCTCTCATTTTCTCCGCGTTTTCCACTGGCAACCACTCATCAAGTAAATAGTCATACTCCTTTAACAGCCAAATGGCCGTCTCTCTATGGCTGGCACCGGTTTCGATCAAATGTGCCAGGCCCTTACTTATCAGTTCACTGCCCGTCCTGTACTTTTTAAAGAAATCAACCAGCTCGGGTGCCCTTTCAGGGAATTTACTGCTGCTGACAATCTTTAATTGTTGTGCAGGAAAACTGCATTTACCTTCCAAATATAGCTCAGGATCATAAGGAGCATCTTCCAACAGCACCAGGTCCAATTTTCCCGTAATCCATGTTGGTTCATAGCAGTAACCCACCCATGGTTCACCTAGGTTGTATGCGCTTTCTAAGGAAGCAAACAGCGTGGCTTCACTGCCCAAACGCACATAGTTATAATATTTGTCCAAGCCGTAATACTGATATTTTTTGTATAAAATTTCATCGGCCATCCACCCAGGAATGGAACCGTAAATACGCCCCTTGCCAGGCTCTTCATCATCCGGGAACACGTGTGGGTATTTCTTCAGGTCTTCCACCGTCTTTAAGTCGGGTGCCATGGGCTCGATACCCCGCTCCCCGTCGCCTTCAATTACATAACGTGGAACATATAAACCCTGAGCGCTGTCTGGCACAAGCACACCTAAGTCGATGATATATCCGTTTGCCTTATCTTCCTCGTATGTAGCCACATTGTCAGTCCAGCTTTCAATATCCAGGTCTATATCACCGGCAGTAAGTGCCTGCCAGTTCATTGTAGATGATGCTGTGGAAACTTCAAATTCATATCCCTCATAAGCATGTTCTACAATCAGCTCTGCTATGGCGTTGTGAAGTTTTTGGCTGTCCCAGCCATTGTCTGTTGCTACAATTGTGACGGGGGCGTTACTGCTTTTGCTAGAACCGCTACCGCACCCACCTACGGTAAGCAGGCAAAATACAGCCGTCAACAGCAAAATACCGATTCGCTTCATTGACATCTCCCCCTTTATTTAAATTTTTGGCAACAAAGTTATGTTAACATAATATGGAGCTATGGTCAAACGCTATTATCAGTGATTTCTGACAATTCCAAGTCGTAAACCTTGACCTTCCTGGTTTTGCCGGTTTATTTGGATAATCCCTGGATTTAACGGAAAGAACTGAAATTTTAACTGGAAATGTTATATTTGGGCTAGAGTTTGTTATTAAGGTCAACTTGCTTAATAAAACATCAAAAAGGGGAATACCTCTGATATATCTCCGTTTGTCTGTTAAACCGCAGATCTTAACTTTTGATAAGTCTCAACCAGCATGTATTCCATAAGGGCAATTCTGAACTGTTCATCATCTAAAACACGAGTAAAGAAGGCCTTATTTTGATCCATCCTGTCCACAACTTTGTTTATAAAAACTTTCTCAAAGGCTAATTTAAAATCTTCAATTGTATTTGTTTTAGCCTTTTGAACCAAATCTTCATCAGCAGCAAAATCTTCTTTTATTTGTTCAACAGATAACTGGTCAGATTTTGTGAAACTAGTTCCAAACCTTTTGTTTAGCCTCTCGATAATTGTGGAAAGGTATTCTTTCTGTTCCTCCTTTATTGTCGTTCCTGCAAATTTAACTGGTGCAACGGGCACATTTTCATAGTCAGGAGTCAAGGAAACGCTTCCTTCAAATGTCTTCTTGATGGTATAGTATTCTAAAGCAACTTCATCCGCCAGATGGATAGAGGAGCCTTTTTCTCTCGGCAATTTTTTAAGCAAATATGTTAAATATACATATAACTTATGAAGTTCAACATCTTCGAATGGTGTAATTTGTAGTATGAATGAATAAAGGCGTATAAATTTAGTTCCTTGACTAGTAAAGTCCTGCTTCCACTTATCTTCCATTTTTTTGAATCTCTCTACTGCTGCATCTATTAAATGATTTAATATGGCCCTGTCTCTGGAAGTCTTCTTGTCTTTTGGTTTAAAGTAAATAGCATTAAATCGGTCTAATTCGTCTTTTAAATATACACCGTAAGCATGTAACTGATTTTGAATATCATAGAGAAGATTCGGTTCCGTTACTTCCTCTACAATAGTTGCCTGATAATAAGGCTTGAAAGCTTCTTGAATATCTTCTGCCTTATTTACAAAATCCAGAATAAATGTATCCTCTTTTCCTGGACAGGTCCTGTTTAGCCTTGATAGAGTTTGCACTGCTTTGACCCCTGATAATTTTTTGTCTACATACATGGTATGTAAAAGAGGCTGGTCAAAGCCTGTTTGGTACTTTTCCGCAACTAACAGTACTTGATACTCATCAGTAGCAAAGCGCTCCG
The DNA here is from genome assembly GCF_021991635.1 of Tepidanaerobacter sp. GT38. Classification (GTDB taxonomy): domain Bacteria; phylum Bacillota; class Thermosediminibacteria; order Thermosediminibacterales; family Tepidanaerobacteraceae; genus DTU063. The sequence goes on from NZ_JAFFJA010000037.1 coordinate 14,426, forward strand.
GAAGTTCTGACTCCTTAAATTTATTCATACTGCTTTCTGTATACTCTAGCCCATCATCCTTCACTGTTCCGGTAAATGCGACCAGAGTTTTCATATCCTTATAACCTTTTTTCTTAATATATTCATCAAAGGCAAGTTTATAGCGTACGGCATGAAGTCTGGAACTTGTTACAACCATCGCCTTGGCTCTGCCACCTATTTTATGCCTGGTTACATTTCTAAAGTGCTCCACCATTATTTCAGTCTTTTGGGCAATATTATGGGGATGAAGGCTGACGTATCTCGTAAGAGCCTTTGTAGCCTTGGCCTTATCAAAAGCAGGGTCATCCTCAATCTTTTTTGCCAACTTAAAATAGGTTTCATAAGTAACATAATTTCGCAGTACATCTAATATAAATCCTTCTTCAATAGCCTGCCTCATAGAATATAAATGGAAGGGATGGGGTAGGCCATCTTCTCCTTTAGTTCCAAACATTTCAAGAGTTTTAGCTTTAGGCGTGGCAGTAAAAGCAAAAAAACTAATATTGGGTTGTTTTCCTCTTTTCTTTATTGTTTTTAAAATTTCCTCCTCAGGGTCATACTCCTTGCCTTCTAGCTCCGCATCTAATTTCGCTGCTTCCTCTAAACTATTTGCCGATAAAACTTCTCTCAATGAAGCCATATTTTCCCCCGCGCTGCTGGAGTGAGCCTCATCTATGATAACTGCGTACTTACGCTTTTCTAACTCTCCAACCTTTTCAATGATAAAGGGAAACTTCTGAAGAGTTGAGACAATTATTCTTGTGCCGCTTTTCAAGGCCTCCGCCAACTGATTCGAATCTTTATCTATCTTTTCAACAACGCCATGTTTATGTTCCAACTGATAAATGCTATCCTGTAATTGTCTATCTAAAACTCTCCTGTCCGTAATCACAATCACCGAATCAAAAACTGGATTGTCGTTGCTATCATGAAGATTAGCTAGTCTATGGGCAAGCCATGATATAGAATAGGTTTTCCCAGAACCAGCACTATGCTGTATTAGATAGTTTGTTCCTGCTCCTTTTTCCCTGGCATCTGCCTCCAGTTTTCTTACCACATCTAACTGGTGAAATCTCGGGAAGATAACAGTCTCAGAAATATAAACGTTTCCGTCAATATCTTTCTTTTCTTGGGTCTCTACAAAGACAAATCTTTTTATTATATCAATCAAGCTATCTTTTTGCAGTATCTCTTCCCAAAGGTAAGCGGTTTTATATCCATTGGGATTCTCAGGGTTACCTTTGCCCCCCTCGCAGCCTTTATTAAATGGCAGGAAGAAGGTTTTTTCTCCTGCTATCTTGGTGGTCATATAAATTTCCTCAGTATCCACAGCAAAGAACACTATGGCTCTTTTTTTAAATTGGAACAATAATTCATTTGGGCTTCTATCTTTCTTATACTGCATAATTGCATCTTCGTATGTTTGACCCGTAATGGGGTTTTTGAGTTCTATCACAGCAACTGGAAGCCCGTTCACACAGATAAGCATATCAATGCTCTTATCATTTTTTGTACTGTAGCGAACCTGCCTTGTGACGGATATTCTATTTTTCTCATACAGCTTAACCATTTCTTCATTTAATTTGCTGGCTGGTTTAAAATATGCAAGGTCCAGATAAACACCATAGTCTTTGATCCCATGTCTTAAAACATCAATCATGCCTCGATTATTTAGTTCCCTATTTAATCGGCTTAAAATTTTAAATTGATACTGGTCTTTATAAATATCTCTTAACCTTTCCATTTTCTCAGGCTGGGTATCTTCCAGAAATTCAAATAGAAGTTTGGTATCGATAGCAAATTCTTTGTTATAGTCATCTGGATTACCCTTAATATATCCTGATTTAATAAGGTGTTCTTCTACATATTCCTCAAAGCCTATTTCCCTAAGTTCCTCCGGAGTTCTAGCCACTTCCCCCACCCCTTTATTAACTATTTGCTAATAAATCAATTTTATTTACATCCCATATATTTTTGCATATCTCTTTATAGAGGGACTGCCTCTCTATTAATGCCTTTTTATCAAACTGATCATATGGCTTAAAGGGTAATTGTGTTTCGTTCATAAAGCGTAAAAATAGTGGATTATTACTATAGCAATTCTTATTTAATGTCCTAGCCAATAGGTTTTCACTATCATACTTAATTACTTTCTTACTATATTCCATATCCTGTAAACTTCTGTTTTTATCTTTAGGAAGTATTAGTAGACCTCCAAATCTATTTCTAAACTGTTTAAATTCTTCTTCCGTTGAGAAATCCTGTTGATGGTTCCCCTGAGTATAGTCATCAGCCCAAATATGTTCAATATCATAAGGATTTTTTTGCTCTCTATTCACATAGTCGGCAAAATTACTGTTGATACCACTTTGTTCCTCTATGTAATGTGTCATTCTTGCAAGAATATGAAGCATGTATCTTTTTGTGAACTGATTTAAATAAAAACCATCAATACCTTCAAGAGTCAAGTCCATACTATTTATATAGCCCTTTAATATTTCCGCTAATTGATTAATATCCTTATTACGTATCATTTTTGTTATATTAAATACTGTATATCTAATAGATGAATAATCAACTGTCTTGAAATTAAAAACTCTTATGGATATAAATTGATCAATAAAGCAAGAAACCATTTTAATCTTCTTATCAATGATGTCTCGTGTATCATCACTTCTTATAGCAGATAGTATAATCTGATACTGTAGTGTAAATCCTCTGTCTGCATTATAAAATACATACTCATATTCTTTATTAAAGTTACGTGAATAATCCTTTAAACGTATGTAGATATCTGAATACATATTAAATCTTTTCAATATAAAATTCTCAAAGTCTATACTGCTATTTAAACCTATAATAGACCTATTTTCTTGGACCCATTTATGAAATGTTGTACCTATGTTATCAAAATCCTTGTTTTCTGCATCTTTCTTACCTTCTCTAATAGTTTGTGCATACTGTGCTCTTAACCAATTCTTTATAAAGTCTGCATCACCGTCTTTTTCCATATCTTTCAATTGTACTACTTTACTCTTCCATAAATCATTCGCCTTATTTCTAATAGTGTTGTCATCAATCATGGAAAGAAGGTAGCCTTTTAACATCTCTGTAGGAGTAAGTCGCAGCCCTCTATCATTCATAGTTACAAACACTTTATGGGCATCCTGCTCTGAATCAGTCCGTATCTGTACTAAAGATACATTATCAATTAACCATTCAATAAATACCGGAAGAGGGTCCCCTTTTAATTCATCCGGAAAAATCCGCTCAATATCTTTATAACGATTATAAAGATTTCTAACACTCTCTGATTGCTCATTGGTAATATCATAATCACCTGTTTCAAATAAAGATGCTAAACACTCCTCCCTTTCAGGAACATTAATACAAAATGTCTTTTGTCCATACATTTCAGAATAGATATAGTTATCAATATTGACTTTAGGTAAATTCGCCTGCTGTTTCTGTAGATTATTTAGATAAATAAGAAGCAGTGTTAATGATGACAATCTCTGCTGTCCATCTATAATTGCATTGTCATTGGTAAGGATAATGGGACCGAGAAAGTAATTTCCATAATTCCTTACATCAATCTGCCTGTCACCTTCTTTATAGAACTCAAAAAACTCATTGGTTAAATCCTCTATCAACTCTTCAATCTGTTTTGTTCCCCAATTATATTCTCGCTGATAGTATTGAACCGTATATTTGTTATTCAGCAATGTGCGTAAATTTACTGCATGGGCTGTTATCTTATTCATTTCTAAAAATCACCTCATTCTTTTTCTGAAATTCTCTTACATCAATTTTACCTGTTACTGCTTCTGATATAAGGGATTGGCGGTATTCTTTTAGTTTTTGGATTTGTGTTTGTATATCATTTACCAATTGGTCAATCTGTGTAGTGCAATTGTCAAGATACTCGACAATATACTTTTGCTCATCTTTATTTGGTATTGCACATTCTAAAGCACCGATGTCAGAAGCATTAATAGCAGGATAACTAACTCCTACTGACCTACGAACAATCTCATTAACGTATTTTTCTGACCTCATTAAATAAAATAAGTATTTCGGAACAACCTTTGATAGGGGAGTTAAAACTGCAAATCCTGTCGAACATATTAGGTTTGATTGAACATTTTCGATAAAGGCTATTGCTTTCAAATATGTACGAACTGTAGATACTATGGTATCCCCCTTAGATAAAATTCTCCTTGCTCTACTAGGTGCATCTTTAAAATTCAACCTTTGAATGCCATCAATTTCACCTATTGATGTCACACTACTTATGTCAATATAATCTATTTCATAGTCATCATCCGTACTTTCGCTTAATGTTTTATTATTAATTAATGATACATACTTTATCTTGGAAAGAATCCAATGCTCTGGTATCTCCCCTATCCACTCAATACCTGAATCCTTCATTCTAACATTTGGGTTGAGACCTTTCGTAACTGCTTCGGTTATAATAGCCTGCCGCTTTTCCTGCAAAAGTTCAATCAATTTTTCTTTATCAGCAATTAAGGCATCTATTTCAGCAGTTTTTTGGTCAAGGAAATTGGCAATGGCTTTTTGTTCATTTAGTGGTGGATATATAACTCTTTCTTCAAAGTAATAATTAGTATCTAAGTTTTGAATGCCTGTAGTCTGTTTAATTGACCTTACATTTAATCTAACTGAATACATTGCTGAATGAACATATTTATAAAAGCCTGAATATGCTTTTTCTTCTTTTAATTCCATCCTAGCAATGAAATTTGCATAAACTGCAGGAATATTATGTTTAAATATTGTAACAAAGCCAACTGGTTGTTTTTCTCCTCCACCTGATTTTTCAATTAATAAATCTCCATATTTTAGTAAATACATCTTTTGCTTAGAGGCAGGAATATTCCTAATTGTAATGTCGTTTACTTCAATCTCCATATTTATTCTATTAAAATCTGTAACACGTATACAAGCAACATCGTTATTATCACCTTGTGGTTCATCCCCCCATATTCCATTTCTACAAGATTTAATAGAATTTTTTAGTCGACCAATTTCCCAATGCTCCGGTATCTCCCCTAACCACTCAACCCCTGAATCCTTATACCTTTCATACCTTTTATATTTACTCATTCACCCATCACCTTCTTCAACTTCTCTGAGATGCTCTTTTCAAGTTCCATAATCTCTTTCATAATTTCTTCAGAAGGTCTCAGGGGCTGGTATTTATAAAAATGCCTTGTGAAAGGTATTTCATATCCAATTTTAGTTTTGCTTTCATCTATCCATGCATCAGGAACATGAGGCTTTACTTCCCGTTCAAAGTATTCATGAATATCTTCTTTTAAGGGCACATTTTCAGTATCCCTCAAGTCTGGGTCTGGTTCCGGGTTACCCTTATTGTCTATACAAATATCTGCTGTTTCATCTCTTTCAGACAGGGCAGAGAGGATAGCCTTTAAAAGGGGGCTATTCAAATTAATGCCTGCTGTTTTAAAAGTCTTTTTAAGTACTTTGGTAAATTCATCTCTGTTTTTATACACTATGGTGGAATCCATTGTTTTTAAGGTATCTATTATTTGCTGCTGCAGTTTTTTCCCCTCTTCTATTTCTTTAAGCCCTGCAGTTCCCTTTTTCTTTGACTTTGCAAGATTATTAAAGGCTGTTTCATTATATAAATTATTAATCCTTTCTTCAGTCACCTGGAAATTAAGTCTCAAGGGCCTTTCCACAACTATTTTCTGATATCCGAAATCTTCATTATCAAAAATCTTGCAGTATTCATTCTCTTTAAACTCACCATATATCCTGGTGATTTCTTTAATTTGCTCTTCAGTGATTTCATTTCTCTTGTTACCAAGACTTTTCCTCATTTTTTGATAGAAATCCACCGCATTGACTAACTGTATTTTACCCGTCCTTACAGGCCCCTTCTTTGGATCATTATTTTTTCGATTGGTAACTATCCAGATATAGGTAGAAATACCCGTGTTATAGAATAACTGGTCAGGCAGTGCGATAATACCTTCCAGCATGTCATTTTCAATTATCCAGCGCCTTATTTCCGATTCTCCTGAACCTGCATCACCGGTAAATAAAGGAGAGCCGTTAAAGATGATAGCTATACGGCTACCTTTTTCGTCCTGCCTCATTTTAGATATCAAGTGCTGCAGGAACAAAAGGGACCCATCTGATATTCTGGGAAGGCCTGCCCCAAATCTACCGTTAAATCCTTCTCTTTCATGTTCTTCGCGAATGAACTTTTCTGCTTTTTTCCATTCCACACCAAAAGGAGGATTCGTAAGCATGTACCTGAAGGTCTTTTCACGATGTCCATCTTCAGTAAAACTGTCTCCTAAAACAATGTTGTCTGCATTTTGGCCTTTGATAAGCATGTCGGATTTGCAGATGCTATATGATTGAGGATTTATTTCCTGACCAAATAATTCTACCTGAATCCCAGGATTTAATTCACGCATGTAATTCTCTGCCACGGAAAGCATGCCTCCGGTACCGGCACAGCAGTCGTAGACAGTCACAACAAGGCCTGGCTGGGTTAATTCCTCATTATCTTCATTCAGAAGAATATTTACCATTAATCTTATAACTTCACGAGGAGTATAGTGGTCACCCGCTTCCCCATGTTCGGAAAACCTTCTTATCAATTCTTCAAATATATAACCCATTTCGATATTGCTTACTTTGTCGGGATGTAAATCTATTTTATTAAACTCAGATACGACAAGATAGAGGAGATTGTTTTCATTGAGTTTTGTAATCTCCTTGTCAAAATCAAAATGTTCTATGATTTCCCTGACATTTTTAGAAAAGCCATTAATATAGTCTCTTAAATTGCTAGCGATATTATCTGGGTCAGCTAATAATTTTTCAAAATCATATTTACTGGTATTATTGAACTCCTGCTTTGAGATTCTATTTAAAACGGGGTCCATATTTTGAAGCCCTGATTTCTTTAATTCCTCATACTTTTTTAATACTTCCTGCTTGGTTTCTGCAAGCACACAGTCAAAACGTCTTAGCACAGCCATTGGCAATATTACATTTCCATACTGTTCTTTTCTGTATGGCCCTCTCAAAAGTTCAGCTATGCTCCAGATAAAGTTAACTTTTTCTTGAAAGTTATTCAATGTTGTCACTCCTATGAAATTTGATGCATTTATTTTTTGAATATTTTTGTGTTCTTTAAGTCTTATAATATTAATTATACAATTAAAACAAAATATTTCCTGCTGCTGATTAATCACAGGAATCATTTTTGACCAAATTATTAAAATAATTATTATTAAACTTGTTATAAGATTAAGTGACTTTTGCATACATAAAACGCCAAAGGTAATTAACCTATTTTGAAATCTAACTTTAACCTAATTTATCACCCTTTTTCACAGGCTGTTCAGGTTGAATTAATACTACCCCTTGCTCAGCATATACTCCAAGTATTAGCACTTCCGATATAAAGTCAGCAATTTGCTTTGGTGGGAAGTTCACAACTCCAAGCACTTGCCTCCCAATTAGGTCTTCTTTTTTATAACAGGCAGTAATTTGAGCGCTAGATTTCTTTATACCTATTTCATCGCCAAAATCCACCCATAGTTTATAAGCAGGCTTCTTGGCTTTTTCAAAAGACTCTGCTTTTATGATTTCTCCTACTCTAATATCCAGTTTCAGGAAATCTTCAAAAGTTGCCATAACAAAATCAATCCTCCTGCATATCTTACTAAAACATTTCCTATTCCGTTTTACTGTGCAAAATATTATATCATTATTATTAATAATTTACTAAAAATAAATATCATTATATGGTGTTTTCAGTCAATACCAATGGCGTTGTAAAGGTTTTACTTTGGAATATATTTAACGTCGGCATATTTATTAAAGGCTTGTTTAGGCGTTAAGTTTCTAAACTTTTTTCTCACTTTTGTATGCTCCTTTCTTTAATTGATTTTCATTAAATAAATATCCGCCGGAGGGCCAAAATGTAAACCTATAAAAAATAAAACCGCCAAAGGTTTTTATACCTATGACGGTTTTGTAAACTCGTAAACAAACTTTGTAAGTTTGAACAAACTCGTGTGTAATGAAACACAAATCCTACCTCTTTGAGAATTGTGGAGCGCGACGTGCTTTTTTGAGACCGTATTTCTTTCTTTCCTTCATGCGAGGATCTCTTGTTAAAAAGCCTTCTTTTTTAAGAACTGGCCTGAAGTCGCCATCAATCTTTAAAAGAGCGCGAGCTATTCCATGGCGAATGGCACCGGCCTGACCAGTAAACCCACCGCCTTTAACGTTTACGATTACATCAAATTTATCTAAAGCATTTAATTTTTCAAGAGGCCTTTTTACTTCAGCTCTTAAGGTCTCAAGGCCAAAGTAATCATCCAGTGGTCTTTTGTTGACAACGATTTTCCCACTGCCTGGCATTATCCATACTTTAGCGACGGAAGTTTTTCTTCTCCCGGTTGCAAGCACTGCCTGTTTCATTTCTCTCCTCCTTTCTCTTACTTGTCAAAACTTAGTGTCTGGGGTTTTTGAGCCTCATGGGGGTGCTCCGAGCCCTTATATATTTTTAACTTCTTAATCATTTTGCGCCCTAATCTGTTGTGTGGCAGCATGCCCCAAACGGCTTTATAGACCACCTTTTCCGGGCTTTTCTTCATAAAGTCTCTAAAGTTAATTGCTTTTATACCGCCTGGATAGCCAGTGTGGTGGTAATAAATTTTATTGTCCATCTTCTTTCCTGTAACAACAACTTTATCAGCATTAACAATAATTACGTAATCGCCCGTATCCACATGGGGGGTATATATGGGTTTGTGCTTGCCCCTTAAAATCATGGCTACTTTTGTTGCGAGTCTCCCTAAAGGTTTGCCTGCAGCGTCAATTACATACCAATCTCTTTTTACTTCTTCCTTCTTTGCCATGAATGAACTCATTGTTTTCCCTCCTTTTTGCATAAAGTTATTGTATAATAGGCAATTTTGTGTGTCAAGCATTGTTAATTGCGGGGATTGATGTGTTTTAAATT
>NZ_JAFFJA010000038.1 GCF_021991635.1 Tepidanaerobacter sp. GT38
AATTTTATATTATACGAGGAGAAATTAGCCAAAAATTTAAGGGAAAATAACGTAAATATACTGGAAATCGGTAGAATTGAACCTTCATTAGAAGATATATTTGTAACAATTGTCAAGGATAAAAAAAGGTTTGAGGGTGGTGAGCGAATTGGAATACGCCATTGAAATAGAAAACCTTACAAAAAAATTTGGCAATTTCACGGCTGTAAATAACGTGAGCTTTAATGTAAAAAAAGGCGAAATATTCGTTTTTTTAGGTCCAAACGGTTCGGGAAAAACGACGGTTATCAGAATGTTGATAGGTCTCTTGACCCCCACTTCCGGTTTAGGTCGAGTGCTTGATTTTGACATTGTCAAAAATCCAGAGCAAATAAGATTAAACATAGGTTATATGTCTCAGAAATTTAGTCTTTACGATGAGCTTACCGTTGAGGAGAATCTGGATTTTTATGCCGGGGTATATTTAGTACCAAAGGACGTTTTACAGCAGAGGAAGAGGGAAATTTTAGAAATGGCGGATTTAGTAGGTCGTGAAAATTCCATAACTGCTACTTTGTCTGGCGGGTGGAAGCAGAGGTTGGCGCTGGGGTGTGCTATAATTCATAATCCCAAGCTGGTTTTTCTTGATGAACCAACAGGTGGTGTAGACCCGGTAGCTAGGCGCCAGTTTTGGGACCTTATATACCGGCTGTCGGAAAATGGTGTAACGGTTATGGTCACAACCCATTACATGGATGAAGCCGAGCATTGTAATACTATAGGGTTTATACACTACGGTAATCTCTTGGCTGTGGATACTCCTGAAAACCTAAAAAAGAATCAGATGAAAGGCCAAATAATCGAAATTAAATGCGATAAATTAATGGAATCTCTAGAACTATTGAAAACAGTCGATTTTGTAAAGGATGCTGCTGTCTACGGGCAAGGTTTGCATATAGTAGTGGATGATGCGAAACGCTATCTTGTAACTCTCGCTGATATACTAAAAAGCGGTGGGGTCAAAGTGGCTAATATTAAGCATGTAAATCCGTCATTGGAAGATGTGTTTGTATTCTTAGTAGAAAATGAAAGTAGAAAACAGTTCATTAGAGAAATGATGTAGCTACACTGGAGGTGTTTTGGTTGAAACTTAATTTTAGAAGGATTATTGCTATAATCAACAAAGAGTTTATACAAATAAGGCGTGATCCTAGGACAATTGCTCTTATACTGATGATGCCGATAATGCAGCTTTTGCTTTTTGGTTATGCGGTTTCAAACAATGTGGACCATGTTCCCACAGCAGTATTAAACTTAGATATAGGTTCACAAAGCCGCAAGCTTTTATCAAGTTTTTCTAACTCCCAGTACTTTGATTTAGATTATTATGTTAAAAGTATAGATGATGTTCAGAAACTTGTAGATAAGGGCGCTGTAAAGGCCGGTATAATTATCCCTCCGGACTATTCGGAAAATATAGCAAGAGGCAAGACAGCTCAGATTCAATTGGTTGTTGACGGCACAGATCCAACTACGGCACAAGTTATACTGTCTAGTGCTGGTTCTATTACTCAGGTATATTCAACTGAAATAGTATCACAAAAGATTCAAACCCTCACTCAGGGGCGAAAGCTGTCAGGGGTTTTAGATATTAGGCCAAGGGTTTGGTACAATCCCGATATGGACAGTGTTTATTTTAACATCCCAGGGTTAATAGGTATAATTCTTCAAAATATTACACTTATGCTCACATCTTTTGCTTTGGTTAGGGAAAGGGAGCGGGGAACGCTTGAACAGCTTATTGTGACACCTATTAAGAAAATGGAACTAATGATAGGAAAAATAGTACCTTACATAATTATTGGCTTTGTAGACCTCATATTGGCGGTGGCTATAGGTACATTGTGGTTTAAGGTTCCGATTACTGGAAATATACTGCTTCTATTTGCTTTTTCCATAATGTTCCTTTTAGGTGCATTAGGGGTGGGGCTCTTTATATCTACTATATCTAATACACAGTTACAAGCAATGCAGCTTTCAATGTTTTTGATAATGCCCAATATACTTCTTTCAGGTTTTATGTTTCCCAGAGATGCCATGCCGAAAGTTATTTATATGCTGAGCAACTTTATACCGCTGACATATTTTCTTAAAGTCCTAAGGGGTATCATACTTAAAGGTGTAGGCATCGAGTACTTATGGCCAGAATTTATGATACTGGTGGTATTTGGCGTAGGAGTTTTGGTGTTGGCAGCAGGAAAGTTCCAAAAACGCATCGGTTAAGGAGGAATTTATGTGAGATTACAAAAAAAGTTGTTGGGTATGTTGTTAGTGACACTGTTTGTATTTATTACTTATGCAAAAGCCGTCTTAGCGCAGGAATCTATAGTAGAAGATAACAATATCCAATTTACTCTACAAGAAAGCATCGAAAAAGCCTTAAGGGACAATATTAGTTTAAAAATATTAAATGAGAATTACAATAAAGCAATTATAGAGAGAAAGGAAGCTAAGTCAAAAGCCGATAAAATAGAAGAGGCACAGGATATGATGAAATATTACAGAGCATTGCCTGGCGCAGGTTCAGTTAAGCTTGAACAAATGGATTTTAATGCTTTTAGTTTCGAAGGATACCAAGCCAAGGATGTATTGCCTAAACTTAAAAAAGCAGAAGAATTAATATTAAAGAAAAATTTAGAACTAGAAAAGCGAAATTTAAGCATAGAAGTAACAAAATTATATTTCAATGTGCTACTGGCTCAGGACAATTTAAAGAATGCAAAAATCCAATTAGAAAGGTCAAAAACCCAGCTTAAAAATGCTCAATTGAGCTTTGAACAAGGAATATCAGCCCAAGATGCCGTATTGATGGCACAGGCAAATCTATCAAACTCGTATACGAACCTTTATTCTGCAGAAAAAAGGTTGCAGCTTGCCCAAATGAATCTTAATAAAATAATGGGGCGTGAACTCACTGCTCCCATAGAGCTCACGACACAGTTTGCTTATAAACCGGAGATCCTAGGCGATGTTGAAGAAATGGTCAAAGAAGCCTTAACTGTAAGACCTGAAGTTATAAGCGTGCGTGCGATGAGAGATGTTGCAAAAGAAAGTTTTGACCTTGCCTCAAGTTACTATACAAGTAACACATATATCTACCAAAAAGCTAAAATTGATTTAGAAAAGGCAAATTTAGCGGTAATAGAAGCGGAAGAATCAGTGAAGCTTGCTGTAAGAGCAGCATATCTTAAAGTTGAAGAAGCAGCCAAAAAGCTTGAAGCTGCTACAAAATTCAAAGAAACGGCACAAGAGTCTTATCGAATTACAGAATTAATGGCAAAATCTCAAGTAGCTACGATTATTGATGTGCTGGCTGCCCAAGAAAAATTATACCAGGCAGAGCTTGCTTATTCTTCAGCAGTGCTAGATTACAATATAGCAAAGGCGGAACTTGACAATTGGGTCGGAAAAGAGTTAATGTAAATCTAAACTTACATATGCAATAAGTGAGGTGGTAAAAATAAAAAAGGAATTGTTAAGACAGGCAGCCATAGATGTTATAGCAGAAAACGGATTTCACGATGCAACAATAGAAAAGATTGCAGCTAAAGCGAAAGTAGCAGTTGGCACTGTGTATAATTACTTTGAAAATAAAGAGAGCATATTAGATTATATATTTCAGGTTGAATATGAAAAGCGGGTTGAATTTCTCAGTGAACTTAGTAAGGAGAATAAAGATCCCTTGGACAAAATCCGGGAAATTATGGCCTTTCATTTTTCTGAGCTCAAACAAAATCCAAACTTGGCAAAAGTGATCTTAAAAGAGCGCAGCTTCAATAAGCAAGATAAAATGAGCAATATAAGAAATTTTGAACAACTTCCTATTTATATCAGTAAGATTATACAAGATGGTATAGACAAATCACTAATAAGAAAGTGTAATGCCGAAATTTTATCTGTAGTGCTTTTTGGAAGCATTGAAGCTATTTTAACTAAATTTATTATTGAAAACGAGCAAAGTGATAAATCAGACAGTCTGGATATAGCTGCTGATGAAATTTGGAAGCTCCTGAAGTTCGGTCTTACTCCATCTCAAACTTAACAAAAAAAGCACCTGGACCTACATTAACCCAGGTGCTTTTTGTTTCCTTATGCAGGTGTATCATTAGTTGAATTAATAGGCAAGAGTCCTGAAAGTATGGAAGTGCGCACGATTATGCCTAAAAGCTTGTTTTCATCATCTACTACAACTATGGGATATTTTGATTTTACAGCATTTTCAAGAAGGTTTTCAATGTACTCATCTGGTGAAGTTTTGTAGAAATCGTGCCGCAATAATTCTTTCAGAGATGATTGCTTGTTTTTAACTGCATCTACACAATCATCTATAGTCACAATACCTTCTAATTCCATATTTCTTCCAACTACAAACACACTTGATATGTTGCTTGCCTGCATTTCTTTGATAGCGACCCTTACACCGTCTTTTATGGATACTAAGGCATTGGGTTTTCTCATGATATTTTTAGCCTGAATTACCTTTGTTCTATCAATACTTTTGACAAATTCCTCTATATATTCATTTGAGGGGTTATTTAGTATTTCTTCAGGGGTTCCCTGTTGTACAATTTTCCCATCTTTCATAACTGCCACTCTATCGCCCAGTTTAAATGCTTCATTTATGTCATGGGTAATAAAAATTATGGTCTTTTTTAGTTTCGATTGAATTTCCAAAAGCTCAATCTGCATATCTCGGCGGATAAGCGGGTCTAAGGCGCTAAAAGGTTCATCCATAAGCAGTATATCCGGGTTATTAGCGAGGGCTCGGGCAAGGCCCACCCTTTGCTGCATTCCACCACTGAGCTCAGTGGGCATTTTATCTTCCCAGCCTTTAAGCCCTACACTTTCTAGAGCTTCAAGGGCGATTTGCCGTCTTTTGTCTTTATTGATATTCCGTATTTCAAGGCCATATTCCACATTGCCAAGGACTGTTCTATGTGTAAACAGACCAAAGTTTTGAAATACCATGGCAACTTTGTTTTGCCTAAATTCCCGTAGTTGTTGCCTGTCGTACTTAACTATATCTTCACCATCTATTAAAATTTCACCTGCAGTTGGCCTGTTTAAAAGATTAAGACATCTAATAAGTGTGGATTTTCCGCTGCCGGAAAGCCCCATTATTACAAAGAACTCACCTTCGTCAACTGTAAATGAAGCGTTGTTTACACCGACAGTTTGACCTGTTGTTTTTAATATTTTTTCTTTTGTCCAGCCCTCTTTTAATCTTTTAAGAGCAAGTTTTGGCTTTGAACCAAATATTTTATATAAGTTTTTAACTTCTATTTTTTTTGACATTATGCAATTCTCTCCCAAGGATTTTATACATGTTCATATTTTTTGGAAATCATTTGAGTAAGCCTGTCGATAATAATGGCAAGAAAGACTATACTAATGCCTGAGTTAAAGCCCATGGCAATATCAGTTCTGTTTATGGCAATTATGACATTTTCACCAAGACCTTTTGCCCCAATCATCGAAGAAGTGACCACCATAGACATTGCCAACATCGTTGTCTGGTTTATACCTGCCATAATAGTGGGCATTGCTTGAGGCAGCTCAACCTTTACTAGCGCCTGCCATCTAGATGAGCCAAAGGCATAAGCGGCTTCTCTCATTTCTTTAGGCACCCGTTTTATAGCCAAACTAGTTAATCTTATACAGGGTGGAGTAGAATAAACTATAGTTGCAAATACTGCAGGCACAGTCCCTAAACCAAAGAAAATCATGGCAGGAATCAGGTAGACAAAGCTTGGCATTGTCTGCATGCCGTCAAGCAGCGGCTTCAAAAGGGCCTCCAGCTTTTGATTATATGCCGAATATATACCTATAGGTATTCCAATGATTATGCTCAGTATTACTGATGTTATTACAATGGCCAAGGTGAAAATCATATCCTCCCAAAGACCTATCAAGCCTATTAACATAATCATCATGGCATATCCAAGGCCTGATTTGAAACTTTTCAACTTCCAACCCAGTAAGAAAATCAGCAAAATGAACAAGAACCACGGTATAAACGACAAACCATCTTGTATGTTAAATACAATCCATTTTATAACATCTGTCAGAGCATCGAAAAATCCTTGAAAGTTTAATATAAGCCAATCGACCAGTGCTTCTATATACATTCCTGGATCAAATTTTATTAATTCAGGAAAACTATTCATTTTTATAAACCTCACTTCAACTAGAGTGCTTCTTTAACTTTGCTTGCAATGTCTTCTGGCAGCCACTGTGTCCACAAATCATCATATTCTTGTAAAAACCATTTTGCAGCTTCGTCAGCGTCTGCATCGTTCTCCTGCATGTAAGCCAACATTTTGTTAGTAAGCTCCGAGCTTGTTTCATAGTTCTTTAAAAATTCCACTACTTCTGGAGCTTTTTCAGCAAGGTCTTTATTTACGGCTACAGTGACTTTAACACCCGGGAATTCGCAAGCATATCCATCTTCCCATTTGGCCTCATCATATGGCTCATCCTCAAGCAAAGTCATATCATATTTACCCATAATCCATGTGGGTTCCCAATAGTATCCTACCCAAGGCTCACCTCTTTGAACGGCCGATACTATTGAAGTGCTCAATGCCGTATCAGAGCCAGGATTAAAGTAATCATAATGTTCATCTAGGCCGTATGTTTCAAACTTGGTGCGAAGCACTTCATCAGCAAACCAGTTAGGAGGAGAACCATAAATTCTTCCCTGATTGGGATTATCGGGATCCTTGAATATTTCCCAATATTTAGGCAAATCTTTAACTGACTTTAAATCAGGAGCAATTGGGTCAAGCCCTCTTTCGGCATCTCCTTTTATCACATATGTTGGCACGTAAAGCCCTTGAGCATTGTCGTCAAAGTTTACGGATAGTTCTAAGATGTCACCGCTTTTGATACCAGTATCATATACTTCTTTAAAATTGTCGGTCCAGGCTTCCATATAAATATCGATGTCTCCCTGAATCAGCCCTTGTAAGGTTATAGATGATGAACCTGTTATCACATCAGTTTTATAACCATATCCATTTTCAAGTATAAAGCCTGCTATAGAGTTGTGAATTCTTATACTGTCCCAACCGGCATCAGCGAAAACTAATACATCACTGGTTTCAGATGTATCATTTCGCGATGAGCAAGCAGTTATAAGGAAAATAACACCGATAGCTATCACTACGAAGCTCAACTTTAGACTTTTTGAAAAAAAGATAACGAACCACTCCTTTTATAAAAATTAAAGTTCTATGTGATGATACATAGAACTCTTTTTTAGTATTATAACCCATAACAAGAATTATCGCAAATTAGTTCGACTTCAAACCATGCTGGCAAAAAAAGACCGGACAACAGTAAACAGATGGAACTCATATCAATCGAAGAACTGGTTCCAAGAGATCACCCATTACGCGCAATTGAAGAAAGTATTGACTTTAGCTTTATAAAGCGTGATTTACTTCATGAGATAAACCAAGATCGTATTGCTCATGGTAAAAAGCCCATTGAAGACGAATATGAAGAATATGACGAAGATGATTTAGATGAACCACACAGCAAAAACGACACACATCGAGATGAACATAACAATAAACATAAGCCATAGCCAATAATACGGTGTCAATTATTATAAACGGTCCGATAGCTAGGGAAATATCACAAGAATATAAAGTTGACCCTCGAAGGTCTGCATCACTTCTTGACATTTTCTCGTGCGTTATGCAGGGGGCCATACCTTACGGAGCTCAGATGCTAATGGTAGGGAGTTTTACTAACGGCGCTGTGTCCCCTATACAGGTAATACCCCTCTTGTGGTATCAATGGCTATTGGCTTTATCTGCCATAATATCTATATTCATACCTTTTGCTGATCAAGCAATAAAAAAACATCCATAGGATTGGGATCAAAATAAGGCTATGTAATTGTGCTTAACTGAATTATTATTAATTTTCGCCATTTACTCCCGCTATAATTAAAGCAATGATGGCGGGAATATTATTTAACAATTTTCGACCCATCGACTTTTCAAAAGACAAAGCTCCTTTTCATCTTCATCTACTATGCTGTGCCGACATGTTATTTCATTATCTTGTTTTAAGATTTGAGTTAAGGCTTTTATGGTTTTGTTGTAAGTGGTTTCTTTTTTGTAAATTACTTTAAGGTTTTTCAAAGTGTATTTTAATATAATGTCAAGGGGGATTGCCTCAATGGCCCATGCGGCATATTTTACATTGTTTACGTGCATGTTGGTATCAATATCGCTGTATCTTACGTTAAATATTTTTTCTGTGTCAACAGAAGCAGGCGGTGCTATATCTTCAATCTCTAAAGAATTGTCAGAGCCAACTTTATATATTTCGTACATCTCCCGTGGGATTTTCATAGGGTGTTTTTTCGCAGTGTTTACAAAAAGCCACTGAGAATTGGCACTTACCAGTTTTTCACCCTTTAGGCTTAAAATTTCAAACCAGCGGTAGGCATAAAACTTGTAAAAGGAATGGGGAGCAGTCCTAACTTTTACCTTTTCGCCAAATACCGGGTACTTGTATATATTTATATCCCATTTATATAGCATCCAGGCTAAATTTCGCTTTTGAAGAAAATCTATTCCTACTCCCAGGTTTTCACTTTGACAAGTTGCTACATCATCAAAATAATTCATCAAACTGGTTACAAGGGCTCTTTTTTTATAGTCAACTTCATAGTAATGAATGCGATATTCCTGTTCAAATAAATTGGGCTTCAAAGTTGGCACCTCCGACAAAATTACAAATATCACAATTTCAATACTATCACAAAATCATCTTAAAGTCACATTTGTTTACAATAAAAGCAAGGATTGACATTTCCAGGTATTTGCAGTTATTATTAAGAAAAGAAACAAAAATTTTTGGAGGTTTTCCAATGAAAAAAAAAGTTTTGGTATTTTCAGCTGTCGTATTAGTTGCGGTCTTTTTAATTTCAACATTTGCCTTTGGCGCTTCAGCAGCTAAAGACATTAAGGCATACTATAAAAATATTAAAATTAAGGTGAATGGAAAAATAATCAATGTAGGAGATACCGAGCCGTTTATTTATAATGAGCGCACTTATGTTCCAATAAGGCTCGTTAGTGAGGCCTTGGATAAGGTAGTAGAATGGGACAACAATCAAAATATGGTAATAATTAATGATAAATCACCATCTGAATTATCTCAGCAATTAGCGGCAAAGGACGCGCAGATACAGCAACTAACGTATCAAAATTCCTTGTTACAAGGCAAAGTTATTGAATTGCAAAAGACCATAGAGGAGTTAGAAAACCAAATAAAGGAAAATAAATCCAAAAAAGATGATGCCGAGGAATACATTGAGGACTATCTTTATGACGAGTATTCAGAGTGGAGAGATATTGAATTTGATTTTAATGTAAAAGAATCCAAAGGTGACTTCATTCTTACTATAAAGTTTGACAGAAGCGACTTTAAATCTGAGTGGAACAAATTAACTGAATCCAAAATTGTAGATTGGCTCGAGGATATATATGACTTCATTGAAGATGAGTTTCCTGATGCAGGATTTGAGGGCACCATATATGATACCGATGAAAAAGAAGATTTAGTGGAATTTGAAGAGTCCAAAGGCAAAATAAAGGCAAGATTTTATGATTATGATTATGACAACGATTATGATGAGCTGGAAGATGATTTAAATTACTACTTTGGGTCAGGACTTTCTACATACCATAAAGACTTTGGCAAATTAAAGGCTGATATAGAAGTAGATGAGTACGACTATGATGATGAGGTTTATATAACCATAATAGTTGATACTTCCAGGTATGGTGATGAATGGGAAGATGTTAGGGATACAGTCGCCGCTGATGACTGGCTGTATGATATTATCGAATATGCTTACGATGAATTGGATGACTTTGCTATATACGGCCATGTGGAAAACAGCAAAGGAAAGACTGAGGCCACATTTGAGTGCAGCTCTTCAGGGCGCATTAAGATAAATTGGAAGTAAGAGAACAACAAGCGGCTGATTCTTAAAGAGTCAGCCGCATTAAAGTTGAAATGATACAAAACAAATGGAGGCTGTTGTGGGCGATAATAAGGGCATTTCGCTGGTAATTGTCATATTTGTAACGACAATTGCTTTGTTGCTTGGCACAGCAATTTTAAATATGTCAACTAGTGAGTATCTGATGGTATCCTATGCAAGGGATTATACGGCTGCCTGCTACTTGGCTGAAGGCGGCATTCAAAAGGGTCTTTCCATTTTAAAAGAAAATCCTGACTATAGAGGGGAAACCGGTTGGGAAAGGTTAGGCGAAGGTCAGTATAAAATTAAGGTATCGCAAGAGCCGGGAACTAATATTGTAACAATTGCATCTACCGGAAAGATAAACGAGGCTGAAGTTTTAATAAGTGTAAAAGCTGATGTATATGTAGAAATTGATGAAGAATCAAATTTCGACCCACCACAGGCAATTGTACAAATACATGTTTTGTCTTGGGACTATGAAGGTCCCATTTAATCATGTTAAAAAACATAAGTTTTAAAATTGCGTATATTTAAATTAGGTATTGAATAATTATACGTAAAGGTGTATAATTATAAAACGATTAAATGAATATTTGAGGACTGAGGAGGATAAAGATGAAAAGTGTGGGGAAAATCCTAATTTGCGTATTATGTCTAACTTTAATATTAGGTATTGCTGCAGGTTGCGGAAAAAGCCAGCAGCCAACTCAAAACAGCTCAAGTGGCAATGAACAGCAAGAAGGTGAAAAGCAGGTATGGGTTGTAGGAACATCACCTGACTATCCGCCCTTTGAATTTGTAGATGATCAAGGTAATTATGCAGGCTTTGACATGGACCTTATTAGGGAAGTGGGCAAGCGTCTGGGAGTTGAAGTTGAAATTAAAGCTTTGGAATTTGAAAGCCTCATAGCATCGCTCAAGCAGGGCAAAATAGACGCTATTATCGCTTGTATGAGCCCGGATGAGGAGAGACTTAAAGAGGCTGACTTTACAAAACCTTACTATAAGACAAAACATGGGATTGTAGTAAATCCAGACAGCGACGTGGATGTTAAAGAACTTGATGATGTTTTAACATACGAATTTGGTGTTCAAACCGGCACCACCATGGCTACTTGGGCCAAGAATCAGATTGAAAAAGGAGCAGTAAAGGAATCCCAGGTTAAATACTATACTGATGCCAATGCGGGCGCTCTTGATGTGAAAAACGGCAGACTTAGCGCTTTTGTAGTAGACTTGCCAGTGGCATATGAAAAGGCAAAAGAGTTAGGCTTAGAAGTAGCAGTGGAGACAGTTCTGGAAAATGACGAAAATCCTGGAATTGTTCTGAGAAAAGGTTCTACAGAAATGATAGAGAAGCTCAATAAAATCATCGATGATATGATGGCTGACGGTACTATACAGCAGCTAGAAGAAAAATGGCTTAAGCAGCAATAATTTGGGGGTTTTTTAATGAAAACAGAGATCTTATTTTTGAAGCAGGAAGATGTAATTGAAGCTGGAATATTGAATATGGCAAAAGTATTGGAAATGGTTGAGAAGGCCTTCTACTTGGAAAGCCAGGGAGAGATTATAAATCCTCCAAAGACCGTTTTTGGAATTCCCATAGGCCAAAACCCAAGCTCCCATTTCTTCTCAATGCCGGTATATATAGGGGGCGATGTGAACAGGCCTGGAATAAAGTGGGCGGCTGAGTCCATGACTAATGCCAAGACCGGAAATTTGCCCATGGGAATTGATCTGATAATTTTAAGTGACCCTGTCACGGTGCAGCCGGTAGCCATTATGGACGGCATGGTAATCACCGCAATGAGGACTGCTGCTGCGGCAGGAGTTGCTGCCAAATATCTTGCACCGAAGGGTGCCAAGGTAGCAGGCTGCGTAGGAGCAGGAGTCATCGGTCGGACCATGATTATGGCATTAAAAGAGGTACTTCCCAGCTTAGAAGAGATTAGGTTATGTGATTTAAACCTTGAAAAAGCGGAGAAACTCGCAGCAGAGTTTGAAGGTATAATAAATGTAATCCCAACAAATAATTTAGAAGAGGCTTTAACTGATGCCGACGTAGTTGCAACCATGACAACTGCTAAGAAGCCTTTTGTGAAAGCCGAGTGGATAAAAGACGGGGCAATGATTATACAAATGAGCGCGTGTGAAGTTGAAGCGGGTGTAGTCAAAAAGGCTGACAAAATCGTCGTGGACAGCTGGGAGCAGATGAAGAAAAATGACCTTTCCATTATAAAACAGATGGTTGACAGCGGCGATTTAGATGAAAAAGATATCTGGACTTTAAACCAAGTTGTATGCGGAAATAAACCCGGTCGGGAAAACGATGAAGAGACTACTATGTTTAGCTCCCGAGGTATGGGCTGCTTGGATATAATAATTGGTGATCATATTTATAAAGAGGCTCTTAAGAAAGGCCTCGGACAAAAGCTTGTATTATGGGATGAAGCGAAATGGGTTTAAATATAAGTGCAAATAAAGTATTAGCCAGTATTCCCTACCTCTTTGAAGGGGTAGGGATAACCCTTGAAATAACCATATTGGCCCTTTTACTGGGAACTTTGCTGGGGCTCGTATTGGCAATAATAAGGGTTTATGGCAGTGGTGCGTTTCGTCAGTTTGCCGTGATTTATAGCCGCCTCGTCAGAAGTTTGCCACTGCTTGTTATTTTATTTATGCTGTATTTTCTGGGATCTGAAATAATAGACATACCGGCTTTCTGGGCTATAATTTTGGCTCTGGCGATTCACTCTGCTGCATATCAATCGGAGATTTTTCGCGGTGCCATCCAATCAATAAGTAAAGGCCAGATGGAGGCAGCCTTGGCGTTAGGAATGAGCAAGTACCAAGGCATTTTTTACGTCATATTGCCTCAAGCTTTAAGAAGAGCCATTCCATATTGGGCTAATGAAGCCACAATAGTGTTAAAGGATTCTTCTTTAGCTTACGCCTTGGGCGTTACTGAATTAATGCGCCGCGGTGAATACGTAAGCGCACGTACGTCTCAGCCCCTAATCACATATATAGTAGTTGGCCTTATATATTTATTGCTGACTTATGTCTTTACTAAGAGTATGGCTCGGGTTGAATCAAAAGTAAAAATTCCGGGCTTGGAAAGGTGAAATTTCTATGGCGAAACCTATTTTACGCGTTGAAAATATACACAAAAAATTTAAAGGCACAGAGGTGCTTAAAGGTTTGTCGCTGACGGTGTATGAAGGTGAAGTTGTGGTTATAATCGGCCCCAGCGGAACCGGCAAGAGCACCCTCCTTCGCTGCATCAATCGACTGACAGAGCCAGATTCCGGTGATGTTTATTTAGAAGAGCAGAAAATCGAGCCCGGCAAAACAAATTTAAATTACATCCGCCAGCAGATAGGAATGGTTTTCCAGGATTTTAATCTTTTTAACCACTTGACAGCACTGCAGAATGTGGCAATCGGCCCGATTAAAGTAAAGAAAATGGATAAGCAAAAGGCTTACGAGCTTGCTAGAAAAGAACTGGCAAGAGTGGGCCTTGCAGATAAGGCCGCAAATTATCCTGCTGAACTTTCCGGAGGACAAAAACAGCGTGTAGCTATCGCGAGAGCTCTGGCAATGGACCCGAAGATTATGCTCTTTGATGAACCTACTTCTGCCCTTGACCCCGAACTTATCGGAGAAGTTTTGGAAGTTATGAAAGATTTAGCTAATGCGGGCATGACCATGGTTGTAGTAAGCCACGAAATGGGATTTGCCAGAGAAGCTGCCGACCGCATCGTGTTTTTGGAAAATGGGGTAGTTGCAGAAATGGGTAGTCCTGAAAAGATTTTTAACAATCCCGAAAAAGAGCGGACTCGCGAATTCATCAGCAAAATAACCAGGTTAAATAGCGTTGCCAAAGACCGGGAGGTCTTGTAAATGATAGATCACATACAATATTTTATTTCCATATGGCCGGAACTTTTCAAAGGTTTGGTTGTGTCCTTAGAGCTTTCAGTAGGAGCATTGCTTTTGGGCCTTGTGATAGGCCTGCCCATGGCTTTGATGAGAACTTATGGAAAGGGCATTGTCAAGGCTTTTGCCGTTGGATATATTGAGTTAATCAGAGGCACGCCCATGATTGTGCAGCTTTTTTTGATTTATTACGGCCTTCCCGACTTAGGGATACTTCTGGACAGGGTGCCTGCAGCTATTATAGCTTTAGGAATAAACAGCAGTGCATATCAGGCCGAATATTTCAGAGGCGCCATTTTATCTATTGATGAAGGTCAAGGCCTTGCAGCCCAGGCCCTCGGCATGACAAAACAGCAGGCGATTTTAAATATTATTTTGCCTCAAGCATTGAGACTTGTAATACCGCCATGGTCTAATGAAGTCATATACATGGTAAAATACACTTCAGTGGCTTTTCTTATTGCAGTGCCGGAGCTTATGGCCAGAGGCAAGATGATCATAAGTCAGACCTTTAAACCTTTAGAAACCCTTTTTTGGGTAGGCGTCATCTACATTATCGTTCTGTCTATTATTGCAAAGGTTGTAGACATAATAGAAAAGAAGCTGGCAATACCAGGATTTCAAATGAGCGGGGAAGATTAAAAACCTGCTCTATTTTTGTTTATAAAATTTCCTTATAAATATCTTCTATTGCAAACCTTCCATCGGATTCCAAAAAGTCCAGAATTAAATCCAGCTGCCTGTCCACCAGCTTACTGCTGTTTGATACACAGGCGATTCCTATGGTCGCTTGGCGCTTTAAATCCTGTTTGTCCACTTCTGCTATAGAAACATTGTATCGATTTTTTATTCGGTCTATGACGCTCTTTATTATCTGCCTTTTTTCCTTTAGAGAAAAGATATCCCCTAATGAAAGCTCTACCGTCAAAATCCCCACTACCATTAACTATCACCTAATACTAATTATTTTCTGTATCTTATCAAATTTATATAATCATTTCAAACCCCACTGAAATATGATATATTAGGATTGTGGGGGTCTGCTATGTACCAATTTGTGATTATCGCAATATCATCTTATATTTTAGGCAGCATATTTACATTAAAAAATGGTTGCAGAAAATATACCATTGAGTTTGCAAAGGGCTTATTGGTGCCTTTAGTTTCGGGTTTTTATGTTCATTCGGGCTTGTCTTACCTAATGGCTTCGGTTGGAGTCTTGGCAGCTCAGAGCAGGCCGGCATTCTCTAAGAATAATGGGTATACCGGTGAAATAGTTTCCCTAGGAATTGTTTTCTTTATGTCACCGGTTTTTGGCATGGCACTTGCCTTGATGTTTTTTGTAATAAAAAAGATTACCGGAAACTATGATCAAGCGGTATTTGTATCTTCGTTGATGATTCCGGTTATGGCTTTTAAAATATTTAGCAGTGACAGTTATATAATAATATCTTTAATAATTTTTGCAAACCTCGTAATTCAGTTTTGGCCGCTATTTCTTTCAAAGAGAATAAAATCTGCGGTGCTTTACGATATGGCGGTAGGGATAGGAGTACTTGGGTTTTTGATACTACTTTACTTTAACAAATATGTTTATAGAGGTTTTGGAGCACAGACAGATATTATTCGTCACGGACCGGAGCAGATTAAATATGTGGCTTTGACCTTTGATGACGGTCCGGATCCGCTATATACTCCAAAAATCCTAGATATATTAAAAGAGAAAAATGTTCCGGCTACATTTTTCCTTATAGGTAAAAATGCAGAGGCTTATCCGGAAATTGCCAAGAGGATAGTGGCGGAAGGCCACTCAATTGGAAATCACACTTATTCCCATAAAAGCCTAATACCGCTGTCGGCAAAAAATACGTATAAAGAAATAAAAAATGCTGAAGCTGCTATAGAAGAAGCTACCGGAATCAGACCAACGCTGTTTCGCCCGCCCAGAGGAGTATATTCCGGTTATGCCCGAAAGCTGCTGAAGGAAGAGCGCTACACCCTGGTGCTTTGGGACGTATCTACAGAGGATTGGGCTGAACTGGCCCCAAAAAAGATCGTAGCCAATGTGATAAACAGGGTTAAACCGGGTTCCATTATTTTGCTTCACGACAGTGGCGATTTGTTAACTTTTAGGGGAGGCAACAGAAACTCCACTGTAAAGGCTCTACCTGAGATTATAGACAAGCTAAGGGACGAGGGGTATGAATTCTTGACTGTTGATCAGATGATATTTATTTCTGAACTTATGGAAACGGAGGAATACTCCCTTGAAGATTACCTTGGCCCAATCCCAGCACAATGATACGATAGTGGAAATATTTTGTTCCGCTTTTGAAAACAGCATAACATTTTTCACGCCGGTTACTGAGCAGGTTAAAGCTGCTATAAGGGATGTGTTTGGTTTACTTCACCGGGTTTTTGGACAAGGTTTCTTTGTAGCAGTTGAAAATGACAAGGTGTGCGGATATATTATAATGGCTGATGATATTAAACGATTGTGGCGAGAAGCTATCACATCAGGCTTCCTCAAAAACGCCTTAATTTCAGCGGTAACCGGCAAATATGGTCTTACACTTTCTACCCTCTATAAAATTGTGAAAAATAAACTGCTGTATTTTCGATTTGAGATGACCACCGAACCTTCGGCACAAGTTTTATCTATTGCTGTTCATCCTGAACATCAGGGCAAGGGGATAGGTCAAAAGCTGCTGGAAAGGGGCATAAGCCATATAGAGGCTTTAGGGATAAAGAAAATAAAGCTGGAGGTAAGACCCGACAACATAGCGGCTGTTAGAATATATGAGAAATACGGATTTTGCCAAGTAGGGAAAGCTGAGGATTTACAGGGGAAATGGCTTATAATGATGAGGGAGGATAAAAAATAAGTTTGCCCTGGCGAAAACTGTATGTTAATATAACTAGAAGTTAGAGATATTATACTGAATGAACTGGAGGTGGAAAATTGAATAAGCAGCATAATAATGAAATCTTGCCAAATGTCATGGCACAGTTAATCGCTATGCAGCAGGATGAAATTACAGATTATGCGACTTATAAAGCTATAGCGGAAAAAATAAAAAATGTAGAAAACAGAAACATCCTTGAAAAGATTGCAGCTCAAGAAAAAAAGCACTATGAAATATTAAAAAAATATACAAATCGCAGCTTAAAACCAGAGGGTTTCAAAGTATGGTGGCGAAAACTGATGGCCAGCCTCCTTGGTTTTACATTTACAATAAAATTAATGGAAAATAGTGAAGTTGTAGCTCAGGAAAGTTATGAAGAACTGATTAGGGAAGTGCCTGAAGCCGAGAAAATAGTTATAGAGGAAGAAGAACATGAGAAGGAACTTATGAACATGCTTGAAGAGGAGAGACTCCAGTATGTAGGCTCAATGGTATTGGGGTTAAATGACGCGCTGGTAGAACTTACGGGAACCCTTGCGGGTCTAACTCTTGCCCTTCAAAACACTCGCATTATAGCCCTTTCAGGGCTTATTACCGGGATTTCTGCCACCCTTTCAATGGCATCCAGTGAATTTTTATCTGCAAAGAGC
Source organism: Tepidanaerobacter sp. GT38 (assembly GCF_021991635.1). Classification (GTDB taxonomy): domain Bacteria; phylum Bacillota; class Thermosediminibacteria; order Thermosediminibacterales; family Tepidanaerobacteraceae; genus DTU063. Next base: position 17,553 of record NZ_JAFFJA010000038.1, read on the forward strand.
GAAGGTAGCAAAGACGCGCTAAAATCCAGCTTCTATACGGGTATCGCTTATCTTATAACTGTGGTAATGCTGATTTTGCCCTATTTATTGTTTCCTTCGCAAAGATACATGTTTGCACTTGTAACAATGCTGATTACTGTTGTAGCAATTATCGCCGCATTTAATTATTACATAGCAGTCGCAAAGGATTTGCCCTTTAAGCGCCGGTTCCTTGAGATGGCAATAATTAGCTTAAGCGTTGCAGCCCTTTCCTTTGTAGTGGGCCTAATAGTAAAAAGCGCATTAGGCGTTGATATATGACCTGCAAAAAGCCGCGTTTTAACCGCGGCTTTAGTTTGTGCGAACGAAACTCTGGCTCATCTATATTTTTGCGATTTCGGTGCTGTTGACAAAGGAATAAATTTTGTGCTATACTTTTAACGAGTCATTCGGAGGGGTGTCCGAGTGGTTTAAGGAGCTGGTCTTGAAAATCAGTGTCTCGAAAGAGCCGTGGGTTCGAATCCCACCCCCTCCGCCATAAAAACTGACAACCGATATGGAGAGATGGCCGAGTAGGTCGAAGGCGGTCGCCTGCTAAGCGACTATACGGACTAAAATCCGTATCGAGGGTTCGAATCCCTCTCTCTCCGCCACTTACATGCGCCTGTAGCTCAATTGGATAGAGCGTCTGACTACGGATCAGAAGGCTGTGGGTTCGATTCCTGCCAGGCGCACCATTTTTGTTTTGCGCCCGTAGCTCAGCAGGACAGAGCAGCGGTTTCCTAAACCGCGTGCCGGGGGTTCGAGTCCTCCCGGGCGCACCATAGACACTTGGAAAATTTTATAAGGGTTGTAAGTAAGAATGCCCACACTCAATAACCAAAGAGATGACTTGTTTTTCATGAGGTTTGCCCTCCAAGAAGCTCAAAAGGCAGCAGATATAGATGAGGTACCTATTGGGGCAGTGATTGTCAAAGACAACCAAATCATAGCTAAAGCACACAACCTTAGGGAAACGCTACAGGACGCAACAGCTCATGCAGAGCTTTTGGCAATCAGAAAAGCCTGCGAGGTATTGGGCACTTGGAGGTTAATTGGTTGCTCTTTATATGTGACGCTAGAGCCTTGTCCCATGTGCGCCGGAGCTATTATACTCTCAAGAGTTGATAGAGTAGTGTTTGGCGCAAAAGACCCTAAAGGCGGCGCATGTGGAAGCATAGTAAACCTCCCAGCTGATAAAAGATTTAATCACCGACCAGAAATTGTGGAAGGTGTGCTGGCTGACGAGTGTGGTGACATATTAAAAAAGTTTTTTAAGAGCAAACGATACCGGGCATCCGAGTAGTCTGGCCTTTAGACTGCTAATGTGGAGAGATGGCCGAGAGGTTGAAGGCGCTCGCCTCGAAAGCGAGTGGGCGGCAACCCCGTCCCGTGAGTTCGAATCTCACTCTCTCCGCCATTTAAATACAAGCCGGATGTCGGTATTTAAAAATATAATAGCATTTACGGAGAGATGGCTGAGCTGGTCGAAGGCGCGCGACTGGAAATCGCGTAACCGTGTTAAAACGCGGTTCGAGGGTTCGAATCCCTCTCTCTCCGCCATTTAGAAAATAAAATTTTATATAATATATATAAGAAAGACCACTATAAAGTGGTCTTTCGTGTTTCTAGTATAAAAATTAATCAGGAGCATTGCCTGAGTTAAATTGTTCTAAATAACCCAAAACATGCACATTCTGTATGGCATTTTGCTCCTTGATTTAGGGTATTAAATATAGTAAAATATTATAGACACTTAACTTTAAATGTTTATAAGTTTGCCGTGCTAGATGGGGAGGTAGCGGTGCCCTGAACCCACAATCCGCTACAGTGGGATCGAATTCCCTCTAGAGGTCTTATCCCTGTGGGGTCCGGCTTTGACAAGTGGTGAGGATGGCCGGGTCCTGCGCAATGGAACCTTTCGAACCCCGTCAGGTCCGGGAGGAAGCAGCGGTAAGGAAGTAATTCCATGTGCCGCAGGGGAGCCTGGTCGGAGCTAACTGTCATTGTAACGCTCGGAGGGAAAGATCGACGGAGGGTGCACGGCATAAATTTTAGCCGCCGACAAGATCGGCGGCTTTTTAAAATCCAAAGTGTCATTTTACATATTTTAGGAGAGGTTATTATGTCTTATGTGGCCCTTTATCGAAAATACCGTCCCCAGAGTTTTGATGATATTGTAGGGCAAGATGCCATTGTGACCACATTAAAAAATCAATTGACCAGTGGGAAAATCGGGCACGCTTATCTGTTTTGCGGTATGAGGGGAACGGGCAAGACCAGCACTGCTAGAGTTTTTGCAAAAGCCCTCAACTGTGAAAAAGGCCCTACTGCAAGTCCCTGCAATTCATGTGCATCCTGCAGAGCAATATCCAGTGGCAGCATGATAGATGTAATTGAAATGGATGCTGCATCAAACAGAGGTATTGAAGATATTCGTTACCTAAGGGAAAAGGTAAATTTTGCTCCGTCAGAGGGCCGATATAAAATTTATATTATAGATGAAGTGCACATGCTTACTACCGAAGCATTTAATGCCCTTTTAAAGACCCTTGAGGAACCTCCGGCCTATGTGGTATTTATTTTAGCTACCACTGAACCTAACAAATTGCCCCAAACAATTCTATCAAGGTGCATGAGATTTGATTTTACTCGGATTAGCACCGCTGAAATCGTTGCGAGACTCAAGAAAATACTGACGGATTCAGGTATTGAAGCTGAGGATAAGGCATTAGTTCAAATAGCTCAAAGTTCCCAGGGGTCAGTGAGGGATGCTTTGAGTTTGCTTGACAAGGCAATTGCATATAGTGAGAAAAAACTAAGCTATGAACAGGTTCTGACATTGTTAGGTGCTGTAAGCCATGAGGTTTTTTACCGTATTTCTAAAGCGGTTTTGCAATGTGAGAGTGCCGCAGTACTTGAAATACTAGACCATATTGTGAAACAGGGCAAGGATTTGTTTAGATTTCTGGATGATTTGCTGGAACATTTCAGGAATTTATTGATGGTCTCTATTAATGCTGATAGAAAGCTTATTGATGTTATAGATGAAGATTATGCAAAACTTCAGCAGATTGCACAAGGATATACCAAAGAGAAGCTGCTGTCGATCATAGATATCTTAAAAGATGCTGCAAATGATGTAAAGTGGTCATCGCAGCCCAGAATAGTGGTAGAAGCTGCTTTGGTTAAACTGACACTTTTAGGTTTGTGGGAAAAAGAAGAAGGTTACATTTCCAGAATACAGCACCTGGAAAATCAGGTGGCAGCTTTACAAAGGCAACTGGAAAATATAAATCAAATTAAACAGGATGTTGTTGTAACACCAAACGTAAACTCTTTAGCGCCTAAACCTGTAAAAAGTCAAGATATGACACTAATCGACACTAAAGATGTGGGACAAGAGCAGGTCGAATCGCCAAAGGACAAAGCAGAGAAAACTAATGCAGATGGTGATGTCATTGGCTTATTGCGAGAAGATTGGCCCAAGGTGTTAGAGAGACTGAGCAGTCAAGGTAAGATGACCCTTCTTTCGACACTTAAAGCTGGGAAAATAGTTCCGGCCAAAGTTGAGGAGAGAAAACTATACCTGATAAATCACGGCGATGCAGTTTATGAAGAAATAATACTGGCAGAAAAGCATACAATAGAAGAGATTATTAAACAGGTTTCCAATGTGGACATAATTATTAAAGGGTTTGTAATAGAGGAAAGCGCTTCTCAGGAGGAGCCAAAGGTCCAACAGACAGGTGAGCCTATAGAGAATAGTGAATTATCCGATGAGGAATTTGGTAAAAGAGTTATTGAGATTTTTGGCAAAGATAATGTTACATTTATAGATTGAATAATAATTAAGGAGGCGGAATTAATGAGAAACATGGGAAATATGAATAAACTGATGAAGCAAGTCCAAAAAATGCAGCAGGATATGATGAAACTTCAAGAGGAGCTAAAAGAAAGAACTGTGGAAGCTACTGCCGGTGGTGGAGTGGTCAAAGTAATAGCCAGCGGAAAAAAACAGCTTGTAGGCATTGAAATCGACCCGGAAGTAGTAAACCCAGATGACGTAGAAATGTTGCAGGATTTAATAATGGCAGCGGCTAATGAAGCGCTGCAGAAAGCTGAAGACATGGTAGCTAGTGAAATGAGTAAACTCACCGGCGGCCTCAATATGCCAGGGCTTTTTTAAGGTAGCTGAGACCTAAATGGCTTATTATGCAAAACCACTAGAGCGACTCATTGAAGAACTTTCTCGACTGCCAGGAATAGGGCCAAAAACAGCACAGCGATTGGCCTTTTACATCTTAAAAATGCCCGAAGAACGCGTATCAAGTCTGGCCGAGGCTATTTTACAGGCTAAAGAATCCATAACCTATTGCTCTATTTGCGGCAATCTTACCGATGTAGATCCCTGCAGCATTTGTGAGGCTCCCTATCGAGACAAGAATGTGATTATGGTTGTGGAAGACCCAAAAGATGTAGTTGCTATAGAGAAGACTCGGGATTATAAAGGGCTTTACCATGTACTTCATGGAGCCATATCTCCTCTTGAAGGTATAGGGCCCGATGATATTAAGATTAAAGAGCTGCTGGCAAGAATAACGCCGGAAGTTAAAGAAATAATCCTGGCCACAAATCCAAATGTGGAAGGCGAAGCTACTGCCATGTACCTGGCCAAGTTGTTGAAGCCTTTAGGCGTAAAGGTTACACGCATAGCTCACGGCATTCCTATGGGCGGAGACTTGGAGTATGCCGATGAAGTAACACTCACCAAGGCCCTAGAAGGCCGAAGAGAAATATAGAGTAAAAATGTAGTTGTCTACATCAAATAAACTCCTTTCATTTTTCAAATGTTTGAGAAGGAGTAAATAAAGTACTTTTAGGAAACATGGTTTATTAGGGATAAGGAAATACCCTGTAGGCCATGTTTTTTTATTAGGAATTTTAAGGTGAAAAGGAATAAGGGATAAGGTTTAAATTCAGTAAAATCAATGGATTGAGAGATTGAATGGAAGTAAAAATGGAGAGAAGAAATGGAAAGAATTCTCCTTAAACCTTCTTCCTTAACTCTCTATAAATCCTCAATTTTGCAACTACTTTATTTTCATTTTTTCCATTGAAAAATCAAAAATGCAACTACTTTAAATTGTGAAAAACAAAAATGGAGTAAATAAACGGATAATTGGAAGAGAATAACAAGCCAGTATTCGCAAGGGTTTGAGGGCTGTCTATAAAAGGACTTTATTTGAAAAGGGAAAGAAGTTTGTTTGAGGTGCATATAGTTAGGATTGAGGAAAAAGGGGTAAGGAAATAGGAAAAAATTTTGAAAGAATTTAGGCCATAATTAGTTGTTGTAAAAATAAAATAAAGTAGTTTTATTTACAGGGATAAGGAATAAGGGAAAGTATTGAGAATACTGGATTTAAGGCACTTTTGAAGTTTAAGGATAAAGGAAAATAAAGGAATTTTATGAAAGAATATTATTTGCTTTTTTGATATAACATAGGGCTTTTTTTCTGTTTCAAAAAATAGCATGATATACATGAAAGTTGTATTTCTAAATATGAAAATATCTTTGTAAAAAAGTTAGGAGATTTAAAAAATTTATATAGAGCGCAAAGAGGTAAGCATTTTAATAATTACGAAAGAATGATTCCAAAAGAAGAATATGCAAAAAAAATAGATGGAATCCTGAAGGCGTTGCTTTTATTTATTTATGTTTGGATGAGGAAGTTAAGCAGTACGATGAAGTTATTAATTTTATAGAAAAAACTTGTTTTGAAGAGATAAGATTAAAAAAGGATGAATATGTAAGTATATGTAAATTCAAACCTGTAAAAGCGATGGTAAAATTATTAATTTGTGTTATGAAGATATAGGTTATGATGAAATAGATGGAAAATCAGAGGAATTTATAAATACAATAATTGAAGTGAAAGTGAATGAGATTCTTACTAATAAAAAATATCAAGAAGAAATAAGAACTAGCCTGAAAAAAGAAGAAGCAATTAAGAAAATTATAGAGAAAGAGATGAAAGATAAACAGATAAGGTCTATAATTAGGAAAGAAACGGAGATATATTTGGCAAATTTAATCATGAAAAGTATTGATGAAGCAGTTTTTTTACCTGTGGATATTAATGAAGACCCAGAACTTAAAGCATATATACCATTTCATTACTTAGCAGATTATTTAATAAGTAAAGGTTATTCAGGAATATTATACAAAAGCACACGAATGAATAAGATAGGATTAAGAGGAAAGAATCTAGTTCTATTTAACAAAGAAGATGTTACATATATACCTGGTAGTATGAATGTTTATTTTTATGATGGCAGAAAGTATAAAAAAGTTTTAAATGATACGGAAAAATAAATTACTAGTCTATACTTGATACATATTGGTAAAATTAAATTAAAAAATGTGAACATCTTTTTTTTCGCGAGTTAAGTATAGTTACCAAGTAAGGCTAATATTTGAATTATGTTATATAGCCTATATACTTTACTCTTATTCTATGAGCCTAACTGTTAAGAGGTATACATGCTTATAGGAATGGATTATAATTTGGCTAAGAGCAGATTCATTCGAAGAAAACGAATAGTATGATAAATATAAACCTGAAAAATATAATTGTATTTCTGTAAATGATTATTTAATGGGAGAATAATTGTAAAGTATTATAAAGAATTAATGGCGATAAAAACATACATTGTAATTTCAACACAGATGGAAAGGGCTTGGATGAATCAAGGGTAACGATTATTCCGCCGGAATCCCTTGAACAGTTCAGAGATGTTATTATAAAGCAAATAACCGCTTAAAGTCAAAAGAACTTCAACTTCTTATTGAAAAAATAACTGAGGCTATAAGGGAAAATAAATACTTAACTTACTACGGGATTCAGAATACTAAAATATACAGGTTAATAGGGAGATTAATATCAGGTTTAAATATATAAAATTGCAAAGGATAATATATTTTGTAATTTGCTTTGTTTATGATACTATGCTTGAGTACATATATAGAACTAATACACATATTAAAAGGAGTGTAATGCAATATGAAAAAAGTAACAAAAGAAGACCTCAAAAAAGTGGCTATTTTAGCAGAAGAAAAAGGGATTATTAAGCCAAAATCTATTATAATTCCTAAAAACCTTAAATATGACCGAATTACTATCACTAAACAAAGAACTTGGGAACGGTTAGGAATTTGGCTTGATTAAGCGAATTTAGGCTAAAGGTATTAGGATATAATATAAGGCGTCAAAGGATTATAGACAAAAAGAGAGTGTAAATACCTTTGTGTTTTTTCCTATAATTTTGTTTAATATTCTGAACTAGTCGTAATCCTGGAAAGCCTTAATTTATAAAAATTCGTGGGTTTTGTGCATACCGTGTCTCTTCCCTAGAAATAATTGCAATAGTAAAGACACAAAATTATATATGCTACTGGCGAAGGGTCAGGTATAAGTAAAGATATTTTTATTTGATTAATTAGTATTAGGACTCAGAAATATCAGATTTATTATCTAAGTCAGGTTTCAGTCTCTTTATGTAACCAAACAACATTTTGATAATTTCAATCAATTTTTTATCTAGAGCATCGTATTGCTCCCTATTGATATAGCCATTTTGATAAGCAGTAAGAAGATGATTTCTTACTTCTCCTGCGCTACCAAGTGCTATATTTGCATGAACTATTTCTTTTTTTACAAATAATTGGGTATTTCCTTCTGCAATATTCGCACCTATACTCCTTACAGCCCTTACTAACTGGTCTACAAGTCTATATTGTTCAAAGTTTGGAAATTCTTTAACCAATTCCCCTATCTCCTGTTCCAAAGCATTTGCCTTCTGCCAAACCTTGAGAGTTTTAAAATCCTTTATGATTAAACTATTGCTCATGTAGATTCATCCTTTCATATATTAGATTTTTCCACATTATACGGATTGTTAGTTGTAAGTCAAATTTTAATACTAAAATTTTTATAAAGTAATTCTGAAGAGGAGATATAATGTATAATTAACCCTTAGTCCATACACCTTAGAACTAATATCCTAACATGGTTTTTGTCGTTTAAGAATCTATTTAAGTGTAGTAATATCAACGGTTTGGGGAAATTTACTAAATACATATATAATATAGAGAAGGGATAAGAAGAAAAGGGTAAAGGATATAGGAAAAAGATAAAAACACTTGAAAATGTATTTAGTAATTTTATATAAAATAATAGCCCATTAATAGTAAGGTATTTTACTAATTCAAAATTGAATACCTCCGTTGTAATAAATTTAAATGCTTACCTGATTCAATTAGGTAAGCATTTTTTTACTAAAAAACTTGAAATTATTATAATTGATTTACTAAAAGAACTATGTAGAACTAAATCATAGATAGGGGGAATTGTAATGAGGAACAGGATTTTATTAGGCATTGACAATGGAAATAAATGTACCAAAACTAGCGAAGGTTATGTTAGCGAGTCTGGTTTTACTAAATCTAACTATGAACCAATCTCAACAAATAATTTGTTAGTTTATGAAGGTAAATTTTATAGTATAGGCGGCAATAGACTTAGTGTTCAAATGGACAAGACTGTCAACCAGGATGCTTTCATCTTGTCTTTACCAGCGATAGCAGATGCAGTAAATAAAGCAGGCGTGGAAGGCCAAGCGGATATAATTCTGGGTGTAGGGCTCCCGATTGTTAGTTATGGAACTCTTAAGAAAAAGTTTCGGGAATACTTCTTAAAAAGGGGTATAGAATTTAACTTCAACAAAAAAGATTATAAAATAAATGTTATTGATTGCAGGGTGTATCCGCAGGGGTATTCTTCACTGATTACGGTATTTAATAGTTATCGAAATCTGCTGTGCAATGTTATAGATATTGGTGGCTATACTGTTGATATCTTTAGAGTTGAGAACGGTATAATTGATACCACATCATGCTACTCACTTCCCGATGGAATTATTACGTTAATTGCAAATGTTCAACAGGAACTATTGAAAGTGAACATCAGGCTTACTGAAAGTCAGGTACAGGATATAATAGCAGGCAAAGAACCAGTCATTTTTGAAGCAGATGTTAAAGGAGTAGTAGAAGTCATAGCAAAAGAGTATACAGAAAATTTACTAGCGAAAATCCAAGAGTATGGGTTTGAATTTCGTAACGCTACTGTTTTCACAGGTGGAGGAAGCATGCTGCTACAGAAATATATCGAAGAATCCAGCAGAGTAAAATATACTGAGTTTCTTGACCAGTTTGCGAATGCACGTGGGTACAAGATTCTACTTGAACAGGAATTAAGAAGGTGATGCTATGGCAACAAAACGGATAAACCTATCTTTTTCTATGAATAGGGAGGATGATGCTAAGGTATATAACATACTTTCTGCACAAAAATATAAGACAGATTATGTAATTAAAGCAGTAATAAATTATTTGGAGAAAGAGAATAAGATGATTCTTGATAAGGAAAAAATTAAAGAGATTATAAAGGAAGCGATTCTTGAATGCGGCATAGACAGCATCAACTCAAATAAGGCTGAGAATAATGAGCAGAAACTTCCAAAGGAAATTTTCGATATGTTTAATAGCCTGTGAAAAGCAAAGAAGAAATTAATAGTAGATATGATATTTAAGATGTTCGATATGGAACGGCAGATTTTTTAACTGCCGTTTTCTTATATTCTTAAAAAACTATTTAGTGAATAAGGTAAAAAATTACCAATTTTGGAATTTAAGTATGCTATAATTATTTTAATATTAATTATTGTAAACTGGAGAGATAAGTATGTTGAAAAAACTCTTTAGCATGTTTAACAAAAATAAGGAAAAGAATTCTCTACAGGTGCGTAAGGACAAATCTATAGAAGAAGTTAGTGCAGTGTCAAGACGGAAAGTTGATACAGTTAAAGAAAAGGTAGACGATGAAGTTTTTACTGTTGACTTTGTAAGTATCAGGGAAAGCGGTAAAACTATAAAAAAAGCAGAAGTTATTTTCCCTGCTAATAACCAATATATAATAATAAATGGAGAAAAAATATATTTTGATGCATATTATGTCCGAGATGAGGGCATGAGCAGTGATAATTTATATCATAGAATAGCGACCCCAGATTTTAAATTTTGGATTTTGCCTAAGGACTATAAAAAGTTTATGTCTATAGCAAATTACCGTCATAATATACTTATAGAAAACAGAAAGAAACGTGATGAATTCATAAAGGCTGATATCAATACCCCTTTTGAATATGACCCAATAGATGAAGATATATATAAGTGTTTTATTGCAAATAAATCTGGAATGTGTGATGCTATAGGCACATGGGAACAGTTTAGGAAAGTAGAAGAACAAATAGCAAAGATATGTGAAGAAAACAACGGAAAATATTTTAAAACACAGGCGAAGACTGCAAAATTTGCCATTATTTTTGATTACTCAAGAAGGACATATTCCAACATAACTAGTCTAAGAGAAAAGGGATATAAAGTAACAACCTTTGAAAAAGCACTCGAGTATTTCGGATTATCTCACATGTGGAATATAAAAAGTATTAAAAAGATGGAAAATGAGTATAAAAAATTTATGAAGGAAAGGTATGGTAATTAAAAGAACGTCTAGGTACTGGAATAAAAAGTATGGAACTAAAAGGAACTTAATTTTTAAGGAGAATTGAAGCATCAAGGTTAACTCTTTACAAATAGAATTCAACGTGCTATCATTAGTTCAGGTATTCTGGGATGTAGTTGGTAAATACGGAGTAGAATAGGAGAAGTAATTGCTTTACTGCAATGAACTTCTCCTATTTTACTTTAATATAAAAGTATTTTGTATTTTGATAGAATATCAAACCGAAACCTAAAACCCGATTTTAGAAACGTTACTCTTATATAGATATATAATAAGAATGAATTCCTAGAAACCAATCTTTTTACATTAGAAACAGAGCAATTTGATAGATATTACATGCTTTGGCTAGGGGAAAGGAGTTAGAAATGATTTTTGAGAATTATGGGGTGAAAAGCGTTTCTAAAATTGAATAAGCAGTTTCTAGAGGTTGTAGGTCTAAAGGGCAGGTGGCTTGGAAGTTATAAACTGTATAGTATGCTAGTAACTATTAAAGGTATTGTTTTTTCTTACCCATTAAAACTTATAAAAAATCTATAAAAAAAAAGGCTTTTCAGCGATAAACTGAAAAGCCATATAGAGTATTATTAAGAGAGCCATTCATCTAAATATTTAAGCATCGCACTAATATGAGGATAATTATAACTTAATTTTTCTTGACTCAGTTCAGGAATAGTATTTGATAGTTTAATCAATAATTTATTTAACTCATCAAGCAAATCTCTTTCTCCATCAAAATTGTAGCGATATGTGGTTTCTAAGATATCGAGAAAATATTCAAGGTTCTTATATTCTCTTGAATTCTTACCAAAGATTTGCAATACAGTGGATAACAGCCTGCTAATTTCTTGTTTAAGTTGTGGATTGTTCATAACAGCACCCCCCATTTCTTACATGAAAAAAATATTTGTATATTGGTAGTAATATTTTTTTAGCATTACATATAAGTAATCTTCATCTAATTTATATTTATTCGAACATTGAATCCAAACGGAGTTTGCAGATATACTTAGAAGACATTTAGCGAGATAGAATTCGGCAACCTTATCTTCAGAAATATTTTCTTTCTTTAACTTCTCATTAAGGCATTTAATTGCATATCTTGCTATTCCAGCAACAGTCTTTTCAAGTTTTTTGGAGTACAGTGTGTAGTTTAAAGTATCTTCTAAAGAAATAGCATTAAATTTAGAGATGTTCACTGAAAGCATGGCAAATCACCTCCGTTGATTGTTTTATGCATATTAATGAAATAAGTAATAAAAAGTCAAGTATTTTTTAGAACTAATAGGAACTTTTGCTTTATTTCTTTTAAATATCAATGAAATTTTAGATAGAGAAGGATAAAGGTATGAATAATAATACTTGAACATAATGCTTATTCTTATTGTTCATACCTGTTGGGGACTATGATTGATTTATTATGAGATGTTAGGATTTTAATAAAAAAGATGATGCTATAAAAAACTTGAAATTATTTTAGACTATCTTGTATCATACTTCAGATAATTCTTTAGGGAGGTATGTAATGCATGGATATAAAGGTTCTTAGAGTTGCAGGAGATAGCAATATTAATGCTGCTGCAGATGCAGCAGTTGAGGAGATTAAGCAAAATATGGCTGTAAATATAGACTGTATAGGTGTAAAGGCTGGTTACCAAACGGTAAAAGTTTTGATTCTATTGACAGAAAAACTAGTAAAAATGGGATACAAGTTTTATATGAGGCCCTTTTATGTGAAAGTAGATACACTAGTAGATAAATATGATACTATCCCTAAAACCGCTATACGCTGGACACTGGTTGCAAAGAAAAAAAATATTTGCCCTTGTATTACCTACGGAAATATGTGATATCAAAGTATACAGCCGAAAGGAGCACACCTTTCTTATACTGGGTTAAAGTATAGAAAGGTGTGTTTTTTATGTTGTGATGAAAAGAGATAAGCAAATAGGGGTGATATGAAAAGAAAAATTGTAAGACAAAGAATAAATGTTGTTAATTTTGTGGGATGCAGGGTATATACTATAATGTTCTATATTAGAACAAAAACTTATTTATCTAGACCCAATAACCAATTGACACTTACATTTAGCACTTGGGATAAGGCTAAAAGTTCAATATCAGTAATTATTCTTTTGCGCTGTTCAATTTTTGAAATACTTGCTCTGTCAATGTAGACAGCAAGTGTTTCGAGTTTAGCCGCAAGTTCCTGTTGTGTCATATTGTTTTTTAGTCTGGCGATTTTAACCCTGGAACCCGCAATATTGCGTTCCTCGGAATCAAGTATTAATTTCATAATAACACCAACCTTATGTTCTTTATTGGAACAGTTGTATTTTATCCGAAGTTATGCAATAATATGTTCTAATAAAGAACAAACTATAAATTTGGAGGTAAATTATTGTGCAAGGGGAAGAATGCAGAATTGAGGATATAATCCGAATCATTCTAAATAGAGAAAAAAAGATTATTTACAGTAGCACTGATGTTAAAAATGCACATAATTATTTAGAAAAACTAGATGTTATTAATAAATTATCTAATGTGTCATGCATTCAATATTGTCTGGAAAATTACTTAGTAACAATTGATGAAATATATATTAGCAATCAAGAGTTTTATATAATTAACATTACTTCAAGAAAACAAAAGTGCAGTGACTGTAGCATATGCGGTAAAGTAATGGTAGATTCAGTTACAGGATTGAACAACAGAAATTACTGGGAACTGATTAATAACGGCTCAATATTTTATCCTTATAACAGTAAAGAGTTTACCCTGATAATTATAGATATAGATAATTTAAAAGAAATTAATGATAATTTTGGGCACCTGGCAGGGGATGAGGCCATTAAAATAGTTGGAGAATCGATAAAAAGAAATATAAGGAAAGAGGACTTAGGAGTAAGATACGGCGGTGATGAATTCATCATTTTGTTATTTAATCAAGATAAAAGAACAGCAAAAACAGTAATCGAAAGGATAAGAAAAGAAATTAATGATTTATCACTAAAACAAGAAATAAATATTCAAATTAGTGCAGGAGCAGCCTATTATAATTCAACAAAAAGAAATATGGGGGATTTAATAAGGATGGCAGATAGAGATTTATACAGAGAGAAACAAATGAAAAAAACTAAAGAAAAACAAAACAGTGATAAGTTAAAATATTTGCTTTTGGAAATGGAAAAATTACGTGATGAGTTAAATAAGAAAGTTGCTAATGGGAGTAAAGGAATAAATAATGAAGAGACGTTGAAAGTAAGTGAGAGACTGGATGAACTTATTACAAAGTACTTAAAAGAAGAAAATTAGTGCTAAGAAAGGATAAAGTCTATAAAGGGTATGGAATAGAGGTTAAGGTGTGGGAGAGAATCCTGCACTTTTTATTTTATAAACTTGTTTTCAATATAACCGACTTTTTGATTATTAGAATAATAACACAACTAACTTTTCTCTTGTGCCTTAAACCTATATCTGTTAGAATACAACCAGAAAATATTGTCCATAATTTTAGTATTGGAAAAGTTTGCTGTATTCTTATAATTATATAAACGAGGGAGGAAAGTTCGTATGGCAGAGTATGTGTTTAGGAATGTGACCCAGGTAGGCGAAAAGGAATACCAGACAATAATTGATGGACAGGAATTGGCAGAGATGTGGAGGGATGGGATAATAACATATAACCCAGAAATCCAGAGAGGAACAAAGGTAAAAAGGGGAAAGGACAATAGTGAAGTTGAGGTTGCTGTGTACAATAAAGCCAATGTGAAAAAAATCTATACTTCTATGCTTTCAGGCCAATATTTTACGGATATGATTACATTAAATGTTCTTGAAGATGGCAATGAAAAAGTCGAACTTGATGATGAGGGTAATCTTGCTGTAGATGGCGAAATAAACATTGCAGATGGGCAGCACAGAATTAGGGCTTTAAGCATGATTCTTGAAGGAAACGAAAAAGGGGATACATTCTTCGATTTAACCGAACTAAAATTCCCTGTAAAAGTTACCCACTATAATGTCCAGACCGCACAGCAGCAATTCCACCAGTTCTCTCTAGGGCTGAAAATCAGTTCAAGCCGTGCGGAATATTTTAATCAAACGGGCCTTGCAAACATTATTGTGAGAGAATTGATGAAAAACAGTGACCTGGCTGGCAGGGTAGAAGTGGTAAGAAATTCAATACCTAAAAAGGACGAAAGGCATATTGTTACTTTTGCTACCCTTGTAAACGCTATAGAGATAGTTTACAAGGATTTAGAAACAAGGGTTCAGGCGATGGAATTATCTAAATACCTTGCAGAATTTTTCAATGAATTGATAAATTTTATACCTGAACTTCATAACTACGAAAAAAGAGCGCAAAGTAAAGAAACATCGTTAATAGGGGAAAACTTCATGTTCTACGGATACGTGGCCATAAGCAAGGTATTACGGGATAAGGAGAATTGGAAGGAGTATCTGCCTCTTATAAATGAACTTGACCTGTTAAAATCCTCTAAAGTATGGTACGGTGAAGTGATAAAGGGTGGAAAGGAAAGAGGATATGCTATTATTAATACCAGTGAAAGCAGGCAGAAATTTATAAACAAGATAGTAAGAATGTTTAAAAAACTATTAAACGAAAAGACTGAATAATATACATTTTTTAACCAGGCTGATGGGTAGTTGGAGTATACTTACCTGTTAGCCTTTTTGATTGGTAATGGAAAGGGCTGTGGAATTAATGATAAAGTTGTTATTTAGTACATAATTATATTTTTGTCGTATAAAAAATTCACCAAACCCCTTAATCCATGAGACTTTGACTTAACTATACTAATATACATATATTTATTAGGAAAAGGAATTGAGATTAGGGGTAAGGGGCAGGAGATTAAGATAAACTTTAGACCCAAAATATATTTGAAATGAATAATTGATTGTATATAGAATGCTTCAGTCGAGTAATGGCTTTATCATCGATGCCTCTTTTATTGGACTGTCTACTAATTGATATGCTCCCTTTGGAGT
>NZ_JAFFJA010000039.1 GCF_021991635.1 Tepidanaerobacter sp. GT38
GGATTTATTTTACCATTAACAGCCTTGGTTCTAACGTGTTTCAATCCCTTATAGGTAGACTAAAAACTCGTAAATAAAGCAAGAAGACTCCCACCTCTTTAGGGTTTCAATCCCTTATAGGTAGACTAAAAACATATAATCCGTAATTGCTTTGTTTTGAGCGTCTTTATGTTTCAATCCCTTATAGGTAGACTAAAAACGTTACAAAATTGGTTTTAGGTCTAAAACCAACAGGGGTTTCAATCCCTTATAGGTAGACTAAAAACACAAAAGACAGGTTTAGAGAAGAAACTGGCTATACAGAGTTTCAATCCCTTATAGGTAGACTAAAAACGAATATAGTTCTCTATCCTTCCCCACCACCGTTTGGGTTTCAATCCCTTATAGGTAGACTAAAAACCCTAGCCTTGCGGCTATCTTCAGCTTCTACCTCCAGAAGTTTCAATCCCTTATAGGTAGACTAAAAACTTGCAGTTCCAGTTGGTGAAGTTGCAAGATAGTTATTAGTTTCAATCCCTTATAGGTAGACTAAAAACTTGGCAGACCTTATAAAAAACCTTCCCACCACAAGACGTTTCAATCCCTTATAGGTAGACTAAAAACTAACATCTTCAACTCCCCCCTTGATAAGCCTAATTTGTTTCAATCCCTTATAGGTAGACTAAAAACATAAAACCCAAGGAGGGATTGAATTGAAAAAAATTAGTTTCAATCCCTTATAGGTAGACTAAAAACGAGCTCCTGCCGGATGATTATTACACGTTCAACGAACGTTTCAATCCCTTATAGGTAGACTAAAAACTTTGTCGTGTTTCATTAGAAGGGCTCTCCCTCAAACTCGTTTCAATCCCTTATAGGTAGACTAAAAACTATATAATAACTAAATACTTTATCATTTGTAATTAAGGTTTCAATCCCTTATAGGTAGACTAAAAACTTGGCAAAAGAAATTGATAAATTGAGGTGAGCCTCAGTTTCAATCCCTTATAGGTAGACTAAAAACTTAAAGAAATTGGTAGTAATATAAATGGAAGATATAGTTTCAATCCCTTATAGGTAGACTAAAAACCCTTTGCAACAGATATACTTGGTTGCAAAGTAAATTAGTTTCAATCCCTTATAGGTAGACTAAAAACAATATACCGCTTTTTGAACAAGCGTTAAATATTGCAGGTTTCAATCCCTTATAGGTAGACTAAAAACTTCAAGAGTATTGGCATCTGCCTTGTTGGGGATTTTGAGTTTCAATCCCTTATAGGTAGACTAAAAACGTATACCGTTCCGATATGCTTTAGGATGTGCAAATAGTTTCAATCCCTTATAGGTAGACTAAAAACCCATTAAAATGGCGTCAGAATAAAGATCACGTATTTATACAAAATAATTTCTTAATATTTTGTTTTTATTTTATTATATCATGTTTCTGGTGATATACAAGCATTTGAGGCCTTTTCCGGCAAATATAAAAATGTCGTCGACCTCCAGTTGTTTTTGCATTATTGGTGGTCGACGACTTTTTTGTGCAAAGTATTATTTTGTAAAGATATATATACTAGTTCCTATTATTATTCATAAAAACACATAAATCACCCAAATTTATTACCTTACTTTTTCAGTTGGTAGATTTCTTTTGATATTTCTATAAAGTCTCCTAAATCTTTCTCCAGACATTTCCCCTTGAGCACTTCTCGTTCATAATCATCATGATTTAGCCATATATAGTTTATCTTAAGGTCTTGTTTTTGTTCATCGTAATTCCATGCTACTCTGATAGCATGAGTACCATTTGAAGCGCCTTTAATGAAAGTTTAACGTTTTATCTCTTAGGTTTTTAAATTCCTTTTCATGATAAGTCAGCATAGCTTTCTTCACTTTTTATTTTCCTTGTAAGTTCTAGTATTGTTGATGAATAAATTCTTTTGCAGATGGAAATTTACCAAATATATCAAAAGCTTTTTGACTTATAAATACTCGTATGCCAAAATATGCCTGAACTTATCTTGGTTACATATAAAAAGTCCAAAAGGGTTTATTGAAACTATATCTCAGCTATTTCAAAAAAAATGACTATTTTGTTTTATGAGCTCTAATTCACGATAATCCAAGTTTTGCAATTCAAGGATACCTGATATATAGCTTCCGTAAAAACATGCTTTTTCTTCTGTGAATTTATCATCACATTTTACGGGAATAGGGGGTATCTCATGAAGTATCTGTTTATCTTCATGCAAATAGGCTATCATTTATGGGTAGGCTAATATCTGCAAAGCACCTGCAGATAAAAATACAATAATGCGGTTCCAATCCCTCATTATTATGTTTGGAACATCCGGTGATTTTACACCGGACGTTCCAAACAAAATCATGCTTCTACATTCCAATCGACCTAACAGAAGCGATAAATCGCCAATTCAAATTTTATTATTCTCCGTAGGCTATGGTTCTATATTCCCAGTTAGTTTACCGAAAGCCGAAGGATCGGGCAATACATTTCTATCTTTATAGGGGAATACTTTTATACCTTTATATTCTTCTTTAATTCTCATATAACGTGTATTAGGACGTTTATCTTCTTCCAAATACAATCCTTTATCTGGTTTAGGTGGAAAGCCAGGCCATTCCATCATTTTTAGCAGCATGGCAATGCGCTTAAGTTCTGACAAATGCTTGCATTCATGACTTAGATTGAGTTGGCTCAATATATGCTTTTCAAATTCGGAAGTGAGTTTTTCTAAAGTCTGATGATCGGAAAGATTTTGACCCCCATTGGAAATTCCAGTTTCCCATTTGCTTTCATTAAACAGAGTGCTATAGCGCTTTTTCCGATCTATTGTATATAACGTTGCTTCTAATTTCACCGCTCCCATACCTAACGGTTTTCCCATACCTAACTGATGGCAGTATTCTTTTTTTGGGTCTCCCAGCGGATTTAAGATCCAGCAGAGCGCTCCTAATTCCCGCTCTGAAAGGTTTTCAAAATAGATTCGAAATCTAAACCTGATTCCAGGTTTTATGGGCTTTATTTGAGTATGTTGTTTACTATCTTTCTTAACTTGTCCGTCAGCTTCCAACCATTGAGGGTCATTTTCAATAATATGATTTTTGTTTCTTTCACCTTGCAACCAGTAGCGTTTAAAGCCGCGGATAACGGTTTCATTTTTACTGCCATAATGCTTGAGTAATCTTTTCTCACAATATGGCTGGACCAGATAATGGGAAAATGTAGTAGGTTTCGGTGATGCAAGGATTTTTGGCACGATAGGATCTTTTGAAAGCCAGATATCATTATGTCCTTCTTCTAGAACTGCATCGGTCACAAACACCCGGCTTGCATAAGCTTGCTTTTTACCCCCTACACCATTATCATTGCGAACAAAACCAAAAATCGCTTCAGCATAGTCGATATCATCTGAACTACGCAATTGTTCTGGAACAAAATCCAGTGGACTGTTGGCCTCTTTCTTAATTTCATCGAAAGCGGGCACCCTAAAATTGGGACAATGTCCAAAAAAGAGCACTTCATTATCTCGTTCGACATAGAAAATCGGTCGATTTTCTATAAGACATCCCATCTTTTCATCAAAAGGTTCTTCTTTCTGAAATGGCGTTAGCGAATTCAAATAATCTCTAATTGACTGTTTATTTATCTTTATCTCCTTAGCTTTTTCATCTCTCTCTAATACCAAGATGCAATATTTTCGCGGCGACTTTCCGCCCCCATCGCTGCTTTCAATCATGTTGCCTGAACATATTAAATAACCTTTATAGGGATATGTATGTTCGGTTGAATCTTTACTACTTATTTCTGGATATTTTCTGCCGTCTTTTCCAACCTTTATATCAAACATAACTTCATGATATTGAGGTCTATATCCAGGCGCATTAAAATCTACGAAACCTTTAATTTTTTTCTTGAGAATATTTGTAGCTTTTACCTTAATAAATGGTCTATCTTCAGGCCATCCTATATCAGCTGGCTTTTTAGCAGGTTTTACATACCAGCCATCTCTCTTTTTCATCAGATAACCTACTTTTTCATATTTTATAATGTCGTTATATGGTTTCTTGAGAGGATCGTCGTTGCCAACTGCCACTACGCGATAAAAAATCTTTGAATCAGTTACCTTGTTTATTTTGCTATAGCTTACAATCTCAAGAAGATTTCTTAACATACCGCGGAGGCTACTGCCAGGAATGACAGGCTTGCTCTGGTCCCTCGTATAGAAAAAGTGAGGGGTATTTTTAACCTGCTCGCGAAAAGGCAAATTATCTTGCTGGTCCATTTTCATAAAATCATCTACAGTGAAAGGGCATCGAATATAAAGGGGTGATTTAGTCGTAAGTACCACATCAAAATATCCACTATAGTGCTCGTAACGGTCATGGTCTGGGAGATTCTTTGCATCATTTACCGCCAAAACCACAGTTTCCGGTAGGGGAACAAAATTATACGGAGCACTGGCGGTTCGTTTTGGTATAGGGTTGCAATGTTTAGGTAGTTTTAAAATTACCCTTTCTTTCATTTCTTTTCCCCCCAACAACTTTCTGATTCTGTGGTTATATCCATCAAGCGGCTAGCTACGATGCGGGCATATCCTTCATCGTCTTCCTCGATATAATGCCTTACCCTCAAGCGCAAAGGTCTATTGAGGTCTCCAGGCTTTGTATTAACTTCAATAGGCACCACATGTCGCAGTCCTTGCGCGCCATTGCTCATTAAAGTAAAACCTTTAGAAAGGACTCGCCCATCTGTCCCCCATAAAATCTGGGCTTCATCCACGGCTTCTTGCCAAACTGCTTCTTCTCCATCCTCTGCATCGCGAATCAAGCGAGCATTCCAATTTCCGTCACCATCGCGCCAAAGTAAAATCTCTCCTTTGGGCGCAAAAAGTCTTGCTTGCTGTAACGTTTCAATCCTCAATGATGGAGATACATCATAAGCCCCATCAATTTCAGACGAAGTAATCAACGTCCTATCATCGACACGCCCCCATATGACCCCATCGTCGGCATGAGCCAGCAACCATTTCAGGCCAAATTTTGCGGCTTGTTTCTCAAACCATTTCTTTATGTCCTCACGTACTTCAGTGGTATCTATCTTTCTAACCAGCGCAGGACAGATCTTTATCTCTAATTTCATCACTATCCCCCTTTAGCCGCATATTCAGGGCACGTACGAAATTTTCAAGTCTCTCTTTATCTCCATTAACAATCAAATCTTGTCCTTCAGCGTAAATTTTCCATTTATCTCTATTATAACCATCATACAACAGCATCTCAGCTGTTTTCCCTTTTAACCTACCTCGTCCAATGCTGGAGCCTCCTCCAAGAGATAAATCCCCCGTCCATAGATCTTTTAACAAAAGCAGAAGTAATCCTATCTCATAAGATTTTGGATTCAATAAACGAAGCCTTAATCTAATCAATGTCTTGTCATTACCGAAAACGGGCTGTTCGTTGAACAGAGCGCTTTCCCTTGTACCGCCAGTAAAGCGGTCAATACTTATTCTAAATTGCACTAAGTTAGTTTCACCTTCTTCAATGACCGTCTCCCAAACTTCAATTCGGCTAGACCTGCTCTCTGTCTCTCCCTCGCTAGCCTTTCCAAAAATCTCATCAATTAATTCTTGTGCATCTTTTTTATCGGATATGGTATTGGCTATTTTCAAAGCTCGAGCCCGCAACGCTCCTGCCACACTGGTACCTGGTAAAACTGGTTTTTTGGTACCATCGGCTTGTATTGAGCGTAAATGGACTTTATCCGGGATATCAGGATACCCACCGCTCCCATCTAACAAAAGAGAACCTTCCAGAGAAAAAACCGCATCTAGATCAAAAAATTCCCGGTTGTCAGGAATCAACTCATCGACTCCTAATGCCTCTTTAATATCATCATATGTCTTCACATTTACCAAGGGGTCAGCACCATTTTTTATCCAGTGCAAAAGTCCTTCGGGACTCGTCAGATCGTATTCCTTTACCCGCCATCCATTCACGCAAACTCGTCCAAAACCACGCCGTTTTCTGGCCCCCAAGGTTATACTTCCATTATTGAATCCTTCTAGAGCCGACGCTAAACCCCTCTTTAATTTCTTTACATCGTCACCTTCCCTGATTAACAACTCGAATCGGAGGGGAAACCGGGTTCCAGCTCTCCAGAGTTCCATTTCGAAAAGTTTTTTATGTTCTGCAGTACGGCTCTTTGGGTCAATAGCAACGCCGGTCCTCAGTTCTACCCCATAATTTGTGCCGAGTGAGTCTTCAACTATTAAAAGACTTTGTTCTCCTTCTTCTCTGCTTTCGTTTCGTTTAAGTGCACCAAACAGAAGTATCCCTGTCGAGCAATCGTCTTCACTTTCAAAGTAGCCCTTTTCCCGCTCCCGTAGATAACTTCGGAGAGCACCAGCTATAGAAGAACCCGTCAAAAGCGGCGTCCTCTCATCTTTAGAGTCGACCAGAAGAGGCATGTCCATCAGATCATCGGTATCCCCGTTGCCAAAGTGAGCCGATGTCAGCAATTCCAGTTCGCCTTCGATCACTATCCGTGCAATTATTTTTCGCGAAGTTTTTCCTTCCCATACAGCATAAGCCACCTCAATTTCCCTCCTTTCTTTTTTTCTTCAATGCATACGTTAAAACGGCATCAATGTAGCGCAGCAAATAACGATATCTAAAAGATTCATCTATATCCGGCTTTACCCCACCCAAATTCTGTATTTGGCTTTTACGATATCCGAATAATTCAAGCCATTGTTCGAATTTTACTTTATTTAATGTCTCTTCTATCCAGTCTAGTAAAGGTTTATTTTCAATCTTTGTTTTCTCAAACTGTGTTACTACTGAACTGTGCTTTTTAATATTTTTTATGTATTCCTCCAACTGCTTCACATCGGGGTTATCTTTATCTAGCGATATGTTATGTATTATATTGCGTAACCTATTTATCTGAGCATTTTTGGCAAGGTTCTTAATATCTTCACCAGCTAAACTATCACCCTTTTTTATGACTTCTTTAACTATCATATCTTCTAAATGTTTTTCAAACATCCGCGTTACCATGAGTTTAGCGATTTCTATACTTTCTTTGTCTCTAATTTGGGGAAATATAACATCACCTGAATCATATTTTTCTTCAACGGACAATTTACTTTTTTCCAAACAGTTAAAAGCCAACCGGCCAAATCCATCGATTCTGCGCTCTCCAATGCCTTCTTCTTCTAACTCCCTTAGTTTATTTAAATCCAGTCGCCTTGGATCTTTTATACTATAGATGAAAACACTTCCCATTCCTGTAGCTAGTGACTGAGGCAAAGGCAATCCCCATTTTCTGTTAAACCCGCCTACAATTTTCGTATTCATAAAAACTTTTTCTTGATTGAGTTCTAAATTAAGTTTCCTTTTCAAAATATTAGTTACAACTATTGGATCTGCAGTATATTGTCCATTTTCATCTCTTAACAGAACATCGCTCAAAAACATTACAACTAGCTGATTCCCTGCGTTTTTCAACTTCCCGCCTGCTTCACGCCAATCTTTATTCACAAGTTTTACGTCTTGTATTTTAACGCGACCATAACCGGCACTGCGGGAACCGCCAAGAAAATATACTTCAGATTTTTTATCTTTTTCGACTTTTAATAACTCCATTAGGAATTCAGCATCTTCATCACTATCGCACAATATTAAAGCTTCAAAGGTCTGATCTGCCTCGAGAGCTTCATAGCGGTATACTGCTCCCAATGGCTCTGCCATTGTATCTAAAGTTTTAATCGCTCTGCCGTAACGTCGATTTCTTGCTGTGTGAATGGATAGTCTACGAATGGGACTTACTAGACGGACCTCATCTTCATCCATGCTAAAAAACGTCACCTTTACACTTACAGCATGGTCTATTTCGTCTGGATGATCATCTACGGCAAAATCATAAATTGGAGCATAGGAATTTTCATCCTGCTCTGCTACTGCCTGCTTGTCCTGATGCCAGGAAAGTGGAACCGAAAGTGTCCTCTTGCCTAGTCTATCTACCGGATAGCCGTTTAAATATCGAGTAGTCTCTTCAAAAAAGAGTTTTCTCACTTTTTCGTCGGCAGCATTTAAGGTTTTCAAATTGTTTTCGTGCATATATTTCCCGATTATTGCTCCCCGCAGTACGCTCCCCGGAATGTAATTTAATGAAACACTTTGATTTGGATCCCCTTCTAAAGCAGTTAAAATAACAGGTTCACATAATGTTATCCGGTAAGATATAACTTTCACTCAATTTCACCCCTTACCAACCCACAAAAATGCTGGAAGCATTCTTCTGTAATATCTTTTTTGTTTTCATCCAGCAATCGAGCTTGCAAACGACCCCGGCCACGGTTTCGCCCAAGTCCTGCTCGTCTTAAAGAAAGAATGCATGCTGCTAATAATGCTTTAGCATCAATAGAAGGGATTTCTTCAAAATCCAACTCGGAGTAAAAAATAGTATCGCGAAGTATAACCCTCATTGAGCGAAGGCTGCCTTCTTCCGGTGTACCAGTTTTTTCATCTATAGCAGTCTGGCGCCTTATAGCCGTAAGCGACTCTAAAATCTCGGAGGGAGATATTTTTTTAGATTTTACATACTTTTTTACAGTTATCCTCAAATCTTCGGGAAGCATAGCTGATCCAACTCGTATTTTTGCGTCATCTATCAAAGTACTACCCGGTTGTCCAAATAGAAAATGAGCCGCTTTCCTTAACCTAATAAGTGCTTTGGAGTTTTGTTTTTCTAATGCATAAAAGATGTTAGCGCACTCTTCAACCAGCAGTCCTTTAAGCACTCGACCTCTCAGAAAAGGCAGTCCTGTTTCCGGATCGTACTCCACTTCTTCGTCTACGAGCCCGGCTACCCCTTCTCCTCGTGCGAATGTGACATCACTCTCTAAGGTTATCTTTATGTACATTTTCATTCTTCATCCTCCTCCAGAGGGATAAACCAGTCCATTAATTCTATGGCATCAAAGTATCCGCAGTATCCATCTTGCCAACCTTCTTTAGGCCAATTTCTTTGCGATTGTTCAACATCTGGAAGGCCACCAAGCTCATATCTGGTCAAATAATGTTCCACGGCTTCACCGCCGTCACGCAGTGCCTCCCGTAAAGCTTTTATTTTATTGCGCTTGCCTAACCATTCAAGACTCTGGAACTCTTTTATTCCTCTTCTCACAACTTCCCATGTCCGATATGATTTATCCGGATTTTCACCCAAAGTAACCGGCCTAAGAGTTAATGATCCTTTAGTCACTCTGTATTCCCTTCTGCGGATCTCTTCGATGCTTCCTGCAAAACCGCTCAAAACAAACTGCCAATCCATACAGGAGGTTTCGAGTTTATTTTTTCTCCAATATCTCTTTGCCGATGAACATAATTCATCGGACAATTTGTATGCTTCAGAAAAAGGATGATGGGCTTTTACTATAGCAATGCCCGAACAGACTGTTATTTTGCCGCGGCATTGATCCCGTATCTCGGTCTCTTTTTCAAAATTCCTCATATATTCGATAGCAAGCGATAAACCAAGTCTTCCGTCACAGACGAATGTTACTTCATCTCCGCCGTATACGATGGGACGCATTAGAAGATAAAATTTTTCTTCTCTTGTTTTTGCTAATTCAATCTCAGTTATCTTTCGAGTATTTTTTCCGTCCTTAGATTTGGAATAATGAGATATGATTTTTTTCCCATCTTGTTCATTTATACGAGTAATTAGTTTTTGAATTATTTGTTCCATAGCCTTTTTAGAAGCTTCTTTAACTTCCTTTGAAAATGCTCTAATTGCCCTTATATAATCGCGGTTATTTTCAGGATTTTTATATTCTATACCAATCTTCTTTTTTCGTTGCCCCATGTCGTTTCCATCTATATGAATTACTGCAATATGGCTGTATTCTCCGGAAGAGCGCCCTAACTGATCTAATTCCTCGGGGTACTCGTAATCTTCATTAAGGTGTATAGTTTTTTTCAACCTTTTATTAGCACTTTTAGCATTTTCTACTTTTGCTAAAATTTCGGCTGAAGCAAGATATCCAGGCTCATCATATATTTGTGGGGTCAATCCAACCGCAGGAAGCCCAGTTGAACTACATATAGCAGTCACGCCCAATCCAAGCAAGGGAGCCGACGGTACGTAAGAACGCTTTTTTTCCTCTAACTTTTCCATAGCAATTCCAACTTTTTCGGCCAGCGATTCACCCCATTGAAAATCTACCATTGCTATTACCATCCTAAGGCCTGGAGCTTCCGTCAGCACCTTTCGCGAAAGTTTTTGTATAAACTCTTTGGCCGTATTTTCCTCTCGAAACAATACAGAAAAATTTCCGCCCCCAGCGTATAATATTTCAGCATCTAATCGAGCCGCTTCGTCTTCTATACATTTATTGTCATTAAGAGCCCAAGTATCATCTAATATGTTATTCCGACAGGCAATTTTTTCTATAATCTCTAGCGGCCAATCTTCAGTGGCTTGCGCTACTAAATAGGAAGCACCTATGTTTTCCCTCAATTTATTAGTGCCGAAAATATACGATTGAATCCTTGACACTTCCCCAACTACAAGCTGCACTCCTCTGTCACTCCCCTCCACTCTGTTCAAGTATCCAGTTTTCAAGGTATATTTCTAAATTTGAGAGATGTTTTCGGCCAAATACTTTAACCCTTTTCTCTTGATCAAAATCTTTTCGAATTTCATTCTCGATTTTATCAGGGTCTTCTGCAAGGCAAACTAAAGCCAGTCTAGCTTCATCTCCTCCTAATTGTTCTGCACGGATGCATATCTCAAAAAGCGCTTTTTTTAGTTCTTTTTTATCATTCCATTTGGTCTTACAAGAAAAAGCAAAAAGCTGATAACCCCTTATTGCAACCGCATCAACTTCGAATTTTGGCTCTTCAGTCACTATATTTTTATAGCACTCATGTAAATATCCTTTATTCCTTAATCTATTATTGAGAATATAATATAAATAACTTTCTAACCAAAATCCTTTTAACCAATTTCTCAATTCATCAGTAAGTTTAATAGTTCCATCAGACTTGCATAATTCTTTACATTCTTCTTGCAGTTCTTCATATAACTTTTCGTATATTTGCTTTAAATCATCGTTAACTGGTTTACACAAAAATCTCTTGTTATTAAGATGTTTTGTAAACTCTTTATATTCCTCGATAAATCCATCTTTCCCACATTCTTCAGCTATGATCTTAGCCGTTTCAGGAAGATTAAAATGAGAGTTTCCTTGCTCACCTAATTTCCAATCATGCAGACTTAACAAGTCATCCAACGACATTTCCACATTCATTCCAACATATTCTCTTTCTTTTGTATAAGACTTATCCGTTGGATCAAAAATCATTTCTAATGTGCGTGCATCCAGATAACTAAAAATAGGATTAATATCATTTTTTTCAGCCCAACATTTCACAGTTTGATAAGCGTGAACTGCCATCATTTTGGTACCACCGGTATAGTTAAGACCTATGCTTTTCTCATTAACCTCATTTAAAATATCTTTTACTTTTTTATAAATTGAAGGAGGTTGGGACTCGTTTACCTCTCTCTTTATAACTTTAATCTCTGTTCCTTCTTTTTTATACTCAGCTTCGAGCCAATTTTTTAGGCGTTCTGCAATTTCTGAAGTCCCTTCCGAATAAATTAAACTTATTGTCCCTCCCGATTCGACAAGAAGTTTACCAGCTACCGCATTTGGCAACGGATTGCTGCCTACTAAAAGAATAAGGTGTTTAACCTTCTGCACAAGAAATTTTACCTCCCTTGCAACTTTTTGCAATTATTTTTTGCAGATATTTTTTTAATATTTCAACAAAAGATTGCATAATTCCTTCTTTTCAATCAAATAATAAAAAACCTGCTGACATCATTTAAAGAACTATGTCAACAGGCTGACAGCCTTAAAAAGGCTATTTATTTAATTTTAATCACTTCCTAAGATTATTAGCATTTTTTTACATGCTACAAATCTATATTTGGTGACTAAAAGAAAGTACTTCTGAACTTTCTCTCCTTATAGCTTATAAGAATTTCAATCCTTTTATACATTGTGGACTAAAAACAATTCGTGAACCAGTTTCAGCCTTTCAGCCATAATTGTAGGCTAAAAATCCAAGAGAAGATGACACTTTATGAGCATGTGGATATAATTTCAAGATTTATAGGTAATTTAAAAACGGAATTCAAGGTATAACACTCGCGACGTTTTATTATACCGTTTCGATCCATTATAGGTAGGCTAAAAACCCCAGGTGGCGGACAATAGTTGCCCGTCCCTGTAGACGGTTTCAATCCCTTATAGGTAGGCTAAAAACCCATTAAAATGGCGTTAAATAAGGACTTTGTGTTTTACAAGAATAATTTCTTAATATTTTGTTTTTATTTTATTATACCACCGTTTCTGTTGATTTACAAGCCTTTGAGCCCTATGCTGTTGTTATTCTGTGATAATGTCATGTTGAATTTATTCTGATAAAATGTCACCTATGAGAGAGGAGACATTCAACATGGTTTTTTTTTCAGGAGTTACTTCGACACAAGTAACAGTAACTCCGGGAGATCCTGCCGAAC
>NZ_JAFFJA010000040.1 GCF_021991635.1 Tepidanaerobacter sp. GT38
CCGAACATTCAATAGTTCGGGTTTCACGCTATGGTTCAACTTTTTTACTGTCGCATTTAATTTTACAATTAACCAATGAAATTTTATTCATTTTTTGTGGCTGAAAACACTTGCAATTATATTCCAAATGCCCCGGAACATGTCTTTGACGCGCATCCAAAAAGTTCCATTATCCGTTTCCTCATTCGTGGTACTTTCGCCTTTGCTGTTTTCTTCCTTAATTTCCTGAGTGCGCATTATATATTGTATGCTGGCCGGAGTGTCATTTTTTGGTGAAGTAAGTGAAACAGGTTTGGCGTCTGCATCCATCAGTAACAGGTTGTTTTCGCCTCCGGTATACTTTTCCCATTCATCCTCTATCAAATTGGTTATTGTGTCTTTCGCTCTGCGGATAGTGCTAGTTTCGTTCAAGCCGGTAGCTGATTTGCGAAAAACTTCTGCCAAAGATGCCAGCAGCTTCCTGCTACCTTCATCCAAATCGCTCCCGCTGCTGCGCAGCAGGGATTCAGCAGAGCTGAGAAAACTATTTACGTCCCGCAGGTTTTCCGCCAAGGCGTTAGAAAGATTTATTGCGTCTGATAGAGCTTGCTGAGCGTCCGGCACATATGAGTTAACATTATCGTTCAGTTCCTGGATCAGAGCAAGAGCGGTGTCGGCATTGTTGCTGACACGGATTGCAAGATCTCCCAAGTCGTCCAGGTGCCTTGTCAGCTTTGCTAGTTCACCTTTATGTTCATTCAGGTCTGATAATAGATCTGAGGCTAGTATTGACATGCGCTCCAAATCGCCGCTTATTCCGGAATCTCCCAGTGAACTGCACAAATTTTCTAGATCGCTTACTACGTCTTTTGTGGGCCCTGTAATGCTTGAAATCAATGAATTTATTTCTCGGATTGTCTTATTGACAGTAGGAATTATAGCGTTTGCAGTTTCCATTAACTTGAGCTGCTCTTCAAAATCAGGATCATCTGCGGCATCGAGCAATGCGATTATGCCTTCAACTTCATCGGCACTTTTCCCTCCATATTGAGATAGAAAGTTCTCAAAAGACAGATCCGCTTCTGTTATGCCATTTGCTGCTAAAAACTGTTCATATTTGCTATATGCCTGCCTGGCCTGACTTACTGCTCTCTTCACTTCTTCTGCACTGGTCATGCCGCCAACGTTTATGGTGTCCACCTTAGAAATGCCAGAGACGCCATCCAATGTTTTTTTTAGCTGAGAAAGGCTGCTTTCCAGATCATCCAGATCGTCGCTCAGATCATCTAAGTCATTTTTCAGGAGATATGTTGTCCTTGCAGCAGATTTGTAATAGGATTCGACATCAGCCGTAAGGCTCCTGATATTTGCCATATCGTCCTGTAGTCTCAAGATGACATGGCGAATATCCTCTAATTCAGGCTTTAAGGCAATAGCATTTTGAGTCAAATCAGTAAGGCAATTTGTCACATCAGTTAAGGCACTAGAGGCTGTATGAAGATGTGACGCTGCAGGAACTATTGTATCAGTAAGAATGTTCATGCTATCTAAGGCCTTATCTGCCCTGCTGTATAAATTGTCTTTTCCGCTAGAGATGGTCTTCCTCACCAAGTTGAGCTGATCAAGGCCGTTCGCCGCGGTGCTTAAACTTCCGCTCATACCGTCTAGAGTATCAAGAATCACATCCAAACTGTCACAAATGGCATGATAGGAATCCTCAACCTGAACGCGGGCATTCCGGAGGTCTGCGATCTGGTCCAGTTGGACCAATGTAGCGGGAAAAGCCGTAAAGAGCATGCCTCCGAAAGAAAAGTTGTCAGTACCTACTCGAATGGTAAAGTGCTGTTCTTCCCCTGGCAAAATCATATAGAGTACAGAGCGCAGATTGCCCATAAGCTGAACTTGCGCTCCATCTGCCTCTAGTGACAAAATGTCGTCAGCATTGAAAATTGCAGTTGCCGCAAGCACTAAATTGTTCCGGTTGTATTCAGAAGCATCCCGCTTGGGAATTACATCGAGATTGATTTCAACCAGCCCAGCCTTGCCAGGCAGCTGCTCTGCCATCGTTGGGACGCCGTTGAGGCGGTAAGAAATGGATATGGTCCATGGTAGATCGCGGAAAGGCTTGTCAGTCTTGCCCTCAAAGTAAAAACGTTCGGGCTTTTCGATGCTGAGATCAAAGGTCACTTTGTCACCTGAAATTTCAGGTTCCTTATCGTCAGTGAGGTTTATAACCTCATCGTAGTCACCGTAATCGATTATTTTGGTGTTGCCGTAGGTGAGGTAGCTCTTAACTACGCTGCCTTCTACAATGTTTCCATAACAGTCCAGCAGGGCATAGAATGTTTCATCGCATGAAGGGGCGATAGTGAGAGAGCTAGCAGCTTTATTAGCATCAGTTGATAATGGCTCAGACAGCGAAGATGAAACAGTCGCTGCTACTGCAGGATATTCAGACATGTACATGACCGGGGCAAGTCCGGTACACGCTGTAAGCAAAACTGCGAGGAAACGTTTGAACCATATTGTATGCCTATTAACTCCTCTCATAACTAATCTCCTTTCAGAAGTATGTGAAGTCACGAGATGTTTAACCCGACACTGCAGCCAGATTGGCTTCTGCTTTTGCTATTACCTTTAACATTTTTAAACCCCCCACTTTTTCTCACACTCCTAGTGGTGATGGTTTTCCCAAGCAGCTAACACTAATATGACAATAATCAAACTGCGGAAAGCTTTCCCTCAGCCTGGTCTTTAGGCGGCTTTGGGGTTCGCCACCAGAGCGTAGTTTTCGCAATGAGCGGTTCACATGTCACGAGTATGGATGGAAGGATAAAAGTGATGATAGCGCAAGAAATCAATGCGCCGCGGGCAAGCAGGAGGCATATACTGCTGATGATTTCGATTTTTGAGACCATTGCAACACCAAATGTGGCATAGAAAAGCACCATTGAGCTGGTAATGATGGATTTATATGATGTTTTGGCTGCAATCTTCACGGCTGTTATGCGGTCATGCCTAATCTGTATTTCTTCCTGGAACCTGCTTATCATAAGATTTGCGTAATCGCATGTAGCCCCAAGCTGCACACAGCTTATTACAATGGGTGCTATAAACGGAATGGCATGGCCGGTAAAGTATGGCACCCCCTGATTGATAAAAATTGCCAATTCAATAGACAATCCAATAATGACAGGTATGCTGACCGATTTAAATAGTATTGTTACAACAATTAGGAACGTTATAACTGAGATATATCCGGTAACTTTGAAATCCTCGTCAGCAACGTTAATTAGGTCTTTACTCAATACCGCCTCACCGGTCACGGTTGCGCCTGGATCGTAAGCTTTAACGATCTTATTTATTTGGTCGATTTGCTCAGCTACTTCGTCAGTTGCTGTCTCATAAGCGGAAGTAACCATGATGAGCTGATAGCCATCTTTTTTGAAAATATCGCGGATTTCCTGCGGTACAAAGAAATCTGGCACTGCGTTAATATACTTATTGTAGGCAACTACTGATTCGATCCCTTCCAGATTTTCGATCTCCTCGGTCATTTTTCTGACTCTAGCCGTACTCAGTTCATCTTTTAAAATAATAAAGTGAATGGTGGACATATTGTAGTCGCTTTTGAGCTTGTTTGAGGCTACGATAGACGGCATATCCCGTGGCAGTGAACGGTCAAGATTGTAATATACTGGAGCATTTTGATGAGCATACAAAGCAGGAATAAACATTAACAAAAATAAAATTATTAAACCTTTTCTGTGGTTTAGCGTAAATTGTGCCAAACCGGTCAGATCCGGGAGCAGAGCCTTGTGATGAAACTTGTCAATGTATTTATCAAACTGGAGCAAAATTGAAGGCAGGACACAAACTGAAGTCACTAAGCCGATAGTAACCCCTTTAGCCATTACTACGCCAATATCCAGACCCAGACGCAGGCGCATAAAGCATAGCGACAAAAAGCCGGCTATGGTTGTCAACGAACTACTCATCAATGCCAAAAAAGATGAAGAAATTGCCTTTGCCATCGCGTCTCGGTTATCTTTATAATTTGCCTGTTCTTCCTTGTAGCGTTCATAAATGAAAATTGAAAAGTCCATGGTGACTCCCAGCTGTAATACAGCGGCAATTGCATTTGTTATATAGGAGATTTGTCCAAGGAAAATATTAGTGCCCATATTATAGAGAATTGCCAACCCTGTGCTAAAAAGGAGCGCCACCGGAAGCAACCACGACTCCATAGCAAGGGACATGACTATATATGAAAAGGCTACTGCTAAAGTTACATAAACAGGGAGCTCGCTATCTACTAGGTCTTTGGTATCTTTGATGAGAACGGAAAAACCTGCAAGGAAGCAATGCTTGTTGACCAGCTTGCGTATCCTGTCGATAGCTTCCATGGTTCTCTCCGAAGCCCCTGGCATGTCGTACTGAATAATCATTATTGTAGAATCACCAGAATAAAATTTTTCCCTTAATTCTTCCGTAAACATGTTGGTGGGAACCTGTATTCCTATTAGGCTGGAAATCCAAATCACATTGCTTACTCCGGGCACATCTTCAATTTTCTTCCTAAGTTCGTTAGTATAGCTCGGCGGCATATTTTCCACAATGAGCATGGTAGTTGCCGCACTTTTAAATGGTTCCTCTAAAAGTGCTTCGCCTTTGGTAGAATCTAATTCTGGCGGCAGGTAGGTCAAAATGTCATAGTCTATGCGGGTGGCAACAGCTCCTAAAAGACTGGGGATGAGGAGCAGCAATGCAACGGTAACCACTAGTTTGGGTTTTCTCGTAAGAGCTTGAGCTAGTTTGTGTGACAAGAGTTCCACCTTCTTTATTGCTTTTTACGTTATAAATCTTAGTTTTGCTGCAGGGAAAAGTCAAGATAACACACAGAACCTTTATAATTTTTAATAATTGCGCTCTATATAAAGACGCTATAATAGAAAATGGAGCTGATAACATGAAACGAAAAGTTCTCATTGTGGACGATGACACGTCAATTTTGATGTTGCTTTACGATGTCCTTACTGAAAGCGGCTTGGATGTTGAGATGGCGCAGTCTGGTGAGCACGCTCTCCAGCTTGTTAGAACTCAGCAGTTTGATCTTATCCTGCTAGATATCATGATGAAAGGGCTCAGCGGACTAGAAATATGCCGCGAGATCCGCGGCCAGGTGAGCTGCCCTATTCTCTTTCTCAGTGCCAAGGACAGCATTAGAGATATCATCCGTGGATTGGATCTTGGAGCTGATGACTACATAACAAAGCCATTTGTAGTAGAGGAACTTGTGGCACGCATTCATGCCCATCTGCGCAGAGAGGAACGGGCTGAATCGTCACAGCATCAAGCGCAGCCAATACAAATAGGCGACATCCGACTCGACCCAATGAAAATAACAGTGACGAAAAACGGAACATCTGTAGCTCTGTCTACCAGAGAATTTGAACTGCTCCATTACCTCATGCGCAACGCGGGGCAGGTTCTATCCCGGGAGCAAATTTTTCGAGACGTGTGGAAGACCGAATACGGTGATGTAGGTGCCGTTGCCATCAACATCAAGAACCTTAGAGCAAAACTTGACCCGGACTGGACATATATTAAAACCATCTGGGGTTCCGGTTACATGTTTGTCTCACAAAGCGCTTTTAATGATGAAGAAGCAGAGAAAAGGGAATGTGAGAAATGAAAAATAACAAAATTCGGGTATTCGGTATGACTTGGCTGAACCGTAGGCTGTCCAGAAAAATGGTGCTGGGTCTTATAATTGTTGCTGCTTTGAGCTGGATCTTCATGTGCCGAAGTTTTATGACCTATCTGAGCAACAACGCACGCCGGTCATACGATGTGATGATAAGTCATGCGGATGGCTATGCCCAGGACGTTGCTGCTATTCTTGAGAGAAGCGAAAACTTCAACAGGCTGCAGTATTACCTTGAAAAGCATGAACTAGGATGTATCGTGTGGGATGCAGACGGAAGGCTGATTTTTGCATATACAAACCCGGTAAATGATAACCATGGCGTAATTGCTTCAATCAAGCGTGAATCAACCCTCGGCAGTGGGCAAAATATTACTTTCCAGATTTGGACACACTCAACTCCCCAGCAGGATTTGATCGATTCCCTGCGGTATAAGGTGCGCAGCGGGCTTTTTCTTTTAAATGTTTGTATCTTCCTGCTTATGGCGGTTCTAATTTTTACTATCGTAGTAATTCCCGTTGTCCAGTTGCGTAAAACCATGCGGCTCTATTATGAGCAGGGAAAGCTTCCGAAGCGAAGTAATCGCATGGATGAGATCGGCAAACTGCAAAACACCTTTGCCGATATGGTGGAAGTAATTCAAGCAAAGGAGCAGGCTGAACATCGTTTGGTTGCCTCCATTTCCCACGATATTAAGAATCCTCTCACTTCTATTATGGGATATACTGAAAGGCTTCTTTCAACAGAATTGCCGCCGGAAAAACAGCGTCAGTACCTGCGATGTGTTTATGACAAAGCCCTGGGGATCAAATCACTGGTGGATAAATTCGACGAATACCTGGACGTAGGTTTAAGGGATACAGTGCCAATGATCTCTGTAAAGGCAAAAGACATCTGCAGCATGCTGCAGAAAGAATACGGAGCAGAGCTGGAAGATGCCGGGGTAAATTTTGAAATAAATTGCCGCTGCCCGGAAAGTTGCCTGATGTGCAATATGGACGATCTTAAACGATTTTTTGGAAACCTCATCGGCAACAGTATCTGCCATGCCGGCGCTGAGCATCTAGAGCTGCATATACTATGTCAAAAGCAGGAAGATCAAATTGAATTCTGCTTTTGGGACAACGGGCACGGTGTTGACCCGGTAATTCTGCCAAAAATTTTCGAGCCTTTTTATACTACAGACCGAGGTCGTAAAGTGTCGGGCCTTGGCCTTTCCATCTGCAAAAATATTGCAAAGGCCCACGGGGGAACAGTGTCAGCAGAAAATGTTCCGAAAGGCGGGTTACTGATCAGACTGTTGCTTCCATGTACTAAAAGCTAAAATAACGGGATTGTATGCTGATTTATGATTAAATCTGGCAGCAAAATAAATACAGCCCACTTTTTGTAGGCTGTATTTATAAGATTATCCCCTCTTGCGATGAGGGATTTCCAAGGGAAGTTCTATTGAAATCTCCACCAAACCCCCATAGTTTTCGTTTTCATCATACCAAGGCATCTGATGAATAAGTTTCTTTTTCCCATTTTTTTCGACGGAGTAGGTATTCGATTCCGCATTATCCAACAATCTTTTCAGTTTGCTCTTTGCAGGTTCCGGATGGCAGTCCAGCACGTTTTTGCCTATGAGTCCGCTGCCGCTGCTTTTTTCAAAGGTCTTGCAGGATTTTTCGTTCATGTAAATTATCTTGCCTTCAGTATCGCAAACAGTAATTGCTACGGGAAGATGTTTTACCCAGTCAAGATTCATATTGATCACTTCTCCTTAGTTAGTTTTTTGAGGTCTTCGACGCATTTTGTAAAAGGAAGACCAGTGCTTTCCCTTCAAATATCAGCTTTTCTTCTGTTCTTATACAGAGGCAGAATCGGCTTTTGAATAAGTGTTGATTCTTGTCGAACAGCCATAACATAAAGCTTTTTTAATAAACCTTTGTTCTTTAAAGCTTGTTACTCCATGAGAAAATTCAACTAAAACTTCGAAAATCCTTCCTTTTATTTAACTTTATGTATCTGTCCGGTCCTTATCATTTCACATATTTGTTCATATCTGAAACAGTCTACTACGTGGTCATTTACCAAACCCGTTGCCTGCATGTGGGAATAGATGATTATCGGCCCTAAAAATTCGAAGCCTCTGTTTCTTAAATCTTTGCTTATTTCTTCAGACAGCTTGGTTTTTGCAGGAAGTTCAGAGGTGTTTTTCCAGGAATTGATGATGGGCTTGTAATCGACAAATCGCCATATGTAGTTGCTAAAACTTCCGAACTCCTTTTGAATCTCTATAAACCTTTTGGCATTGTTAATTGATGCCCTTATTTTCCTTTCGTTTCTGATTATGCCGTCAAAGTTCATCAACTCTTCCACTTTTCTCTCGTCAAACTTGGCAACTTTAACGGGGTCAAAACCTTCGTATGCTTTTCTGTAGTTCTCCCGCTTTTTTAATATGGTAAGCCAGCTCAGGCCTGCCTGTGCAGACTCCAGCACCAGAAATTCAAACTGTTTTCGGTCATCAAAGACTGGAACCCCCCACTCTTCGTCGTGATATTTTATGTAAAGCTCATCATTTTCGCACCAAGAGCATCTTTTCATCACAACGTCTCCTTTGTATTTGTATGTGGTAGTAATTCATGAATGACCTTCTTTAATTAACCCAATATAACCGATTTATTTGATATTTAGTTAGATTCTTTTGTTTTTAGCACCCTTGTTTTCGGCAAAAATAGACAATATGGAGTATTTTGATACTCGCAACTGCTTACAGTGTTATTTTTACATTTTCAACTTCAAAGCTTTTCCCTCGAATTTCCTTATTGCTTGTTACAGCTTTTAACTCCACGCTTAACTCCGCTTGGTCACAGAATTGAAAGGCCAAACGGGTGGTCCCCATGTCATAGGTCAGGCAGTTTCCTTTAAATTGGGCGTTTGAAAATAGCTTTTGAATATAAGCCCAGGCTTCTTCGGAAAAGTTTCCTTTAACGATAGCTTCACTGATACCATCAATTCCATTGTCGGCTGCATTTGGCACCATGTACGCCTTCATCTTTTCCATAATATCAGGGCTGTCCAGTTCACCGAAACAAATTTGCAGGTCGGTACCGGGAATGGGTTCTGTAACCAGGCTCCTCCAGGGCATGGTTTTCTTAAGCAGCCCAAAGAACCACCGATAACTTATTCTTTCGGGTTCACTAACACTCATTCCCCTGCTCCTGAGCTCCTCAATTATCTCATCCAACCTGTCCGTCATCAAATATATTGCAATTATGCCGCGATGCCCATTGTTGTACTTTTCTACCCAATCAGTCCTCCAGCCCCCACCGTCCTTTCTCTTAAGCCATACCATTTCCAGATACTGCAATCCAATCCATATGTTTGCCACCTGAAATCCCTTCGTTCCCTTTCCCCATGTGGGTTCAAAGGGAAACCCTAAAGGTTCAATTTGCCTTTTTAACTCTTTTAGTCTTTTTATATCGTTGTCAATATTAATTACAAAATGGTCAAGTCTTATCATCAGTTCCCCCCCTTGAATTGCCCGAATCTTAATTTGATAAATGACCAATAATTCTTGAAATATTTAATACAACCATTTCTTTATTCTTATAAACATCCGCTATTGAAATCAATTAAGCGTTTATTCATAATTTCCCTCTATGAAATTGAGATAACGTCATAGTCATGTTACATAGAGAATCACAATTGATTTTCTATGATAAGTCATTTTCAATTTAAACGTAGATCGGATGGCAACAAGGTCAGGGCTGCGGAAATACCCACAATGCTAGAAATGCTGCAGATACGTCCAAATACATAATATAACAAAGGGTGCTTTGATAGATTTGTTTCATCGTCAAAGCACCCGCTTAAATCTACGATAGTTTCACCAGGTGATAAATCTTCTTACCTTTTCTAATTAGCAAGCTGTTGTCATCGTCAAAATCCTTTGCGGTTATCTTCAAATCCACATCATCGATGCGGGAGTTGGCTACATAAATTCCGCCCTGGCTAATTAACCTCCTGCCCTCGCTCTTTGACGATGTAAGGCCCGTCAGCATCAAGAGTTCAAGCAAGTCCATGCCATCTCCCAATTGTTCCCTGGTAATGTGAGTCTGTGGCACCGAAGACATGTCGGCTCCGTTTTGGAAAAGGGCCTTTGCAGCATTTTGCGCCTTTATGGCCTCCTCCTCGCCGTGTATCAGTTTTGTTACTTCAAAAGCTAGGACTTCCTTGGCCTTGTTAATTTCGGCACCTTCCAGGCTGCTTAAGCGCCTTACTTCATCCATGGGCAGGAAGGTTAGAAGTTTTAGGCATTTTTCCACGTCCCTGTCATCCACGTTTCTCCAGTACTGATAAAAGTCGTATGGTGATACTTTCTCAGGGTCAAGCCACAGGGCACCGGCTTGTGTCTTACCCATTTTGACACCTTCGCTGGTGGTAAGGAGAGCTATGGTCAAACCGTATGCCGAGCCGTCTTCCACGCGCCGTATTAAGTCTACACCGCTGATGATGTTTGACCACTGGTCATTGCCGCCTATCTGCAACTTGCAGTTATATTTCTGATACAGCACCAGAAAGTCGTAAGACTGCATCAGCATGTAGTTAAATTCTAAGAAGGTGAGACCCCTTTCCAGCCTCTGCTTGTAGCACTCGGCTGTCAGCATGCGGTTTACTGAAAAATGCCTGCCAATTTCCCTGAGGAATGATACATAATTTAAGTTAAGGAGCCAATCCGCATTGTTTAACATGTAAGCTTTATTGTCGGAAAAGTCAATGAGCCTTTGGAATTGCTTTTTGAACCGCTCTGCATTGTGCTGGATCTGTTCTAAGGTCAGCATTTTGCGCATATCCGTCCTGCCGGAAGGGTCTCCCACCATGGCAGTTCCGCCGCCCAGCAATGCAATCGGAATGTGGCCTGCCCTTTGCATGTGAGCCATGGCCATCATGGGGAGAAGATGTCCAACGTGAAGGCTGTCGGCAGTGGGATCAAAGCCAATATAAAACACCACCTTCTCCTTGCCCAAAAGCTCACGAAGTTCTTCTTCATGGGTGACCTGTTCTATAAATCCTCTTTCCTTTAAAACATCGTATACGTTCTGCACTTTATGTGTCCTCCTTAAAATTCTTTATAAAAGTAAAGGGCTTCCAAGTCTTTTAAGGACGAGGAAACCCGTGGTACCACCTTAATTCGCATCTCAAAGATGCCTCATTATGATAACGGTGACGATCACCGCCGAAAAATCGGACACTCCCGGGCGTAATTCGCCACTTTCGGTGCTGCGGCCCTTTCACCCGCCGGACCGCTCTCTTTATTGTAACCCGAAGTAACTACTGCACCCGTTCATTGCTCTTTTTATGAAGTTGATGCCTATATATTATCATATTTAGCCATGCTATTGCAACAAATGCTCGCTAGTTTCAGCAGTGTCGCTCTTTTCCCCTGGTTGACTTTTTTCGACCTGGACCTTTAGCTTGTCGATGATCTGTTCGTACTCTTTGATGGTCTTTGCCTGCTTCTTTATCTGAAGGTTCAACTTTATATGCCTTATTACGCTAAAAATCGTAACGCTCAAGGCTCCTAAAATGGCAGATCCTATAATAACTAAAGCCAGCGATGTTGTAAATTGCCCCAACAAGGGGAATCTCACTACAATTTCCGTTGCATTCCACAGGGCAAAGATGGCTACAAGAAATGCAAAAATTAGACCTCCAATCAAATAAAATTGCATTTTTCCACCCCCTATGACAACCTTAAATCATTTATTCTTTAAAGGGCGATGGAAATCCTGCCAGTTTGTGAAATTATTTCGTCTTTTTTCAAGCTTCTTCCAAACAGCAAAGCCCCTGCCTATGCTTTTTCAGGGGCTTTATGGCTATTCTTTTTTGCTTTCCTCTATGGATTTCATGACATCCTGGACATTTTTTTCAGCTATTTGGGCCTTGATTTTTATGAGGTTAGGGTCTTTTTCCTTTATGGCCTGGCTCAGTTCGTCCAAGGAAAACTGAACCTTTGTGGCCTCATTTGTGTCTTCCACCTGGAATTTTACGCTCTCCCAGGAAGCAAGGGCATTGCTCATAGCATCCTGGGCTCCAATTTCGTCATTGTTTAATATTTTATAAGCAGCCATCCTGCCATAATAGAGCACTTTCCTTATTTCAGGAGGAGATTTGGTCTTAAAGAGCTTTTCAAAATCTACCGTTTTGCCGTATAGGTCGTTGATCAACAACAGGCCTTGATATAATTCCTGTCTCGTCAAGGTCATGGTGAGCTGATTTAGAGTATCGCTAAATTCACCTATCATCCCAGAAGTGGCGCCGCTTTTTACAGCTTCTGCCTGGAAGCTGTTCCACTGCTCATGAATTCTGGCAATATCCTGTTCAAATTTTGGCCAGTCAGGTTGAGGTGGGGCACCAGCCTGATTTTGAGAAGACTCCTGCTGGCCCTGCTTGCCTTCCTGTTCTTTATTTGAGCTTGCATCCCCCTGCCCAGATTTTTGCTGCTCCTTGTCTTGGCCCTTTTGTTCATCTTCCTTTTTCTGTTCAGCTTCGGGAGCCTTCGGAGGAGGTGCAGTCTGCATCAGGTATACTTTTTCATACTCCTTTATTATTAACTCTATGTCCGTCTGCAGCTCTTTTAGTGCCTGGGACTCCTTTTTTTGCGATTCAGTGCTCTTGGGAGGTGATTTGGCTGGGCTTCTGGAGCAACCGGCTGCAAAATTTAAAATAATTAAGGCAACAATAAGTATTACTGCTGGGGCAGCAAATATTTTAGGGCCTCTACTATGAAACATTTCCTTCACCTCAGTAAGAAAATTTACCCAAAGCTTTAGGCAATTCTTTTCCTTACTGATTATTTTTCCCGCTTGCTCCCCATTTATCCTAAAACTTAATTTTCTACAATAGCAAACATCAATTCACCTTCTGCTGCAATCTCTCCATCGACGGTAGCCAAAGCTTTCCCTTTTCCGATACTGCCCTTTACCTTGGTAAGCTCCACTTCAAGTCGAAGCTGGTCACCTGGTATTACCTGTCGCTTAAATCTCATTTTGTCAATTCCGGCAAAAAGTGCTATTTTGCCCTGGTTTTCTTCACAGCTTAAAATAGCGCAAGCTCCAACTTGAGCCAGTGCTTCAACTATGAGCACTCCGGGCATTACGGGCTTTTGCGGAAAGTGACCCTGAAAAAACTCCTCATTAGCTGAAACGTTTTTAATACCTACAGCCCTTTTGCCTTTTTCTAGTTCTAAAATTTTGTCTACCAATAAAAATGGGTATCTATGGGGAAGGATTTTTTTTATTTCTTCAATGTTGAGCATAGCCACCATCCTTTTCAAAGATATATTTTATTTATCAAATTCAATCAATGTTTTAAATATACTTCGACCCAAAAAAGCCTTTTAAATCATTTAGGGACGAACAAATTGTTCGTCCCTTTTATTTTTTGCAAATGAGTTCAAACATATTTTGAAAGTTCTTCATAGAGCTGCTTGGCCAAGCCAATTCCACCATTTAAGGAAATCTCCTCAGCCAAAGCCTGATCATGCATTGACAGTACAATATCATAAGTTACGCCTTTGTCAAATAGACCGCCATCCGGCACAGTAGCTCTCATGGATTTTAACATGTAGTTTATAAATATTGATTCAAACTGCTGGCAGACTTCTT
Source organism: Tepidanaerobacter sp. GT38 (assembly GCF_021991635.1). Taxonomy (GTDB): domain Bacteria; phylum Bacillota; class Thermosediminibacteria; order Thermosediminibacterales; family Tepidanaerobacteraceae; genus DTU063. The sequence continues at coordinate 13,343 of NZ_JAFFJA010000040.1, forward strand.
TAAGCTTTTCTTTATCTTGGCTTTCTGCCTTTGCTAGAGTTGCTTCGGGCCGATATATTTGGGATAAAACTAAATTACTCCTCATCATTTCCATATTTTATTCTCCTACCGCCTTAGGTTGTTAGCCTGAGCCAGCATTTCATCTGCAGTTTGTACAGCTTTGGTGTTTACTTCGTAAGCTCTTTGAGCAACAATAAGGTTTACCATTTCTTCCACAACTTTTACGTTTGACATTTCCAAATAACCTTGAAGCAAAGTACCGTAGCCAGGAGCTTGATCATCGTCTTTAACTATGGGTTCTCCGGAAGCTTCGGTTGCTTCATAAAGGTTGTTGCCAACTGCCAGCAAACCAGCAGGATTTGAAAATTTCACAAGCCCGATGCGGCCAAGTTCTTCTACTGTCCCATCTTCTGCAACTGCCGTAATCATGCCGTCTGCGGAAATGCTAATATCGGTATATTCCTCAGGAATAATTATGTAGCTTTCATTTTCATCTAAAACATAATACCCATTAGAAGTAGTTAGGATTCTATCCGTTCCATCTAATGACAATTTAAATGAACCGTCGCGGGTAAAGGCAAGGCTGCCATCTGGCCTTTCTACCATGAAAAAGCCAGGCCCTTCAATAGCTACATCTAAAGGATTGTCTGTAGGTTGAAGGTTACCTTCGCTAAAATCCCTGGCAGTAGCACTAGGTCTAACACCGTGACCTACTTGCAGCCCTACAGGAGCTGCAGCACCGGGCAATAAATCGGGACTTTCTGGCCTGCGCAATGTCTCATATATTAAATCCTTAAATTCGGCGCGGTTTTTCTTAAAACCTGTTGTATTAACATTTGCCAAGTTATTGGAAATAATATCAACACTAAGCTGCTGTGCTTGCATTCCGCTGCTTGCACTCCAAAGTGCACGCATCATATTACATCCCTCCTATGATCTTTCACTGCATCAGTCGTTCAGCAGTGGAGGGCCCCTGAAAATTCAGTCCGGCCCTAAAATTAAACTCTCCCTACATCGTTTACTGCCTTGTCCAATGTAGCATCATGGGTTTGAATGACCTTCTGATTAGCTTCATATGCTCTAAAAGCGCTGATTAAATTGACCATTTCCGAAACAATATTTACATTTGCCTCTTCTAAAGCACCTTGGGCAATTTGCACATACTGAAGCGGTATAGGTGGCACATCGGAAATGTACATGTTATCACCTTGTTTTTGAAGCTGATTTGTTTCGACAAAAGTAACTGTATTTAATCTGTCTACATACTCTTCATTGACAAAGATTTCTCCTTGCTCACTTATGACTATGTCGCCCTCTTGCGTAAGTTGCACAGGCCCGTTATTGCCCAACACATAATAACCGTCTTTTGTTACTATATAGCGGTCTCTGTTTAAGGTAAAGCTGCCGTCTCGGGTGTACCTTATGCCATCAGGAGTTTGCACTTGAAAAAAGCCTTCGCCTCTTATGGCCAAATCAAGAGGATTTGAAGTGGTCTTAAAAGATCCTTGGGCAAAATCAGTATTTATTTCATCTAACATTACACCTGTACCTAGCATGCCGATGAAAGGCCTAGGATCAACTACCTTGTCAATGCCGACCGGTACAGGATCGTGGATTCGATGTATGTTCATCTCCGGAAAAGCCCTAAAAATTGCCCTATCTTTTTTAAAGCCCGTAGTGTTTACGTTTGCCATGTTGTTTGATATTACATCTGTCCTTGCCATCTCAACAAGCATGCCAGATGCTCCGGTGTATAGACCTCTTATCAATTTATCACCTCCTGATAAAAGAGCTATTTGGTATATATAGCATGGGGTCCAAGCTTGTCCAAATTTTCTAAAGCCTTACCAGCACCTATAGCAACTGAAGAAACCGCGTCTTCAGCAATAGTAACGGGAATACCGGTTCTGAGGCTGATCAATCTATCCATACCCTTCAGCAGAGAACCGCCGCCGGTCATTACTATACCTTTTTCACTGATATCAGATGCAAGTTCCGGCGGAGTCTTTTCTAACACGCTGAAAATGGCATTTATAATTTGTTCTACCGGTTCTTGCAACGCTTCACATGTCTGAGCTGCAGTTATTGTAACATTTTGCGGTAGACCGCTGATCAAACTGCGACCTCTAACTTCCATTGAAGCGGCTTTATCTTCGTCACTTTCAGGAAAGACATTGGCTATGTTAATCTTAACTTCTTCGGCAGACCTTTCGCCAATCATTAGATTGAATTCTTTCTTTACATATCTTACTATAGCATCATCAAACTTGTCTCCGGCAACCCTTAAAGATTCACCGCAAACTATGCCTCCCAATGACAGGACGGCGATATCAGTAGTTCCACCACCAATATCTATAACCATACTACCAAAAGGCTTGGATATATCCAAACCTGCACCTATGGCAGCTGCTATAGGCTCCTCTATAAGATATGTTTGGCGGGCACCTGCAGCATTGGCAGCCTCGATTACTGCTCGTTTTTCAACCGTAGTAATTACCGCAGGGACACAGACCATCATCCTTGGACGGAATATTCTGCGTGGTGCCACTTTATTCAAAAAGTACTTAAGCATAATTTCTGTTGTGGAGTAATCGGCTATAACCCCTTCTCTCAAGGGTCGAATCGCCACTATATTGCCAGGAGTGCGCCCAATCATTTTGCGGGCTTCCTCGCCTACAGCCAACAACTTGCCGGTAGATTTATCCATAGCTACTACGGAAGGTTCTTGGAGCACTATTCCCTTGCCTTTAACATAAACTAGTATTGAAGCAGTTCCCAAATCTATACCTATATCCATGAAATTCTTACTTCCTCCTGTCAAATTTACGCATTTAGGACTTAATTCTACATTTTTTGTAAAAATCCTCCTTTTTCCTTAATTCAGGCTAAGGTATTTTTTCTTTGTGGCTCTTCCACCTCTAATATGCCGTTGGGATTTGTTATATTCCAAGACTTTCTTTACAAGTTTTGCCTTTTCTGGATTTATCTCTAAAAGTCGTTCCGTCATGTCTTTATGTACAGTGCTCTTTGACACTCCGAAGACTTTGGCGGCTTGCCTAACGGTAGCCTTAGTTTCAATAATATAGTCTGCAATTTCAAGAATTCTTTCCCTCATGTAATCCTTCACGGCAGCTCCCCCTCTAAGCAGTTTTAGTAAATATATATGACGCAACATGCATTTATAGAAGGGAAATAAATAATTATGTTGCACAAAAAAAAGCGGGCAATTTTGCCCTGCTTTCGTACGACTTGCCTGGCACCTAAGTTATTAAGTTGTTGTATAGCAAAAAAAGCGGCCTTATGGCCGCACTGTAAATAGTTAATTGAGTTTGGGGAGATACTGTTCAGGATTTATATTTTTGCCGTCTTTTATTACTTCAAAGTGTAGGTGCGGGGGATCTTCGATCTCAAAGGGTGCCATTTGACCTACAGCTCCTATTACCTGACCCTTTTCTATTTTGTCTCCCTTTTTCACCAGTTTATCTGATTGAAGGTTTCCATAGAGTGTTTGAATGCCACCGCTGTGGTCCAAAATGACCACTACGCCTAACCTGGGGTCATTGTTTTTGACTTCAGCAACTATCCCTTCCATAGCCGCTTTAACTGGTGACCCCAGGTCAGCTGCTATATCAATGCCGTTGTGGGTATTCCATTGCTCCAGCGTTTTTGAATACACTAAGGTATCCATAGCAAAAGCTGTTATAACTTTTCCCACAGTAGGCATTGCCATGGTAGACAGAGCAGAAACCTGAGCTGTTTCCTTCGGTTTTGTTTCGGGTTTTGTCTCAGGTTCTGGTTGGGTGTTAATAGGCTCATCAGTAGGCGCTTCATCCTGTTTTTGTTCAGGTTCTGTTTCTTCAGAGGAAGTCTCTACTATCTCTTGAGTTTCATTTTGATTTTCGATAGGAGTTATTGAAGCATATTGTTTTCGCAGTTCTTCTTCATCAAGGCCCTGCTCGTTCATATCGACTTCCCACTCATTGGTTATTTCTTCCTCAGGCTCCTGGCTAAAGTCAAAGCCTCCGTGGGTAGCTCTGTACCACCAGAATACACTGTTGGCACCTATTAAAAGTGTAATTAAGACAACAGCCAGCACTGCTGTTTTAGGCAGTTCTCTTATGCGCTTAATTGGTTTAGCGCTTAAAAGCACAGTAAATTTGTCTTTTATCCATTTAAAAATTGAGGAAAAATTTACTGGCCATCTCAATCTGTACATATAATGAATCACCTCATCTATATTATGACCAGTATTTTCCTCAATATACATTTTGATCCTCAATTTGTTACTTTTTTTGCATCTTTCTAACTTCTACACCAGAATAGTAATGTTTTATTATATCTATGTAATTGGCTCCAGTTTTTGCCATAGCATTGGCCCCATATTGGCTCATGCCGACTCCGTGACCAAAACCCTTACATGTAATTTTTATATTTTTGCCTGATCTTTCCCACTTAAAGTCTGTGGACTTTAGTTCAAAAAGCTGCCTAAACTCTGTACCTTTGATAACCTTGTTTCCCATCTGCATTGTCTTAATTCTGCCCCCAGCGCTAAATTCGATTACCTTCCACTGCCTTTCCGGATTTTTACTGTCGATGACAATATCAGGCCACTTTTCTTTAAGGCGCGATACAACCAGGTCCACGGGGATTTCTTTAACAGAAACAAAATGCGGTGAATTTTCCTCTCCGGGACTTTCTACGCTTCTAAGATAAGGAACCCGATTTTCCCAAACATCTTCAGAATTCTCAGTTTTACCATTGCTAGTTGAAAAAAACAGTGGGTCAATTGGCTCGTTCTGATAAAGTATGATCATACCTGCTGTAGCGTTTACCGCTTGGTTTATCTTGCTGTAATAGTGATAATATGAAAAAATCCCCCACTTTTTCAACATTTCACTTTTGGTAATCCAAGCCTGACAGTGAGTAGGTTCATCGCATATATCTGCTCCTGGATGTAAGCTGCAGCCTTTGCCGGAAGCTGCCCTCCACCTTTTATAGGCATATGTCCTGGCTGCCACTGCCTGTGCTTTAATTGCTTCAATATTAAAGCTGGCAGGCATTTCAGCAGCGACTACCCCTTTTACATATTCCTCTAAAAGTAGATGTTCTATTTTTCCGGTTGAATTTATGTAAAGGCTGATAGTTTCACTATCAGCAGCCTGCTTTATTCTTTCGGATTCACCAGGGCTTTGAGGCCGTATCGGTTTACAGCCCCTTACCACTCCCGCTGGCACAACAATGATGATAAGAATCATAAAAAAAATTATGTAGTATCCTGCCCCCTTCATTAAACCCCTCCAAAACATAAACTGAATATTATATTTTTATTAGACACATGAGGGATATATGATTATAAAAAAATACGGGTTCCTGTGAACCCGTATACCCGTATTTTAATCAACTTTTTTAATGCTTGCACCTAAATTTTGTAGCTTTTCTACGATATTTACATAACCCCTGTCAATGTGGTATGTGTTCATTACCTTGGTAGTGCCTTCTGCGGCAAGCCCCGCTAAAATCAGAGCTGCTCCAGCTCTTAGGTCGGTGGCTTTTACCGGTGCACCGGAAAGCTTTTCTACACCTTCTATGACAGCACTTCTTCCTTCAATCTTTATTTTGGCACCCATGCGCTTTAGTTCTTCTACATGCATAAAGCGATTCTCAAAAACCGTTTCTATAACCATGCTCGTCCCGAGAGCAGTACTTAAATAGGCCATAATCTGAGCCTGCATGTCCGTTGGAAATCCGGGATATGGCATGGTCTTCACATCTGACGCCATTGGCCTGCCATTGCCAATCACTCGAAGGCCTTCAGGCTCTTCGATAATGGTAGCGCCGCATTCCATGAGCTTGGCAATTACCGGTTTTAGGTGTTCAGGCACTACATTTTCCAGTAGGATATTCCCTCCGGTTATGGCTCCAGCCACTAAAAAAGTGCCGGTTTCGATTCTATCAGGAATAACTGTATATGAAATACCGGAAAGTTCCTTGACACCTTCTATTTTTATAATATCGGTGCCTGCCCCTCGGATTTTTGCTCCCATGCTGTTTAAAAAATTGGCTATATCGATTATTTCAGGCTCTTTAGCTGCATTTTCAATGGTCGTCTGTCCTTCGGCCAAGGCAGCAGCCATCATTATATTTTCCGTTGCTCCTACACTCGGAAAATCCAAGTAGATAGTGGATCCCGTAAGCTTTTTGCATTTGGCTTCTACATATCCATGGCCTAATTCAATTTCAGCTCCTAATGCTGCAAAACCTTTTAAATGTAAGTCTATAGGCCTTGAGCCGATAGCACAGCCACCCGGCATGGATATCCTTGCTCGTCCTTTTCTTGCAAGCAGCGGACCCATTACCAAAAAAGAAGCCCTCATTTTTCGAACTAAATCGTAGGGGGCCTCAAAAGAATTAATTTCGCTAGCAGTAATCTTTATAGAATCTCCTTCTCGTTGGGCTCTAGCTCCCAAAGATTTTAAAACCTCTATCATAACTTTGACATCTTCAAGTTCAGGCGCATCTTCGATAATGCATTGTGATTCAGTTAGCAGTGAGGCAGCGAGAACAGGCAGTACTGCATTTTTGGCACTGCTGATTTTGACAGTACCTACAAGCGGCCTGCCTCCTTCAATGACAATGCTTGACAACGATTTCCCCTCCGATAGTCTATAATACTACTTTCAGTAAAATCTTTTAATATTCTAATGAAATAACTGGTGATCCTATCCATATATATGTCTTATCGTCTTCTAAGTTATATCTCATTGCGATGTGTACATTATAAGTTTTGTCTAATATCTGTATACCATTTGTTAGTAATGGACTGTATCCCATGAAACTAAAAGTATACTCGTCTTCCATTTTTGCTGTATCTGACATTTCAAGAAATCCCTTAATATTCTCAAGAACTTGTTTATGCTTGGCCTCATCTAGTTTACCATTAAATGACCCAGTAAGACAAGAGGCAATTTCTGACTTACCGTTTAATAAAACTACAGCTTCTTGAACTTTTTGCCCGTAGTCAACAAATTTATCCAGTTTCTTGCCGCTGACACTTATTACCAGGTATGTTTGGGGCTCCTTTTCATATTCTTCCGGCAAATGCACCGATTGTAGAATAATCTGTAAAAATGTATCAGAATCTAGTTTTGCCCTAGTATTTAATATTCGATATATTTTGCTGTTTTCCTGCGTTTCATCAAATATTTTCCCTTTTGCGTCAAAAATATGCAAAATTTTATCGCGGTACTGTTCCATCTGGGGAAAATCAAGGAACTCTCTGTTTATCACAGACCAATCCACTATGTCCATCATTTCTGCATTTGCTCCTGCCACTTCAAATGCTTCCAGTAAAAATTGTTCATTTTCCGTGCCAAAAGCCACACTCGGAGTCATCAACATAATTAAAATAATGGCGACAACGATTTTTATAAGCTTCATAAAATAGCCTCCCAAATTTATAAACATAATTTAAATTATGCCTTTCATTTAAAATTATTACCCCTTTGTTTAATATTATGCTGACTTTTCTCATTGAAATATATATTAATTGGACTAAAATCCTACTTAAACAACCTAATAGATGCTCTTAATTATTTCTTTAAAAATTCGAGTGTGTTCCATATATTTCCTTCAATGAATCCTGCCTGTTTTTGTCTATTAGAAAAATATATTTTTTGCATTTGATGACTTATTTTCGTGAAAAAGCTGTTTTAATAACATTTTTTTCGGTATTACAAGTTAGTAATACTACAACTTAAAATGCCCCTCACCGCTGTTTTAGCAGTGAGGGGCTTTGTGGGGCCTTAGATTTAGGCTGCAGAAATATTATCTTAATTTGAAGGCGCTTCAAAAATACCAAGTAAACGTTGATTATTCTTGTAACCAAGCACATTGATGTTTCACAATAAAAAAGGTGAATCTGCAGGGATTTTTCCCTTTTGATTCACCTTAACAATTCAATAATTAACCTTCCATTACCATTTGTTTGATTTTCATAAGTCGCGTTATGTTGCTGCGTTCATTTTCATCCAGTTTCATAGTTATGAATTTGATGGTTTCTTCCATAGAAGGAATCATAACATACTCTAAAGCATTAACCCTACGGCGGGTCTTCTCGATTTCATCAGCCATAAGCTGACAGGCTTTTTCGATTTCGGCTAGTTTCAACATCTTATCTAACATTCCTGACAGTATAGTTATAGCGCTGTCAAGCTCTGCCGACGTCGTGGCAAGGCCATATGAATATATGTTGCTGCCTTCTTCTTTATTGATTTTAATCTTAGGCACGTTTACGCTCATTATATTTTGTTTGCCTATATCAATGCTTATGCGGGCAGATGGAATCATCAGGCTTTCTTCCAGCACTTCCTGGGGCATTTGACTGCGTGCCATTGTAAAGTTGCGAAAAGCCATTTCTAAATCCTTCTCGATTTCTTCCCGCAGTCTTTTGTTTTCTTTGACCATTTCGATAAATGTTTTTATCAACTCATCCTGCTTATCTTTTAGCAGCTTATGGCCACGCCGGGCTGTAACTATCTGCCTCTTTAATCTGGTTAACTCCATCCGGGTTGGATTTACCCGAGTTTGCATCTTTACTCTTCTCCTTTTTTAGGCAGGTATTTTTCAATATACTCGTCTCTAATTCGCTTAAGTTCTGCCTTAGGTAAAATTGTCAAAAGTTCCCACCCCAAGTTCAGGGTTTCTTCTATGCTTCGATCTTCATTTTCGCCTTGGGAGACATACCGCTTTTCAAATTCATCGGCAAATTGTGCAAAGAGTTTGTCTGTGTCGCTCAGTGCAGCTTCGCCAAGGATAACTGCCAGCTCTTTGGCCTGCTTACCTCTGGCATATGCAGCAAACAACTGGTTCATCGTATCGGCATGATCTTCCCTGGTCTTCCCTTTGCCTATACCTTTGTCCTTTAACCTTGACAGAGAAGGCAATACATCGATAGGTGGCATTACGCCTTTTCTGTAAAGCTCTCGGCTCAAGATTATCTGACCTTCGGTAATATAGCCAGTCAGGTCTGGAATTGGGTGGGTCTTATCATCTTCAGGCATTGTCAAAATCGGTATCTGTGTAATGGAGCCTTTTTTGCCTCTGAGACGACCTGCCCTTTCGTAAATTGTAGAAAGGTCGGTATACAGATATCCCGGGTAGCCTCGGCGGCCAGGCACTTCTTTTCTAGCAGCTGATACTTCTCGAAGTGCTTCACAGTAGTTGGTCATATCAGTTAAAATAACCAGAACGTGCATGTCCTTTTCAAAGGCTAAGAATTCAGCACAGGTAAGTGCCATTCTAGGCGTAGATATACGCTCAATAGCCGGGTCGTCAGCTAAATTTATGAAAAGCACAGACCGATCAATAGCCCCGGTCCGTCTAAAATCTGAGATAAAGTAATCGGCTTCTTCAAAGGTAATACCCATTGCCGCAAATACTACAGCAAATTTGCTGTCAGTTCCAAGCACCTTAGCCTGCCTTGCAATTTGAGTCGCAAGCTGTGCATGGGGCAAACCTGATCCTGAAAATATGGGAAGCTTTTGACCACGAACCAGTGTATTTAATCCGTCAATAGCGGAGATTCCAGTCTGGATAAACTCAGACGGATAGTCTCGAGCTGTTGGGTTTATGGGGCTTCCATCAATATCGAGGCGTTTTTCGGGAATTATCTTGGGCCCGTTGTCTTTAGGCCTTCCGGAACCGTCAAAGACTCTTCCCAACATATCAATAGAAACTCCCAGCTGAATGCTCCTGCCCAAAAATCTTATTTTACAGTCATTTATGTTAAGACCGGTGGAGCCTTCAAAGAGCTGAACCAATGCTTTATCTCCGTCGACTTCCAGCACCTGGCCTCTGCGTATCTCACCGGATGCTGTCTCAATTTCTACCAGTTCATTGTATTTTACACCTTCGACGTTTTCAACCATCATCAATGGACCGGTAATTTCTCGGGCAGTTTTGTATTCCTTAATCATTCAGATTCCCCCCTTCCATCAGCTTTTCAACCTGCTGCTTAAGCTCTTGTTCGATTTCATCGAAAACTTTTATATCCTTTTCGTCTAAATACTTTGCCCTAGCTATGCGCTCTCTAACCGGTAAATTTTCGATTTCAGAGAACACTACGCCTTTATCTATGGCCTTCTGAGCTTCTTCATAGAACATTAGGATAAGCTTTAGCATCCGATATTGTTTGTTCAAAGAAGTATACGTGTCAACTTCATGGAAGGCGTTTTGATGCAGAAAGTCTTCTCGGATTGACCGAGCTACTTCCAGTATAAGCCTGTCTTTTATTGAAAGGGCATCAATACCTACCAGTCGCACAATTTCCTGTAAGTTGGACTCTTCCTGCAGGAGGCGCATTGCTTCGCTACGCAAGTTTTTCCAGTCTGGTGAAATGTTTTGGTTCATAAAATCTTCAACTTTATCGGAATACAGCGAATAACTGGTCAGCCAGTTGATAGCAGGAAAATGCCTTGCATATGCCAGTGAAGCGTCCAGTGCCCAGAATACTTTTACTACCCTAAGGGTTGCCTGAGTTACAGGTTCTGAAAGGTCACCGCCGGGCGGTGAAACAGCACCGACTACAGTTACAGCACCTTCTCTTTGTTCACTGCCTAGGGTAATAACTCTACCTGCCCTTTCGTAAAACTCTGCAAGCCTTCGGGAAAGATATGCAGGATATCCTTCATCACCGGGCATTTCCTCAAGACGACCAGACATTTCTCTAAGGGCCTCTGCCCAGCGCGATGTGGAGTCAGCCATCAGCGCTACGCTGTAACCCATATCTCTGAAGTACTCAGCAATGGTTATACCTGTGTATATGGAAGCTTCACGGGCTGCAACCGGCATATTTGATGTGTTAGCTATGAGGACTGTTCTCTTCATCAGTGGCTCCCCGGTTTTAGGGTCAGTAAGCTCGGGGAATTCCAAAAGAACGTCGGTCATCTCGTTGCCGCGCTCGCCGCATCCGATGTAAACTACAATTTCTGCATCTGCCCATTTTGCCAGCTGATGCTGTACTACTGTTTTGCCACTGCCGAAAGGTCCGGGAATACATGCCGTTCCACCTTTTGTTACAGGGAAAAATGTGTCGATGACCCTTTGACCTGTTGCCATGGGCTCTTGAGGCGGAAGTTTTTCACCATATGGCCGTGGCTTTCTTACAGGCCATTTTTGCATCATCGAAACATCTACAATGTTGCCGCTGTCGGTTTTTACCCTTGCAACAGTATCTGTTACGGTAAAGCTTCCTTCGTAAATTTCTACTATTTCGCCTGATATCCCCGGCGGCACCATAATTCGGTGCTCCACTATCACCGTTTCCTGTACCGTGCCAAGGATATCACCACCTGTAACCCTCTGGCCTTTTTTTGCAGTGGGGACAAAATCCCACTTTTTCTCCCGATTAAGGGCGGGTATGTCAATACCTCTTGTGATAAAACTTCCTGCCATGGTTTCAATTACATTGAGGGGGCGTTGGATTCCATCGAATATCCCCTCCAGCATTCCCGGTCCTAGTTCAACGCTAAGGGGAACACCTGTTGAGACCACCGGATCCCCGGGACCTATTCCTGATGTTTCCTCGTAAACCTGTATAGAGAGTTTTTCGCCGTGAACTTCTATAACCTCACCGATAAGGCCCTGTTGGCCCACCTTGACTACGTCAAACATTTTAGCTTGGGGCAGTCCCGTTGCCACAACGAGGGGACCGGAAACCTTAACAACTACACCATTTGTCATTCCTCTCCCTCTCTTCCAAATAAGATATCCACTCCAATGGCTTTTTCCACGGATTTTTTCACTTCTCCTATTCCAATTCCAAGGGTGCCCCGGTTACTCGGGATTAAGGTAATAGCCGGAATCATCTGATTCCTGTACTGGGCTATCTTTTCCGGGATTTCCTTGGCAACCTGCTCCGTAACAAAAATGACCGCATAATTTTCCTTAGCAAGCTTCGTGATTGTAAAATTAGCTTCCTTTTCATTTAAGACGGGAAAGATGTCGACTCCTAAAGACTTAAATGCCAATACCGTATCCTTATCTCCTACAACAGCAATTTTATACATAGACATTTCTCAATCGCTCCCTTATCATATCAGAAGGTATGCCGTTAATCTTTCCCACCATTATAATCCTAAGAAGTTTCATCTCGTTTTCCCTGGCAGCCAAATAGCCTATAACTGTTTCAGACCCAAAGGGCTTGTAAAGGCCTCGTCTTGCCAATGAAATCATGTAATTGTCCATCAGTTTTTCAAAAACTGATGGGCTGCCTGTCTGATCCCAATGGGTAATACCTTCAGATACAACCTGTTGGTAAGGAGTAGCATCGAGAGCCTCAATAAGGCTTTGACTGCTTTCCAAAAATTTCTCTCTAAAAAATACTTTCGGCAAGCTTCCACCACCGACTAAAGCATTGTCAAGTGTTCGAATATCCCCGTCCATTTTTTTTAGTCTCATCATTGTTCTGATATTTGTTAAATCTGCTAGCGCAGTTAAATACTCTTTCAAAAAGGCATCTCTTAAATTATCAGCTATTTTGCCCATTTCATCAAAAAGGGCTTGATCCAAAACGAAATCAATTTGTTGAGGGTCTTTTGTCAATTCATAGGCTTCCATTGCTCTATGATAGGCTACCTTTAGGCTGTCAGGTATACTGGCACTAGTTTCCCCTTCAGCATATTTTTTTATTTCTTCAGGGGGAACTTCGCCTAAATGAGAAAGATACATATTATCATTGCCTAAAATCATCGCCTTAATAATTACTTTCAAATTGTGAAAATCATTTTTTAGTGTAAAGAACGTTATAATCTCATGGTCTTTAAAAGATTCCTTTAAGGTTTTGATTGTGCGAAGCATGCTTTTGCCCAGGGCATTTTCAAATTCATATATATTTTCCATTTCTGCTATATCGCTGCCGTATTCGGAATCACTTAATATTTTAAGTGCTTCATCCGTTCCCGGGGCATCAAGTATGCGTTCGATATCATTTTTGCCGAGGAGTTTGCTTTCCAGATATTTTATACGCGCTGAAACATATAGAAAATCTGTGTCTTTTGCCATTTAATCACTCCTCGAAAAGTATTTTGGCAATTTCTGTTTCCAGTTCTTCCCTTCCCATATTTATAAGGGAATCAAAAGTACTGTTTATCTCCAAGTCTTGGGATTTTAGTATAAAGCCACCTATCATCTGCCCGTAAGTTTCAGAAAGTTTGAGACCTGCTTGTTTGCCCATGCCTTGTAAAGTGCTGTTGATTTTTTCAATAAAATCTGGTGTTATTCTGTTTTTATCATGTTCCGAGATGATTACTTCTTCATTGCCGACAAGAGCACTGTTTATGAGCATGTTTGCAATCAACTTCTGATATTCCTCATCGGGCATCTTTTTAAGTGCAATTTTTGCTTTTTCAAAAACTTCATCTATAATTTGCTGTTTGGCTTGTAATAGTACCTTCCTGTTTTCAAGCTGAGCCATAGAAAGGATTCTGCGCTTCTTTTCTTCTGCAGATTTTGCCGCTTTATCCAAAATGCCATCTAGTATCTCTTTCGCCTTATGCTCATATTGTTTCTTTATATTCTGAGCTTCAGCCTTGGCCTCTTCAATAATCTTTTGTTTTTGTTCCTGGGCTTCACTCAAAATCCTTTCTTTAATTTTCGCTATGCCCTCCATGGTATAACACTCCCTTATATTTGGATGCCGAACAGCATCAATATGGTTGCAAGCAGTGCAAGTACCGCGTATGTTTCTACCATGGCGGCAAAGGTGATACCTTTAGCTACTTCTTCAGGCCGTTTAGATATAATGCCAATACCGGCAGCAGCAACTCTTCCCTGATAAATGGCTGACAAAAAGCCAACTATGGTAATAGGCATACAAGCAGCAAAGATGAGCCAACCTTGATATGCTGTCAAATTTACCAAGCCACCACCTAGCAATCCAATTTTTTGGATGGTAAGGAATCCTGCCAAGAAACCGTATATACCCTGGGTGCCAGGAAGTGCCTGAAGAATCAATGCCTGACCAAATTTGCCTGGATCTTCTGTAACTAATCCGGCGGCACTCTCACCGACGATTCCTACTCCCCTTGCAGATCCAATTCCAGGTAGACCTACGGCTAATGCCGCACCAAATAAAGCTAATACTTGTCCTAATGTTAGTGACATTTATACTCCTCCTCCAAAGTTTTATACTTTTTATTATTTAAATATCTTCTAAATCCACATAAGTTGTTTTAACTCTTAACGGGTCAAAAGCCCTTCCTCCGCTGTCATAAAACTTGCCAAAAAACTCAATATACTGCAGACGACTGCTGTGAACATAAGCACCAAGTACGTTTATGGCCAGATTGAATACATGCCCGCCTAAAATAATCAGCACCATTACGACATATCCTATGAAACTGCCTGATACTGTTTTTGCCATAGTGTTTATAACAGTAGCTATAACACCCGTAGTAAGACCCAGTGCCAGCAGTCTTGAATATGACAGGACATCGCTTAAATATCCGGTTATATTATACAAGCTCAATACACCAGATGTGAATTTCTTAATTATGCTTGTTTGGGCTCTTCCTTGGGTCAATATCAGGCCAACTGCACCAATTATGGCCATGTACTTTCCTATCGGCATTAGCTGTGGCATAGCAAACATTAAAAGACCTGTCAAAAGTACCAGCCACAATCCCTGATCCATTATTGCATCGGCTACGTGACCTGCCCTGATGTTTTTATATGCACTTAGCATAATGCCTGCATATATCTGTACAATTCCCATAATAAAGGACAATATGAGCACTGAAAGGGGATTGTTCAAGGGATTTATCCATAATGGCTTGAGTGCAATCAAGTCTCCAAACCACCCGCCAAAAATTGCTCCCCATATTACCGTTGATATGCCGCAGAGAAAAACCAAAGCGGCAAACTTTTTGGCAGTGCCCACCAGTTTGAACTTGTACAGCGCATATCCTGCCAGCAAGCTCATGATAATGCCGTAGCCTGCGTCACTTAGCATCATTCCAAAAAACACGAAGAAAAACGGAGCCATGTAAACATTTGGGTCGATTCCCCTCGGATCAGGCAGACTATATAATTCAGTTATTACTTCAAAAGGCTCGACTAATTTGGCATTTGAAAGCAACACAGGTATGTCATCTTCATCTGATGGAGCGCTAAATTCCATATAGACTGTATCGGTTACTTTTAATATTTTGCTTTTTATCAATTCTTCGTGTTCCTCTGGAAGCCAAGCCAGCATCGAAAATGTTTTATCAGTATCCATCACTTTCAAAAGGGCACTTTTTCTGTCCTTTTCAACTGTATAATAATCGTAGAGAATCTCAAAATATCGTATATTATCTGATAATCTTTTGGCCTCTTCTTTTACATTTGCCCGGTCATTTTCTATATTTTTAAGTCTTGTCTCAGCTGCGGTGATTAGCTGTTTAGGAGTACCCTCAAAATTTGCAAAATCTTGGAGGTTTACCGAATACTCCTTAAATAAACTTTCCATGTTTTCTTTGTGGTCTTTGTGATATACGACCAGCGTATACACATCATCCTGGCTTTCACTTAAGGTAGTAATTTGTGCTAAAAGGCTCTCCTCGGCTATTTTTTTGTCAAGTTCCACTCTGGCTTTTCTTGACATTACTGCCGCTGTAAAAATAGTCCTTGAGGTTTCGCCCAATTGTTCTAAAGGAATATCCAAGGAGCGCCAGGGCGAAAACATTTCGATTTGATTTAACAGTTTTGATTCTTCTGCCTTAAGCTGCGAAATTTTCTTATCTAATTCAAAAATGGCCCGAAGGCTATCCAAAATACCGTTTTCTTTTGAGAGAATATCTAGCAGCTCATCTTTTTTAATGTTCGGTTTGCCGTGTATAAGAGGATTAGTGGATTTGACATATGGTTTTAAAAAATCAATCCCAAATTTCAGATTATTTAGCTTATTTTCCAACTCTAGCAATTCTTTATTAAGTTCTTGGTTTAGATTAACTTCCTGCACCTCACCACTTAGCTCTTCGGCATCTTCTGATACATCATTTTCCACCAAATCAACTACTTCAACTATACCCGTTTTTTGCAAGGCTTTTAGGATTTTTTCTTTCTCTCTTTTTAGGCCCAGGAGGTGCATTTTTTTCATGTTAACTATTGCCATGGACCTTCACAATCCTCTCTAAAATCATGTCCACCGCTTTGTTCATCTTATCAGCGGAAATCTTCCTTAAGTGCTCGACTTGCTCTTGGCACTCTTTCTTGAAGGACTCAGCCGTTTTTACCGCTTCAGCTTCTGCCTGCTGGATTAGTTTCTTGCTTTGTTCTTTCCCTTGCAGTTTAGCATCTTCAATCATAGCTTCTCCGCTTTTTGAAGCCTCTGCGATTATGGCTTTAGCTTCCTTTTCAGCTTCAGCTAAGATATTATTAGCTTCTTGTTCAGCTGCTTTTACATCTTCTAATGCCTCTTTCAACAGCTACCACCTCCCTTGAAAATAGAAAAAATTATATAAGATTTTAACTTGTAAAAACCCCATACCTTTCCCTAAAAGTGCCTATAAATAAAAAGGCGCTACCACTGAAAAAATCTTGCCCAATTAAGCCTCGTCACTTACCACCTACTATAGGTAGTGCATATTTATTCCAATTAACCACAATATAGCGGAAATTTTTTATCTTTTTTCTATAGATTATACAATACTGATAAATATAATTCAAATTATATTTTAATTTGTCTTTTGTTTGTCAATATATCTAGTTTATATTATATGTGAAAGGTATCACATTCGCAATACCTAATTTTACTTTAAGCATTTTCAGAAAAAAAATAATGGGGAGATACACTCCCTACTCCCTATGTTTATTTAATTTTTATTGTTTTTGTTTCTATTTTTTGTTTTAGCCTCATTTTTGAAATCCCTTGGCCTTTTGTCGTTTTTCTTATCACTGGGATTGTTT
This sequence comes from Tepidanaerobacter sp. GT38, assembly GCF_021991635.1. Classification (GTDB taxonomy): domain Bacteria; phylum Bacillota; class Thermosediminibacteria; order Thermosediminibacterales; family Tepidanaerobacteraceae; genus DTU063. Next base: position 30,287 of record NZ_JAFFJA010000040.1, read on the forward strand.
TTACGCTGACCTGATTTATTTATATTCTCTTCTTTGTCCTTTAACTCTTTTTTGATTTCTCTGCTGACATTATCTTTAATTTCTTTGCGATAATTTTTCAGTTGTTCTTTGGTTTCTTTAATCTTTTCTTTTAATTCGTCTTTATTTTCTTTTTGTATATCCTTCAACTGTTTATTCATACTGTTTTCCAACTGTTTAATATTTTTCAACTGCTGCTTTTTATCCTCATCTGTCGGCTTTCTTTTATCACTAGAGTTGCCATTGGGCCTGGCTTCTGATTTGTCTTTAAGTTCTCGTTTTACCTTTTCGATTTCCCTAAGAATTTGTGATACAGAAGCTTCCTTGACATGACTTAGGGCCGCATCAGGTTTAACTTGCTTTAATTTTTCATATAATAAAAGTTTACCCTGTGACACTTCTTTTTTCTTAGCTTCCTGGTGCTTTTTATATGTTGTATCCTCAACTATGACTTTAAATTTACTTTTATTTGTATCCTTTACATTATTTTTGGCTCCATTAGTATTGGAGCTTTCGACAAGGGTATCAGGCTTTTGCTGCTCAGTAGGAGTGACTTTCTCTTCTTTTTCAATTATATTGCTCAATTGGGTTTTGGCAATTTCCTCTAATTGCTTTTTTTTGTCAGATGAAATAGAATCTTTTACATTAGATACCGTAAGCATTACAGTATTTGCATCTTTATTTAAAAAATCCCTTTCAACAGCTTTAGAAAGCACCAAATTTAATGCTTTATCAAATTTCATATTCTTGTATTCCCGACCATCGCCGATGATAATCTTACCTTCTTCGTTTAGGCCGCGAGCACCTCTTACTACATCATATCTGTTAAGGGAAAATTCAACACTAGGGTTGATATCTACGGTCACATAGGTAACAGGATTCATGTAGCCATATATGCCATAACTTGTTATCAGCATACACAGTAAACACGCTGCAAGTGTTAAAACCTTTTTTGATGATAGCATTGATCTTAAAAGAACGGCCATGTTTTCTTTTACTGTTATTTCATCACCGATCTGGCAACCCGGGTAATTGTTGTATATTCTTTTAAAGTCGCCTCTGCTGTTTGCGACAATTAAATAATCTCCATCAAAATCCACTATTATAGCCTTCAATGCTATCACCTCCACTTAATGTATTCATTAATAAATTGATAGTCACCTGATAATATCAATACTGCTGCTACTATATAATTTCGGCCTCTTTCAATTTGCTTGCGGGGTATTTTAAGGGCTTCAGCGATTTTTTGTATTGGAAGATACTTCTTAGTTTTGATTATATCAGCCATATCAGGGTTATTCATTATAAAATCTATAACAGCTAAATACCTGCGGCGGGTGCTTTCATGTTTTGGTGAGCTTTTTGCCACATCAGCAAAGGATATGCCCCACTGGGCAAGTTCCTTCTTGATCTCCTGAAGTTCCAGTCTCCTTAACTCACTTTTTTGCGCCTCTGTATATTCTTTTACGGATTCGGCAGCATAGAGATTTGCCAGTTCTTCATCATCCTCTTGCTGATCCGGCTCCACGCAGACTATCTGGCCTCGAAGCTTTTGCTCCTTTCTAAAATAATCTATTAGCCTATTTTTTATTGTAATTTTTGCAAAGGATAGGAAGCTGCCCTTTTGTATGTCATATTTTTCGATAGCTTCATTAAAGGCTATAAGCGCTATACTAAGTTCATCATCAATTCCATATTCTACATATCTGCCCAGATGTTTTTCTACTGTGGAAGCTATAAATGGCTTATACTCTTCTATTAAACGATTTTTTTCTTCAGTATTTTGTTTTATGTTTATAATTCTCTGATTTAAGCTTTCATGTTTTTCCATATTATTCCCCTGCTATCTTTGATTTGAGGTAGCTGACATTTTATCAATTCTACATTATGCCATAATTTCCTTTGAAATTATTAGGAAATATGTGGAAACATATGGATAAAAAATAAAGAGGACACGTAAGTTCCTCTTAATTTAAAAAATTAATCAGGGTACAGGCAACTCAACTTTCTTTTGGCAATACCTTATTTAATATTATACCGAGGATAGCTGCCAAACCCATACCGCCAATTTGTAAGCCCCCACCAAAATTTATAACAGCACCGCCTATGCCTACCACCAGAATAACGCTGGAGATGAAAAGGTTGCGGGGTTGGGTAAAGTCTATCTTATTTTCCACGACAGTTCTCACTCCAACGCTGGCAATCATTCCAAAGAGAACGATTGATATGCCTCCAATTACGGGCGCGGGAATGGTCCTTATGGCAGCACCTAACTTTTGCACGAAGGAAAGGCAAATGGCAACTCCGGCTGCAACTCTCATAACTTCGGGTTTCCATACCCGAGTAAGTGCCAAAACTCCCGTATTTTCCGAGTATGTTGTATTGGCTGGACCGCCCAAGAGACCCGCTAAAGAAGTAGCTATGCCGTCGCCAACGAGTGTTCTGGAAAGCCCCGGATCTTTGACAAAGTCTTGTTCCACCGTGGCACCAACTGATATTACATCACCCACGTGCTCCACCATAGAAGCGATAGCAACCGGAGCTATTAAGCCTATAGCCGCCATGTCGAATACCGGCCATGAAAAGTCCGGCACGGCAAACCATGCCGCTTCTCTGATGGGAGTAAAATCCACTATATTTGCAAAAAGACAGAGTATATATCCCACAATAATTCCGGAAATGACAGGTAACATTCTCAAAAAACCTTTTACATATAAGTTAACATATGCGACAACCAAAAGCACGGCAATAGCTATGAGCCAATTTTCGCTGGCACTTTGTATGGCAGTAGGTGCCAGGTTTAAGCCAATGACCATAATAATAGGACCAGTAACTATTGGTGGCAGCAGTGATTCCATAAATTTTGGACCTAAGAAATACATAAGAGCTGCCATTAGGCAGTAAAGTAAACCAGCTACGATAATACCGCCCTGAGCTGCTGGAATTCCTTTTTCTTGAACGACAAGTGTTACCGGAGCAATAAATGCAAAAGATGAACCCAAAAATATAGGAACTTTCCGGTTTGTGACCAAATGAAACCAGAGAGTTCCAAGACCTGCAGTAAATAACGCGACACTAACACTAAGACCCGTAATAATTGGCACAAGCACAGTTGCACCAAACATTGTAAATGCATGCTGAAGCCCAAGAATAAGTAGTTGACCGAAAGGCAAATAGTCCCCTGGCCGTATGGCTTTTGTAACTGTTTTGTTTTCATCATGGACCTTTGACGTGTTAATAGGAATCGCCACCTTTCATATAAGTTGCAAAATATATGTACATACCTTTTATACTTTAGCGGAAAATAAATGTAAAATCAAGCTGTTTTTTTTCGAAAAAAGTATTATATAAAACTTTAGGTGTAGATAAGGTAAATATTTCTTAAACACTCATCTGCACCTAAAAATAAATAAGCAACTTATATGCAAAATTCTTGTGGCTTGTCCTGTTTTTTACCAAAGTAATAAAGCAAAAAATCTGCAATTCGTATTGAAGCATTGCCGTCACCGTATGGGTTTACGGCGTTTGCCATTCGGTCATATTCATCTTTATCTACAAGCAGTTTTGCAGCTTCTTTAAATATGGTATCGCTGTCTGTGCCTATCAGCTTAACTGTACCTGCCTTTACAGCTTCCGGGCGCTCAGTTTCATTTCTTAAAACCAGCACCGGCTTTCCTAAAGACGGAGCTTCTTCCTGAAGTCCTCCTGAGTCGGTTAAGATCAAAAAGCTCTTAGCCATTAGATTATGCATTTCATCGGTATCTAAGGGTTCAAGGAGCATTATGCGCTCATGATGACTCAAAATGTCAAAAACAGTGTCTCTGACGGCGGGATTAAGATGCACAGGATATACTAATAGGATATCCGAGAAACTGTCCGCCAATCTCCTAATTGCATGACAGATATTTTCTAAAGGCTTGCCTAAATTTTCCCTTCTGTGGGCTGTCACTAAAACTACTTTTTGGCTCTTAAAATCTATTTTATTTAAAATTTCAGTTGAAAATACATAATATTCCTTGACCGTAGTCTTTAAAGCATCTATCACTGTATTCCCCGTTATGAAAATGTTTTTAGGCTCTACACCCTCTCGTAGGAGATTTTCTTTAGCCTGCTGTGTAGGAGCAAAATGCACATCTGCCAAAGCCCCGGTAAGCTTTCGATTCATTTCTTCAGGAAATGGAAGCCATTTGTTATAAGTTCTAAGACCTGCTTCTACATGGCCTACTTTGATTCCATTATAAAAAGCGGCTAGTGCCCCTGCAAATGTGGTAGTTGTATCACCATGGACTAAAACCATGTCAGGCTTAGAATGAGCTAAAACGTCTCTCAAGCCTAAGAGGGATTTCGTTGTAATGCTAAACAGTGTTTGCCTATCTGTCATTATATTTAGATCATAATCTGCATTTATACCAAAAAGGCTCAACACCTGATCCAGCATCTGTCGGTGTTGAGCTGTAATGGCCACCTGGCATTGAAAAATATCTCTACGCTTAAGCTCCTTAACTAATGGCGCCATTTTTATGGCCTCAGGCCTAGTTCCAAAAATCGATAAGATTTTTATTTTATCCAAGACTTATTCCCCTTTACATTCCATGGGTTGATTTTTTAGCATCTAGAGTTATATTTATATACCTTACGCTAACCAATAGCATAAAAATCACCAAAGCCAGGGCTATCATAGCCTGTTTTACGCCAAATATTGCTAGCACAAGCGAACATATGCCTAAAGAAATACTTATTACATACATAAATAACACAGCCTGTTTTTGAGATAAACCTATAGCTATCAATCGATGGTGAACATGACCTTTATCGGCCTGCATAATAGGTTTACCGTTTACAAATCTGCGCAAAATGGCAAATGCCGTATCAAAAATAGGCAGCCCTAAAGCTAATATTGGAACAATCAAGGCTATAGCAGTTGCACTTTTAACAGCGCCTTCTACAGCCTGTGCTGCCAGGACAAAGCCCAAAAACATTGCACCGGTATCTCCCATGAAGATTTTAGCAGGATTAAAATTATAGGGCAAAAAGCCTATAGCTGCACCTGCAAGAATTGCCATAACCAAAACTCCGTCAATCTGTTCCAAGCTAAGGTTTACAAGCATCATTGTAAATGCAGCGATAGCTGCTATCCCGGCTGCCAAGCCGTCAAGGCCGTCAATGAAGTTTAATGTATTTGTAATTCCCACTATCCAAAACAGGGTAGCCGGAATGGCATATTTACCCAGGATAAACATTCCGCCAAATGGATTTGTAATTAGCTGAACTTTTACGTCAAACATTATCAAAATACCAGCTGCTGCAATTTGCCCTAATAGTTTAACCTTCGCTGGTAAATTATATACATCATCTAAAATGCCCACAATTACAATTACGGTAGCACCTAGAAGTATTCCCTGTATAGATGCTTGCTTAATAGGTAATATCAACAAACCTGCCACTACAAAGGCAAAGTATATAGCAAGCCCTCCAAGCCTAGGCATGGGCTTTTTATGGACACGCCGAGCATCTCCAGGCTTGTCGATGGCCCCTATTTTCCAAGCCAATTTCATTACTTGCGGCGTAATCATATATGCCAAAACCATCGAAATCAGAAAACCGTATATGTAACGTGGCATGAAATCGCTCCTTTTGTATGGTTTATCTTTAACCATTGTATTTCATATGTGAATGTTTGTCAATCGTTCTGCCTTTAAGTGCCGGCAAAGGAACGATTTCAATCATGTATAAGTATCTCTATTTAAGATTTTCAACCATTTCCTCAGCAACTTTTACGATATTTTGCGCAGATAATCCATAGTGTTCCAGCAATTGCTCCGGATCCCCAGACTGACCAAAGGTATCATTTATGCCAATCCTTTTCATTTGTGCTTTCATTCCTTTTTCTACAAGCACTTCTGCCACAGCAGAACCCAGACCACCTAAGATCGTATGTTCTTCAACGGTAATAACTTTACTTGTCTTCGCAACTTCCTTTAATATAAGATCCTCGTCTAAAGGCTTGATCGTGTGGATATTGATCACTGTTGCATCTATTCCCCTATCCCCTAGAGTTACAGCAGCTTCCAAAGCTTTAGCCACCATTAGCCCTGTGGCAAAAATAGATACGTCTTTACCCTCTTTTAAGACTTTAGCTTTCCCTATTTCAAAATTGTCTTCTTCTTTAGTTATTATTGGAGCAACTGGCCTTGCTATTCTAATATATACAGGTCCTTCAATATCAGCCGCTGCAAATACGGCTTTTTTCGTCTCAATAGCATCACATGGGACGATTACCGTCATATTTGGCAAAGATCTCATTAAGGAAATATCTTCTATGGCCTGATGACTTGCACCATCTTCACCGACGGTTACACCCCCGTGTGTCACAGCTATTTTTACATTCAATTTAGGATAACATATGGAGTTCCTTATCTGTTCAAAAGCTCTACCTGCCCCAAAAATCGCAAAAGTACTTGCAAAAGGTATAAAACCGCATAAAGATAAACCGGCAGCAACTCCCATCATGTTTTGTTCCGCAATGCCAAGATTAAAAAACCTATCTTTAAATCTCTCACCGAAAAGTGCTGTTTGTGTTGCATGAGCTAAGTCTGCATCCAAGGCCACTACGAGTTCATTTTTTTCTCCAAGCTCAACTAAGGCTTCTCCATAAGCGATCCGTGGTGATTTCATATTTGTCATATTGTTGTACCTCCTATATCTGCCAGAGCTTTTTCAATTTCTTGGGCATTGGGAGCTTTTCCATGCCAACCCACCTGGTTTTCCATAAATGAAACACCCTTGCCTTTAACAGTATGAGCTATAATAAATCTGGGCTTTTGGGCAATAACCGGAGCAGACAATGCATTATATATCTCTTCATGGTTATGCCCGTCGATTTCATGTACATCAAAACCAAAAGCCTGCATACGCTCTCTAATGTTGCCTAGGCTCATTACCTCTTCATTGGGGCCGTCAATCTGCAGTTTATTGTAATCAAGTATGATTGTGAGATTATCAAGTTTATAGTGAATTGATGACATCAAAGCTTCCCATATCTGACCTTCCTGCATTTCCCCGTCTCCGATAATAGCGAAAACCCGATACTTCTTATTTTTCAACTTGGCACCTAGAGCTAACCCCACAGCAACTGATAAGCCCTGTCCCAGAGAGCCAACTGAAACATCTATTCCTGGCGTTTTTCTCATATCAGGATGCCCCTGAAGCATAGATCCAAGTTTTCTCAGGCTCCAGAGCTGCTCCACATCAAAAAAGCCTTTTCGAGCTAAAATAGAATATAATGCAGGACATCCGTGTCCTTTGCTCAGTACCAATCGGTCTCTGTCCTCCCAATTTGGATTTTTGGGGTCTACTTTCATAACTTTATTGTACAGCGTAACCAATATATCGACTATAGACAGCGAACCACCTGGATGCCCTGATCCTGCTTTGCCGATCATTTTGATAACATCACTTCGAACCTCGGCGCTAATCTTTTGTAGTTCATTCACTTGCATCATATGATCCTCCTTTAGAAAGTAAGAAACTATCCTTTAACGGCTCCAGCCGTTAAACCTTCAACTAGTTTTTTCTGTATAAGCATAAACAGCACTACTACTGGAATAGTTGTCACTACTCCTCCGGCAGTCAGCAGGCCCCACTGAATCTCGAACTGGCCAATAAAAGTTTGCAAAGCTACGGGTAAAGTCCTGGTAGCTTCGTTAGTAAACATCAATGCAAAAATAAATTCATTCCAGGCTGTAATAAAAATATATATCCCTGTAGCCACAATGCCGGGTATAGTCAGCGGCAGAGTAATCCTGATAAAAGCCTCTAGCCTGCTGCACCCATCTACCATGGCCGCTTCCTCTAGTGACACTGGCAGATCTCGTATATATCCGGTTAATAGCCAAACTGAAAAAGGTATAGTAAATGTAGAGTAAGCTATCATCAGAGAAAATGGAGTATACAGCAGTCCCAATTTTCGCATTATGGTAAACAGCGGAGTCAAAAGCAATACTGGCGGAAACATGTTAATGAGCAGAAAAGAACCCAGAAAGAATGTTTTGCCCTTAAAATTAAATCTAGCAAAGGCATACGCTGCCAAAACTGATACAAAAAGACTAATAATCGAGGTAACTCCAGCTACTAATAAACTGTTCCACATGTTTTTAAAGAAGTTGCTCTTACTAAAAAGGGTTACATAGTTTTCCAGAGTCGGCTCTGCGGGTAAATACCTTAAAACCGATGTGTAAAGTTCCCTTTCAGGTTTTATTGAAGTGAGAAAGGTCCAGAGGTAGGGAAAAATGGCAAAGGCTATAAGTAGAATCAATGGAATATAAAAAAATAGCAAATCATTGATAAATTTATTTTTCTTCACTTCACCTTACCTCCTTCAAATTTAAATTTTTAAAGTATACAAAAGCTACTGAAGCTAACATCACTGTGAGATATATGGCTAATGTGGCTGAATAGCCGAAATCTAAAGCCTTTTGAGCTTTGATGTAAGTATAAACGCTTAAAGTGTGAGTGCTGTATCCAGGACCTCCACCTGTCATTATATATATTACATCAACTGAATTTGCCACCCATATAATCCTAAGGAGTGTTGAAATGAGGATCGTAGGTTTGAGCATGGGAAGGGTAATATGCCAGAAAGTATGCCAGCTCCCGGCTCCATCCACATAAGCGGATTCATATAATTCCTGAGGTATTGCTTGGAGGCCAGCCAAAAGCATTATTGCAAAAAACGGTATCCCTTGCCAAATAATGGTGATAATAACAGATGCCATAGAAGTATCGGAACTGGAAAGCCATGGAATAAAATTATCTATGATGTGCAGCTTTGAAAGAATGTCATTTATGACTCCATAGTTGCCATCATACATCCATCTCCACATAAGACCTATCAATACACCTGGAGTGACCCATGGAATCAAGATGACTGATCTTACTATTCCTCTGCCTTTAAATTTCCTGTTTAAAAGCAGTGCAAGAATTAACCCAAAGAGAAACTGAAAAAATACACCGAATACAACCCATAAGACAGTATTTAACAAAGACTCTCGAAATATAGGATCGCTCAATACTTTTAGGTAATTTGCCAATCCTACAAATTTTATATCTTTAGGCTTAAATAAGGTATAGTCTAAAAAACTCATATAAATTGAATTTAATATTGGATAACCCACTACAAGAAGCATTAAGATAAATGCTGGCGCCACTAGTATATACGGGATTAATTTAGACCAGTGTTTTTGCATATATACACCCCTTAAGAACACAGTTCAAACAAAAACATAGGGGTCGTATACGAAATATATATTTTATTTTCGATTTTCCGACCCCTATTATTCCTCTAAATTTTTAGCAAATTTACTTTGTCATGCCTTCTGCCAGAATCTCCATCATTGTTTTGCTATCGATTTTACCTTCAAGTGCTTGCTGAGTAGTGGCAGGCCATAAGGATTCGATCCACTCACCCATGTTTTCGTTTATAGGATACACATGAGCATATGGCATTGATTCAAATGAAGCTTGCATGAACCGGTTGTTTTTAAATTCATCTTCATCCTGCAGTGACTTCAAAATAGGAACATTTCCTGTGGTTTTGCACCATCTTAACATCTGTTCTTTTTCAGATAGCCATGAAATGAAAGTAAAAGCTTCTTTTGGATGCTTGGTGGATTTATATATAACATTTTCTGTATCTCCCATGGAAGTCCACCTTCCGTGTGGACCGGCAGGCACTGCAAAGGCATCTACATCGTCACCAAACTGCTGTATCATATCGTTAGAGGATTTGATATGATGAACAACCATAGCCGCTTTTCCGCTCTTGAAATTGGCGATTATCTCATTGAAGCCATCTCCAGGTGCGGTGGGCGGAACAACTTTATGTTTCCTGTACAAATCCAAGAAGAATTCATTTGCCTTAATCGCTTCCGGAGTTGTGAAGGTACAGTTGCCGTTTTCATCGAAGAATGTATTTCCGGGTACGCTTGCCAGAACAAAACTTGCCCACGGCTCATGACCGCCTCTGGCACCTCTCATGGCAAAACCGTATTGATCGATTTTCTCATCTCCGTCAGTATCTTTAGTAAGTTTCTTGCAAACTTCCAAAAAATCGTCCCATGTTTCCGGAACTTCAACTCCAGCTTCTTTGAACATACTGGGTCTATAATACATATAAAGTACCTGAAGCTCCCAGGGCATTACATAATGTTTTCCATCTTCGTACTTCAGTACGTCCCAAAGATTATCAACCACATCGGACTTGCCCTGCCATTCATTTAAGAAATCATCTAAGGGCAAGAGAGCATCCTGACCGATAAATTCAGGTTGCCAGGTGAGTTTAAACGATGAAGTATCAGGGCCACTACCACCAGTTACGCTACTTAACAGCTTTGTGTGAAAGTCATTCCATCCAATAACCTCAAATTCAACCTGTATATTGGGATGTGTGTTATTAAACTCTTCTACCAGCTGAGCAAAGGTCGGATCATTGGGATTATCGAGCCAAAGCCAGTGTTTAAGCTTTACAACTTCTCCTTCCTTATTTTCCTCTTCCCCAGGCTGTGAAGTGTTATTCCCCCCGCCACATCCAGTCATAAGACTTGCCAATAACACAAAGACAACCACTAAGCCTAATACTCTCTTAAGGTTTTTCTTCACAACTTAAAACCTCCCTTTTGTTTTTCTAGGATACCAATATCCTTTAATGTCTCATTTAAATGATCTTTCATGGCTTTCTCAGCCCCATAGGGATCTTTGGCCTTAATGGCCCTAAATATTTTGTAGTGATACTGCAGAGCCTTATGGGCACTCCCTGGGACATTAACCGTTTCATAATAACCTTCCATAATGGACTCAATAACTATAGGTATAATCCTTTCAATAATTGGATTTTGGGTAGCTTTTGCTATGTTTGTATGAAATTCTATATCGATGTCCCTATGGTTTTCCTTATTTGCAATTACCACCTCCATGCTCGTTAAAATACTCTCAAGTTTCGTTATCTCTTCTGCTGTTGCCCTTTGTGCTGCTAAATATGCCACTTTTGGTTCGATCAATAACCTTGTTTCAAATAGGGATACAATAATGTTATTATCACGGATAAAGCTTACTCCTAAAGGATCGTTCACTAGGCCCGGCTTTTCAGCCACAAATGTCCCTTTGCCTCTAATTATTTTTACTATATTGTTTGACGCAAGCGATTTTATAGCTTCGCGAATTGTAGTTCTGCTTACATTAAACATCTTTGACAATTCCATTTCATTAGGCAGCTTGCTACCGGGTTCATATTTATTATTTCGTATCATTTCAATTATTAAACTAGATACTTCTTTAGACAAATTTTTTCTCAAATTAGGCACGATCAAAATAACCTCCACTACGTCATCATACGTCATACGTCGTTTGATTTAATTATTCTACATATTTTATTAAAATCCTTCTTTCCAACAAAAAAATTATTCTTGCACATATAAAATCACCCTCTAATTCTTGATAAAGGGTGACTTGAAGTTTTTTATCTCAATAAAATAAATAATAGTAACACAAGAAATAAGGTGACTTTGTCATAAATCCACAGGTAAATTAACTACTTCTATCCAAGGAGCATCTTTAAACCAATCATAATCAATATGATAGTCTTGGGCATATACGACTCTTTTAATACCCGAGTTTATAATGAGCTTGGAGCACTCGGCACATGGGCGGGCAGTAACATATATAGTGGCACCTTTCCTCTCCTCAGGTGTGCATTCAAGCAGGGCATTGACCTCAGCATGTATAGTCCTTACACAGTGATTTCCCCTCATCATACACCCTACGTCTTCACAATGGGCCATTCCTGAAGGACTGCCGTTGTAGCCGGTACCCTTTATTCTATTGTCCTTCACTACAACTGCACCTACCTGGAGCCTGGGGCATGTAGACCTACCCCTTACTTGAAAAGCTATATCCATAAAATACTCATCCCAATCTTTTCGCATACGCTATCCCCTTTTAATAAAATTAATTGTCGGCCTCTAAAATCATAATTATTCTATCAATAATCTCAAAAACCTTCTTTGAATTTTCTTTGGCTATTTGATACTGCTTTTTAGCCTCATCAATTTTATCATTCTTTATAGCAAGCAGTGCCTGCTGCCCTGCATTATGTAAGTTTTTGTGATATTTATCAATGCTTTTCCAAAGCTCACTTAAAGCACTGTCTTTTATTATGAGGGCATTGTAAAAATGGCCAAAAGCACACCTGTTAGAATCGACCTGCAGAGGTATAAGTTTAGCTTCAGACACTGCCTCTTCTAATGTTTCCATCCAGATGCTGTGCTGTTTCCTGGCATTTTCTAAAATCTGCATCAGCTCTTTTTTTGTAATTAAATTGTTGTTATCCATAAATTTCTGATAATACTCTTTGCTTTGAGCGGTAAATTCCTTATCCATTTTATCAATATGTTCTTTAATGAACCCTAATTTTGCCAAACTGCTGTCTAGTCTATTTACCACATGAACTATATCCTCTGTTTCAAGGGAGACACTGTTCATGGCAGATGATATCTGACTGGCAGCGGTGCTGATCTGTTGAAAAGAAGCTACAAAACCTTCCATATCACTTTTAATTTTATTTACTGCATTGAAATTTTCTTTAACTGCTTCTTTTATTGCACTTGTTACCGACGGAATTTGCTTCATCACATCATTTGTCCGCTTCATGCTTTCAAGGCTTTGGGCTGAATCTTTGTGAATTGCCTGCGCGAAGCTTTTAAACTTGTCCAAACTTTCTTTGGTGCTGTCAGCTAGCTTCCTTATTTCTTCCGAAACCACCGCAAACCCTCGACCTGCTTCTCCAGCCCTTGCAGCTTCAATGCTGGCATTTAGTGCCAGAAGATTTGTTTGATCTGCAATCTGCTCTATTACTTCAACTATATTGCCAATTTCCATTAAATTGTCCAATAGTTTTGTTAAAGTTTGATTAACTACGTTATTGCTTTCAGTCACTTGCCTGCATACTTCGTCCATTAATTTTAAACTTTCCATGTTTTTATTGTTGTTTTCAACGATGCTTTCAATATTGCTATGAATCTCATCTACGTTTTTTACATTGGCCTCGATGGCCGTATCTATTTCCTCCATTGAAGCAGTAGTTTCCTTCACAAACTCCAAAGTATCTTCCGACTGGGAGCTGAGTTTACCCATTATAACTTCAATTTCGTCCATTAGGTGTTTTATGTTTACTTCTATGTTTCCCAGGGTGGACGTCAATGAAATAGTTTTCAAAAGCATTTGCCTTGCATCTTCTTTTAAATCCTGCAGCTGAGCAATTTTTTCGAAAACTCTTTTAACCCTGACATTTTTAGTTGCCAAAGGCTTGTCGTTTATAATGGCATCCATTACCTTATTTGTCTTGTCAAAAAGCAATGTCATACACCTCTCTGTTTTAAATTTCAAGTAAAATTGGCTGCCCCTAATATATACTTAAGATGAAGATGAAAGTTTTACTAAAAATTAAGGCCATCCAATAGGATAGCCTTCTCCAATTATTATTTCGTTCCAAACAGTCTATCTCCTGCGTCGCCAAGTCCTGGCACTATATAGCCATGAGAATTGAGTTTCTCATCAATGGCAGCAGTGTATATTTCAACATCTGGATGTTCTTTGTGAACAGCTTCTATCCCTTCAGGTGCCGCAATTAAGCACATGAGCTTTATATTTGTCGCACCTTTCGATTTTAACACTTCTACTGCCTTAGCAGCAGAACCTCCCGTAGCCAGCATGGGATCTAGGATTATTAGTTCCCGCTCGCTTACGTCAGATGGCAGCTTACAGTAATATTCCACCGGCTGAAGTGTATCAGGATCACGATATAGGCCTATATGACCAACTTTGGCAGCTGGTATAAGTTTCAACATGCCATTTACCATTCCAAGGCCTGCACGCAAGATAGGAACAATGCCCAACTTTTTGCCTGAAATCATTCTGACCTTGGCCGGTCCTACTGGAGTTTTAACTTCTACCTCTTCTAACGGCAGGTTTCTGGTGACCTCATAAGCCATTAGAAGCGATAATTCTTCTACTAATTCACGAAATTCCTTAGAACCTGTGTTTTCATCCCTTATTAAAGCTAATTTATGCTGGATCAGGGGATGATCAAATACGAATACGTTATTCATGAAAAGCCTCCTGTTTAATTGGAATAAAGAGGGAATTCTTCACACATAGCCTTTATTTCTTTTGATATTTTTGCTTTTACTATTTCATCATTGCCAGAAGTTAGTGCTTTGTCCATTAAGTCTGCAATCCTTTCCATCTCCTGTTCTTTCATTCCCCGAGATGTAAGGGCAGGTGTCCCTATGCGAATGCCACTTGTAACATTGGGACTTTGCGGATCATAGGGTATGGCATTTTTGTTTACTGTAATTCCAACTTCGTCCAGAAGGTGTTCTGCCTCTTTTCCTGTGAGGTTTTTGTTTCTCACATCAACTAAAATCAAATGGTTATCTGTACCTCCTGAAACCAGATTGTAACCCTTGTCCAAAAGTGCCTTAGCCAATGCTTTAGCATTTCTCACCACTTGATTTTGATATTCTACAAACTCTTCAGTAGATGCTTCTTTCAGGCAAACAGCTTTAGCAGCAATTACATGCATCAGCGGGCCGCCCTGAATTCCCGGGAAAATGGCCTTATCTATAGCTTTTCCATACTCCTCTTTGCAAAAGATCATACCACCTCTTGGGCCCCTTAAAGTCTTATGGGTGGTAGTTGTTACGAAGTCACAGATTGGCACAGGATTTGGGTGCAAACCTGCGGCAACAAGGCCTGCTATATGAGCCATATCAACCATAACATATGCTCCAACCTGTTTTGCTATTTGAGCAATCTTGTCAAAATCAATGATTCTGGGATATGCACTGGCTCCAGCTACTATCATCTTCGGTTTATGTTTTTTGGCCAAAGCTTCCAATTCATCATAGTCGATGTACCCGGTTTCCTTAGAAACTCCATAAGGGATAAACTCAAAATACTTGCCTGAGATATTTACCGGGCTGCCATGGGTTAGGTGGCCGCCATGGGCAAGGTTCATACCCAAAACTTTGTCGCCGTAATTCAGATATGCAAAATAAACCCCCATATTGGCCTGTGAACCGGAATGAGGTTGAACATTTACATATTCAGCAGAAAATAGTTTTTTGGCACGCTCTCGAGCAAGGTTTTCGACGATATCTACAAACTCACAGCCACCATAATAACGCCTGCCCGGATAGCCTTCGGCGTATTTATTGGTTAGCACGGAGCCCTGTGCTTCCATTACAGCTTTACTGGTAAAATTCTCCGAGGCAATCATCTCCAGTTTGTACTGTTGCCTATAGGTTTCTTTTTCAATGGCGTCAGCTATCTCTGGATCTACTAATTTAAGTATATTCATTTTCTCGCACCTCTTTTTTATGTTTTTTTCATATTCATACACTATTTTCGTATTCGGATATTTTGTTTAATCTCCGTTCATGGCGCGCTCCTTCAAAATCAGCAGCAAGCCATTCCTTAACAATAGCGGTAGCAAGTCCCGGACCTATTACTCTGCCACCCATGGTTAAAATGTTGGCGTTGTTATGCATACGTGACATGCGGGCAGAAAACGTGTCATGGCACAGGGCAGCTCGAATACCCTTGACTTTATTGGCGGCGATGCATACGCCTATTCCAGTACCGCAAATAATTATGCCTTTTTCATATTCACCTCGTGCAACGGCCTCAGCGCAGGGAATAGCTATATCCGGATAGTCCACTGATTCGGTAGAATATGTCCCTAAATCGGCATAACTCACCTTATTTTCCTCGAGAAATTTTATTATCTGTTGTTTTAATTCGTAACCCCCGTGGTCACTGGCTATAGCTATAGTCAACTCTTTCCCTCCTGACAAAAAGCATTATCTTATTAATTATATACTCAAATAATGGACATTGTCTAGATTTTTTCCAAGCGTTCGAGCACTTTCGACAATTTATGTTTTAGTTCATCAGCAACTTTTTTGTAAACTTCAACACCTTGACCAAAAGGGTCGCTGATTTCACCATAGTCACCTGCAAATTCCCCTAATAAAAACACCTTGCCCTTAGCTTTGGGAAAGCGGTTAAGTATATAATCTTTATGGCTTTGGGTCATGGCAAGGATTAAATCTGCATCAAGAACTGCTTCGCTTATCTGCCTGGCTTTGTGCCCTTTTAAATCGATTCCTTCCATTTCCATGACTTTTCTTGCATTTTCAGATGCAGGCTGGCCTTCAATAGCAGCAATGCCATATGATTCCACTTTAATTTGATCCTGTTTACCCAAATCGTGAAGCATTTTTCTAAAAAGAGCTTCGGCCATACTGCTGCGACATGTATTACCTGTACACACAAACACTACTTTTTTCAAAGGCCGCGCACCTCCTATACTTTTATAACATTGTATCCGGCGGCTTTATAAAGCCTGTTCATTACGGCAAGACCTATGCCGTCTTTAGAAATGCCTTCTGCAAGAATCTGATCTACTCCTAGACGGTCAAATTTCCTCAAAATAGTAAAAATATTAGACGAAATCGTAAGCGGTGCTGTTCTATCACCTGCAGAAATTATATGGCCGCTTGTGTAGAGATGACGTGTCTGCGCAGTTGCCATTATTCCCACTTTCAAACCCTGTGATTCCAATTTCTCTGCCAATTCATTGATGGTTTTAACCTGCCTGTCAATAGGCCCTTCTACCAAGGTCATGGGAGCATCAGGAGCGTAATGACGGTATTTTTGTCCCGGAGAACGGGGCTTTTCGCCCGGCGCAAGACCCGGATCCAAATCCACTCTGCCTAAAACCTCTTGCAATTCTTCACGAGTGACTCCACCGGGTCTTAAAATGATTGGAACTTCTTCAGAAAGATCTAATACTGTAGATTCTACTCCTACAGAGGCTTTGCCACCATCCAATATCATGTCAATCCTTCCGGTCATATCTTCGGCAACTTCCTCGGCACATACGGGGCTGGGCTTTCCGGATATATTGGCGCTTGGAGCGGCAATTGGGACACCTGCCTCTTTTATTAGTTCAAGGGCAACTGGATGAGAAGGCATCCTAATTGCTACCGTATCAAGGCCTCCGGTAGTGCCAAATGGGACCACATCGTTTTTATGAAAAATGATAGTCAGGGGACCGGGCCAGAACTTGTCCATTAAAAGCCTAGCCTTTTCCGGTATTTCTTTTACTAACTGATTGAGCTGGGAAATGTCCCAAATGTGAACAATCAACGGATTGTCTTGAGGCCTGCCTTTTGCAGCATAAATCTTTTTGGCAGCATCTTCATCAAGGGCATTGCCTCCTAAACCGTAAACCGTCTCAGTGGGAAAGGCAACAAGGCCGCCCTTTCGTATGATTTCGGCTGCCATTTTTATCTTGTCCCGTTCCGGCTGATTTTTATCTACTTTAATTATTTTAGTTTCCAGCATAAAACTACCTTCTTCTTCATTATGATTGATTCTTTTTTTATATAAAGATTCTATATAGATTCTGATTTAGGCAGTGAAGACGACGGCAAACGCTCCCGTTAGTTAGACCGTAGTCATTCTTGAATTTGGTGCAAACGGAGCAGTGGCAGCGCGCAGGATGCGCGCTGACGGGCTCTCGGCAGGATGCCGAATTGCCCGTGAAACCCTGGAGAGTGCAGCACCAAATTTTTAGAATGACAGGTCTAAATTTCGGGAGAGGTGCCGTTGTCTTCACCGTTAAGCATCAACAAATTTCATGCGATGACCTTATTATATTCTACAATATTATAATGTGTTAAACAAAATTATACCTGTAATTATGCCCCAAATAAGGCCCCAGGGAGAACTTCTCCCAATCACAAAAGTATCCGGCAGTATTTCTTTGCAAACTGTGTATATCATGGCCCCTGCCGCAAAACCCAAGGATGCAGCAATAAAAGCCGGAGAAACCTGGCCCAGTTTCTGTCCCACAACTGAACCTAAAACCATCGGTAAACCTGCCAGGGCCGTTGCCATAAAAGCAGAAAATGCACTCATGCCTGACAATCTAAATGCAGTAGCTATTGCCATACCCTCCGGAATATTGTGGAGAGCCAAAGTCACCACAAGGACCAATCCTGTGAGCTCAGACGCTTCAAAGCCGCTGCCTATGGCAATTCCCTCGGGAAAGTTGTGACTTGCAATAGCAAAAAAAAGCATGGCGCCAGTCTTTACAAAGTGCTGCATAGTGTTATTTTTTTGAGGGGTCATAAATTCAAGCAAAGCATCAGACCACATCAAAAACATTATCCCTATTATTATTCCAATAAGTGTGTGAAAGAGCCCGGAAATCTCTATGGCTTCAGGAATAAGTTCTGAAAATACCGCCGTCAGCATTATTCCACTGGCAAAACCTAAGACCGATGTCATTTTGTCAGCCTTGACTTCTCTCAAAAAAAATGTATAAAAGCCGCCCATTCCAGTACCGCCCACTCCAGCCAAGAAGCTTAAAAAAGTAGTGCTTGATATTCCCATGCGCTCACCTCTTCTAAAAATCATATGCGCCGATTATTTTGTTATTCCTAAAACTCCTGTTACTACTCTGTCAAAACCGGCATAATCTTTTCGGACTTGTATTTCTTTAAACCCCTCTTTTTCTAGTAGGTATTTTACATCTTGTGCTTGATTCCAACCTATTTCAAAAATCACTCTGCCACCAGGTTTTAAATATTCGGGAGCTTTTGATATTATCCTGCGATAAAACTCTAAACCGTCAAAGCCGCCATCTAATGCAATTTGTGGTTCCTTTTTTACATCATTTGGGAGATTTTTCAGCTCTTTTGAAGGAATGTAGGGGGGATTTGATACTATTATATCCAACTCTCTTATATTTCTTTGCTCAAGGGGTTCCCACAAATCACCTTGAAACAGCAAAACCCGGTCTTGAACACCATGGACATGTATATTTTTTCTCGCGACTTCACAAGCAACATCTGATATTTCAGTTGAGTAAACTTTAGCTTCCTGGTTGTTCACCGCAAAGGCCACTGATATAGCTCCGCTGCCGCAGCATAAATCAGCAATAACGGGATTTGCGATTTTGCTTGCAGCTTTTAAGGCTTCTTCAACAACAAATTCGGTCTCAGGTCTTGGAACCAACACTCCTTTTGTTACATACAAATTAAGGCCGTAAAATTCCTTCCGGCCTATAATATACGCTACAGGGACAAACTGACACCGCTCTTTTAATAATTTGTCATAGCATTCCTGCTGCTCTTTTGTAAGCTCTATTTCATCATATACCAAGAGCTTTAGCCGGTTTGTTCCTAAAACATGGCATAAGATCAGCTGTGAATCCAAAGCGGGATTTGCTACACCAGCCTCATAGAGCCGTTTTTGGCCAATGCTCAAAGCTTTTCTTACATTCACTGAAAACACCTTTCTCTATTCCATCTGAGCCAGCCTTTTGGCCTGATCTTCCGCTATTAAAGCATTTATTATTTCATCAAGTTCTCCCTCGAGGACATTTGCCAACTGGTGAATGGTAAGACCGATTCTGTGATCTGTAACTCTGCCCTGTGGAAAGTTATAAGTGCGTATCCGCTCACTTCGATCACCGGTGCCTACCTGGCTGCGTCGGCTCTGAGCAATTTTTTGATTCTGCTCTTGTTGAGCCTTTTCCAAAAGGCGTGCCCGCAGAACCTTCATGGCTTTTTCCTTGTTTTTTAGCTGTGAGCGCTCGTCCTGGCAAGACACCACAATACCTGTAGGAAGGTGGGTTATTCTCACTGCAGAATCTGTGGTATTTACGCTCTGACCTCCATGACCCGAGGATCTAAAAATGTCTATTCTAAGGTCATTGGGATTTATCTCAATATCAATTTCCTCTGCTTCAGGCAGCACCGCTACCGTTGCTGCCGAAGTATGAATCCTGCCGCCCGCTTCGGTAGTTGGAACTCGCTGCACACGGTGAACTCCTGACTCGTATTTCAAACGGCTGTAAGCACCATGGCCATTGACTTCAAAAATGATTTCTTTAAATCCACCAAGTTCTGTTGGATTTGAATCTATTACTTCGATTTTCCACCCTTGCTTTTCAGCATATCGGCTGTACATGCGGAAAAGGTCACCAGCAAAAAGGGCCGCTTCTTCACCACCGGTTCCTGCCCTTATCTCTACAATTACGTTTCTTTCGTCGTTTGGATCCTTCGGAAGCAGCAATATTTTTAATTGTTCCTCCAGCTTAAGCTTCTTTTCTTCTAACTCTTCCAAGTCGCTTTTCACAAGCTCCTCCATTTCACTGTCACCGGAGGCTTCTTTCAAAAGCACCTGGTTTTCTTTTATCTGCTCAAGAGTCTTTTTGTAATCTCTATAACAATTTACGATTTCTTCAAGGGATGCGTGTTCCTTAGCAAGTTTTCTCCATTCTTCGTGTTTTGCTATAATTTCCGGATCTGCTACTTTTTCAGTCAGCTCAATATATTTCTTTTCTACGGCTTCCAACTTTTCTATCACATTAAATCACCTTCCTGAAATAAGACTCAGTTTAAAACACTCTTAAGTGCAGCTATGGCTACTTCTAATTGTGCTTTATCAGGCTCTCGGGTAGTAAGTCGCTGAAGCCACATGCCAGGGGCATTTAATATTCTTATAATTGGATTATTGCACTTTCCAGCAAGCCTTATAAACTCATATGAAACTCCCGATACTATAGGCAGCATAACTATTCTTGATACTATCCGCAAGATTACCCCAGGCCACCCCATAAATGAAAAAAGTAAAATGCTTACCACCATTACTATCATCATGAAGCTGGTACCACATCTAGGGTGAATGGTAGAATATTTTTGGGCGTTTTCAGGTGTTAACTTCTCGTTGTTTTCATAGCAGTGAACTACCTTGTGCTCTGCACCATGATATTCAAATACTCGTCTAATGTCCTTCATTAAAGAAATGACTGCGATATAAGTCACAAAAATAGCTATTCTTATTAGGCCTTCCACAAGACTTAGTAAAAATGAATTTTGTAAATTGCCACTAATAATATATCTTACGGCAAGGGTAGGCAGTACTATGAAAAGTAATACAGCAAAACCCAAGGCAGAAACAAGTGCAAATGCTATATCCTTGCCGGTAAGCTCCTCCTCATCTTCCAGCCCCGCAACACTTGCAGAATAAGACAGAGTTTGGATGCCGAGAACCAGCATTTCTATTAAGGCCACTATACCTCGCAATATGGGTAGTTTCAGAAATTTGTACTTATCTTGCAATGAGCGGTTTTCCTGAGTTTTTATAACAATATCGTCATTTTTCCTTACAGCTACGGCTGTGGTTTTGGGGCCGCGCATCATAACGCCTTCAATTACCGCCTGCCCTCCAATTTTGGGTTTGACAGGTTGCAACATTTTAACCTCCCTAAATATTAATTAAGAAAAAAGGTCAGAGATAACCTCTAACCTTCTTAAACTACTCTGCATCTTTTAAGCCATATCTCTTCTTAAATCTTTCTACCCGACCACCGGTATCTACCAATTTCTGTTGACCTGAAAAGAAGGGATGGCATTTTGAACATATTTCTACACGCAGGTCTTCTTTGGTAGACCCCGTTTCAAAGGTATTTCCGCAAGCACATCTTACTGTAGCCCTCATGTATTTTGGATGAATTCCCTTTTTCACTCTGTTCACCTCTTTATTGTAAGTTGAATCACTCTAAGACATGTATCTGTAGAGTATTTTATAAAAATTTGTGCAAAGTTGTACCTGGGTTTTAAAAGTCAACTAGTATTATAGCATAGGCTATACATTTTCACAAGAGTTTTTATAAAGCAGTATCCGTGAATTCCACATAGGTTCAAACATGGCGAAGACTTTGGCATTTTCGTCAAGAATTTTAAAAGACTCTATAATATTTGTTGGCCTTTGGTTTATTTTTGTTCTACTTTCTATGTATGTTATAACTTTTTGTAAAAATTTCCTTTATGGTTTCGACACGGGAAGTTACATTTCCCGGGAAATAGACATTTTAACTAACTCTCTATCAAAGATACAAAGCCTTTGCAGTAAGGGCATCTGTTATCTTTAACTTTTGAGTGTGTTTTGTAACCTGCCCTCCTGATTATCAGTTTTTTACAAGTAGGGCAATAAGTATTATTTCCAACATCATCTGCTATGTTTCCTGTATAAACATAATCAAGGTACTTCATGGCAATATCTCGCGCTGTCTTTATTCTCTCTACGGGGGTAGGTGGAATGTCCAATTTAAAATTTGGGAAATAACGGGTGATATGAAGGGGTATATCCTTTCTAAGGGACAAAAGCCATTTGGCCAGTTCCTCAATTTCTTCATCTCTATCGTTCATACCGGGTATTATCAGCATGGTTACTTCAACATGACATCTGGCCTGAGCTATTTCTACAGTTTGCTTCACTGGCAAAAGGCTTCCGAATACTAAGTCTTGATAAAAATCTTCGCTAAAAGCTTTTACATCTATATTCATAGCGTCAATATAAGGGAGGAGCTCTTGGAGAGGTTCTTTCTCTATAAAGCCATTGGTTACAAGGACGTTTTTAAGGCCTGCGTACCTAGCCAATTTGGCACATTCCAAAATATACTCATACCATATAGTAGGCTCATTATAGGTGTAGGCAATGCCTATATTCTCCTCTTTTCTTTTAGCTGTTTCTATTAACTCCCCTGGGGAAATCTGCAGAGTTGGAATATCGGTAAGCTGCGCTATTTGCCAGTTTTGACAGAATTTACACCTAAAATTGCATCCTGTGCTGCCAACTGAAAAAATCATGCTGCCCGGATAAAAGTGATACAGGGGCTTTTTTTCTATTGGGTCCATCGCCCAGGAAGAAACCCTGCCGTAGTTAACAGAATACAACTTTCCATCAATATTTTTTCGCACTTTACACGTTCCAACTCGCCCCGGTGCAATCCTGCAATGGTGAGGACATAAACAGCAGTTGACATAACCGCCTGCAGATTTTTCATAATACATAGCTTCTCTCATAATTATTAGGCGGCCTCCTCCTGTGTTTTGAAAAGGCAAAAATTTCACATAAACTTACTTGTACATTATACCTTTAACATTAATCTTGTTGCAAGATTAGTCTGATTTTCGATCGCGTCAAGATACTATGGGTTTTAAAATAAAAAGTATTCCCTCTGGATATATCTTTTCCTTAAGCG
>NZ_JAFFJA010000041.1 GCF_021991635.1 Tepidanaerobacter sp. GT38
TACTCTTATCTTTTATTTTTTGGTTTTTACCCAAAGTAATTTTACACTAACTTTTTGATTTGTTTCTGCCAAAAATGTATATCCGATGTCATATTATGAGCCTTTGAATTTATTTTTAATTTAGGTATTTATAAATACTATTTTTATGATATAATATAACTAAATTTTCATTTAAACACTAAAGCGGGAGGTAGGGCGATGAATATAAGTGATGTTAATATATATGCATCTTTTTTAGCAGGATTGCTGGCATTTTTTTCACCGTGTGTACTTCCTCTTTTACCGGTATACATAAGCATATTTGCCGGCAGCAGCGCTTCCAGCAGCGAAAAGCATAGCTTAATTGTTGCTAACACCTTCGCTTTCATACTTGGTTTTTCCGCCGTATTTGCCACCTTAGGTCTTTCAGTAACTGCAATTAGCCAATATCTGTTATTTAACAAACCTTTGGTTGTAAAAGTTGCCGGTATTTTCGTGATTGTTTTGGGGCTGTTTTTGTTGGGTTTTTTAAACGTGCCATTTCTTTTAAAGGAGCGTCGAAAGCATTTACAGCCCAAAGCTATCAATCCACTTTCAGCCTTCATATTGGGCTGTACCTTCGCCTTAGGTTGGACACCTTGCATCGGACCTGTACTTTCTTCAGTGCTCTTGATGGCTGGAAGTACTCAAAGTTTTAAATATGGATTTTTGATGCTGCTTGTATTTTCCTTCGGGCTCGCTTTACCGTTTTTTATAATTGCTTTAGCAGCAGACAGAGCAAAGGAATTAATTATCAAAACCAAAAAAATTGCACCTTACTCTCAAAAGGCAGCAGGGATACTTCTGGTCATCATGGGAATTTTATTATACCTTAACAGAATTTAATTGGATTTTATGAAAGAAGGGAGACTTTTATGACCTTAAGGCACAAGACACCCCTACTAGTGCTTTTGTTTATCTTGCTGACACTTGCTTTATTCTCATCGGGATGCAGCACAGAAAGCAAAACAGAAAATAGTAGTGAAAATTCCCAGATGGAATCAGAAAGTCAAATTCAGATTGCTCCTCTGGCTCCTGATTTCGAGCTGGAAGATCTGTCAGGCAAAAAAATAAAACTTTCCAGCCTTCGCGGTAAAATCGTTGTACTTAACTTTTGGTCTTTAGGTTGCAGATATTGTCTTCAAGAAATGCCCGATTTTGATGAATTTAACCGCTCAAAACCTGAAGATGTAATGGTCTTAATGGTAAATTTGGACAGAGCCGAAAGCAGACTATCTGCTTATATAAACAATATGCAGTTTAGCTTTACGGTGCTCAAAGACGAGGCAGCCGAAACGGCCAGAACTTACATGCTCCGGGGAGTCCCAACCACGTTCATTGTTGACAAAGACGGCACTATTAAAGCCCGGGTAGACGGCGCCCTTACCAAAGAACAACTGGAAAGCCTTGTTGCAAATGTATCCCAAGAGTAGCACTTTTTGGGGCAGTTACAAACTGCCCCATATTTTATGTACAATAGCCAACTTACATAAATAGCCAAAGGATACAGAAAAGACATAAGTTTATGCTAATCTATCATTGGAGGTGAAAAAATGGCATACCGAATTCTCTTGGTGGAAGATGATCCAGAATTAATAGAAATTATCTCCGATTATTTCACGGAGAAAAGCGGCGGCCTTTTTGAGCTTGATACGGCAAGGACCGGTGATGAAGGTCTTGCAAAATGTATTGACGATACCTTTGACTTAGTTGTGCTGGATGTTATGCTGCCGGAAGTTGATGGGTTTACCATCTGCAGAGAATTAAGAAAACACAGCGATGTTCCCATCATTTTTTTGACTGCAAGACACGATGAAATGGACAGACTCAACGGGTATCACTTGGGATGCGATGATTATGTAACCAAACCCTTTTCTCTGGCAGAGCTTTATGCCAAGGTTACCGCGTTAATCAAGCGCACCAAAGGCATGGTAAGAAATGAAACCATCACAGCCGGCAAAATCAAGCTAAACCCTTTCCGCTACAGGGTTTTCGTAGATGAGAAAGAAATAATGCTGACACCTACTCAGTTTGCCATTCTAAAAATTCTAATGGAGAACGCCGGCAAAGTGGTAAGCCGTGAAAGCTTGATCACCCGCGTTTGGAGTTATGACTTTGACGGCGATGAAAGAGTTATTGACAATCATATCAAAAAGCTCCGCAGAGCTTTAGGCAATGCTGCCAATCAAATAAAAACCGTCTACAAGCAAGGATATAAACTGGAGGAGTAGAGAAAAATGAAAAACAATGCAAAGCGAGCCATTTTCCTTCGCATCTTTACGGGTTTTATTGCCGTGTACCTTGTCCTAATGGCAGGCTTTAGCGTGTTTTTGATAGCGAGGCAAAACAATATAGAGAGGCTGGAGTTTCACGGCAAGGCTCTTCAACTTAAAGGTACCATAGAAAGGTCACTTAATAACTATCTGGATACAGAAAAGCATATTGCCGATAAAGAGAAATTCAGAAGAGAATTGGATATAAGTTCACATAGTCTTGCTTACGGAGGACTGGAATTTGCCGTTTACACCGGAGGGTATGACCTGATTTATCATACAAACGATTACTGGGTCTGTGAATTTGTTGAACATACCGAGATAACTAAAAAGGGAACTAAAAGATACATAGGCCGTGCTTATTTAAACCCGAAAGCATGGTTCAGCGATAAGGAAATCGCAGAGCTGGAGTATTACTTGTCCAAAGACATCTCTTTTGGTGAAGTAAAGGCGAAACAGTTAGGAGTCCTTGCTGGCTACTTAATTCACATAGACGGTTTTTGGCTAGACCAGGACATGATTATCCCCAATAAGATAGTGGTAACGCCTGCATATGCAGCGGGTTTTGATGAAAAGGGAAATGTAAATTCAGCCAAGGGCAAAGAGGAAGAACAAATTTTATATGTGGCCAACTCTAAAGCCCCAGAAGGCTTGCCTTATTTTGAACGCGGCACAATTAATTCTTTTATATACATGCACAAATCCAAATTAAACAAAGAAAGGCAGGCACTGCTTCGGAATAGAGTTTTGGATCAAGAGATGCTCAAGCAACATATTAAACATTTGGAACTAAATCAGGTTTTATCTGAAAGAGTAAACTTACTGACCTACCGCTACTACATGGTGCTCCCTTATCAATACAGCGCCACCCTGCTGTCTGATGATTCTATTTACAGCAACTTTTGGACCTTTATTGCCGGTGAGGTTTATTTATGGGAAAAATGCAGCAGCACATTGCTTTTTGTCTGGATCAGTTGCCTATTTGTTTTTTTGACAGTGGCTTTGATACTTTCAACTCAAATGTACCAGACTTATCGAAAAAAAGAGGAATTAGAACGGCACAGAATAGAAATGGCCAATGCCTTGGCCCACGACTTGAAACCCCCTTTGAGCATTATCTCAGGCTATGCAGAAAACTTGATGGCAAATATTCATGCAGAAAAGAGGGAGCGCTATGCCGCCCAGATTTTGGATAAAGTAAGCCTCATGGACCGCATCATAAGAGAAATGCTTGACTTATCCCGCTTAGAATCAACAGACCCGGCACTCCGATACCAGCACCTGTCCTTGCATGGGATTTGTCAGGAAATCGTTGACCGTTACAGAGACGTTTGTCACGAAAGGAGTATCCTGGTTCAGCTGGAAGGGGAGCAAACGCTTTCGGCTGATGCGGCTTTAATAAAAAGGGTAATTGAAAACTTTTTTGCTAACGCTCTGGAGCATACACCGGACGGGGGCACCATTCGCATGACAATCTCTGGCAACACTTTTGAAATACACAACAGCGGCAGCCATATTCCTGAAGATAAACTCAAAAGTATCTGGCAGCCTTATTATAAAGCAGATGAGGCGCGCAGCCGCACCCAAGGCACAGGGCTTGGTCTTGCCATTGCCGGAAAGATTCTGGAGGCACACCGATTCTCATACGGAGCTAAGAACTGCGATGATGGGGTAGCATTCTGGTTTAAATTCGCATAAAGGCAGAAGACAACTCAAAGCGTATTACACAAGGGGCAGTCACTAGACTGCCCCTTGGAATATATAAATAGTATTATTTATTTGCGGGTTTGCAGAGGATCTCAGAAATCCAAGTATCAAAGATGTGGGCTGCATGGGCGGGCTTAATGATCACCGCCGTATCTGCCCCTTCGCCAGTGCCTCCAACAGCTATCACTTCTTCATTGTAAGGAATCAGACCTGCATCAAGGGCCATAACTGCTACTTCCACACACACTTTAGTCCCTTGCCCTAACATTCTCAGTGTGTGTGCTAAAATTTCCACAGGGTATGCCCCACCAAATTTATTGCTTATGCCGCGTTCCGCACCGGATAGAACATGGGTTGTGGTGAGCAGCTTTACGCCCGACTCTATAAGTTCACGCCTCACATCCTCAGGCATTTCTGATTCACCGGGTCTTTCAAAACCCACCACATGTGTCACGCAGACAAGATTTACTCCAAGATTTGCTTCTTTAAACAGTTTAGCGGTATAACCGGTGCAGGACGCTACTACTACATGCTTTATGTCTCTCTCCTTAACTGCTTTTTTTACAATTTCCAACGTCTTTTCAGTGTTTTGTTTTCCGGCTTTTTCAAAATACATAACTTTAGCCTCCCATTTCTGTGCTTTGAACATAGTCTTGAATAATTGTTATGCCTGAGCTTGTCCCAATCCTATTCGCCCCTGCGTTTATCATTTCGATGGCAGTTTTAGCATCTCTAATACCGCCTGCGGCCTTAACACCCATACTATCTCCTACCAGTTTTCGCATCAGCATCACATCACTCACATCTGCACCAGCTTTGTCAAACCCGGTAGAGGTCTTTACAAAGTCCGCCTTAGCAGCCTTTGCCAATTGGCAGGCAGAAACCTTCTCATTTTCATCAAGCCTACACATTTCAAGAATAACCTTAACCTTTGCATCGGGGTTAACCGCCTTCACTGCTTTTACCACTTCACTGATATCTTCCTGAACTCCGTAGTAGTCACCGCTCTTCAAAAGGCCTAAATTTATAACCATATCCACTTCTGCTGCTCCTGCCTTCACAGCTTCCACAGCTTCGAAGACTTTAGCTTCGGTAGCCATTGCACCCAGTGGGAAGCCAACAGTCGAACACACTTTGATGTCAGTACCTCCGAGAAGTTTTACGGCATGTTTTACATAACAGGAATTTACGCATACTGAATAAAACCCATATTCTTTGGCTTCAAGACACAACATCTCAATATTGTCAAAGGTGGCAGTTGGCTTTAACAATGTGTGATCTATGTATTTAGCCAACTCTTTTTTTGTAAGCACAAAGAATCACCTGACCTTTTTTATTAATTATTAAATAAAAAAATTTGTGAAATATTTTATATATTGTTAAATATATTCTACCCTAAAATAGATAGCGGTTCAATACAATATTTTCTTAAAAAAGGCAAATACTATACAGAGAATAGGATCAAGGAGTGTTACTATGGCAGACAAAAATAAAATTCCCAATCCCGAAGTAAAATGCGTGGTCAACACTTGCACTCACTGGCTTCCAGGAAATATCTGTGGTGCAGGCAATATCGATATTTTAAATGAAGAAGTAGGCAAGATGTCAAAATCTGCTGAACAAACAATGTGTAAAACTTTTGAGGAAAGAAGGGGCCTTGCAAATTTAATCGGTTCTGCTGACAACGTAAACTGGGTTGGTTTTGCTGAAGAGCTGTTAGGCATAGGACGCAGATTAAACCCAACAGTAACCTGCATTGTAGATACGTGTAAGTATTATCAAGAGGGAGACCTTTGCAATGTGGAGGCAATAGAAATTACAGGCAAAAATGCAAAGGAATGCCAAGCTACCAATTGTGCAACTTTTGAGTATAATGAAAGGCCTTCCAAAAACGAAAAACAGCAGCAGGCACGGGAAAAAGGAGAAAGTTTTTAAAAATAAAAAGCATATTAGTGCCATAAAACCAAAAGCAACAAGGAATCCTTGTTGCTTTTGGTCTATTTAATATTATGAAGCAAAGTCCTGGTTGAATTGAGAACCGTAAGAAGAGCCACACCCACATCGGCAAATACTGCTTCCCACATGCTGGCAACTCCTACAGCTCCTAATGCCAGAAAGATGCCTTTTACCCCCAACGCGAAAATTATATTTTGTATAACTATTTTTTTCGTATGCCTGGCAATCTTTATTGCTTCAGCCACTTTTGAAGGCATGTCTTCCATTATAACTACATCTGCAGCCTCAATAGCGGCATCAGAACCTAAACCGCCCATGGCAATACCAACATCAGCCCGGGTTATAACCGGAGCATCGTTGATGCCGTCTCCCACAAATACTACCTTCCGCCTTGCATCACCTTTGCCCTGCAGTTGTTCTAGCCTTAAAACTTTTTCTTCCGGCAGGAGCCCAGCATGATATTCATCAATGCCTAACTTCTTAGCTATGTTACTTGCAGTGTCTTCTGCATCGCCTGTTAGCATTACAGTCCTCTTTATTCCCAAGTTTTTAAGCTCTTTTATAGCAGAAGCTCCATCTGGGCGGATCTCATCGGCGATGGTTATATAACCCGCATAGCTGCCATCTACCGCAACATGCACTACAGTGCCCGTAAAATCTTCGTGAGCTAATGCAATGCCTTCTTGCTTTAGCAGCTTTTGGTTGCCTGCTAGTATCTTCTTGCCATTAACATTTACTATTATGCCATGGCCCGGAATTTCCTTATAGTCTTTGATTATGTCTTTATCGACAACGTTATCGTATGCTTCCAAAATCGACTTGGCTATAGGATGATTTGAATAAACTTCCGCATATGCTGCCAATTGCAAAACTTCTTGTTCAGAATAGCCGTTTTGAGCTTTGATATCGGCAACTTTAAAAACGCCTTTCGTAAGGGTACCCGTCTTGTCAAATACAACTGTATCCACATTTGTAAGTGCTTCTAAGAAACTGGCACCCTTTACTAATATTCCGTTACGGGAAGCACCTCCAATTCCTCCAAAATACCCTAAGGGAATTGATACTACCAGGGCACAGGGGCATGATATGACAAGCATAGTCAAAGCTCTGTAGAACCACTTGGCAAAACTTTCTCCCGGGACTGCCAGCGGGGGAATTATAGCTATGGCAAGGGCACCAAAAACTACCGCAGGTGTATAGTATCTGGCAAATTTCGTAATAAACTGTTCCGTTCGCGCTTTGCGCCCAGATGCGCTTTGCACCAGATCCAGTATCTTGGAAACGGAAGATTCTCCAAAAGTCTTTTCTACTCTGACTTTCAAAAGCCCCTGCCCGTTTACCATGCCTGCCATTACTTTTTCGCCGGGCTGCACCCTGCGGGGCACCGATTCGCCGGTAAGAGCCGAAGTGTCCACGTTAGAGTCGCCCTCTATTACCTCCCCATCAAGGGGCACCTTTTCTCCGGGCATTACAATTATAGTTTCACCGATCTTTACAGCTTCAGGAGCTACTTTTTCGACCTTGTTATCGATGATCAAATTTGCATAATCAGGGCGAATATCCATAAGTTCTACAATAGAGCGGCGGGACCTGGATACCGCTAAATCCTGAAAATATTCCCCAACCGAATAAAACAGCATAACGCCTACGGCTTCTGGCAGTTCATGAATGGCAAAGGCTCCTATGGTAGCTACGGTCATGAGGAAGTTTTCGTCAAAGACTTGGCCGCGAACAATATTGCCAATGGATTTTTGAAGGACCTCTCGCCCTGCCAAAAAATATGCTACAAAAAATATCCCGTATTCCAAAACCTCATAAGGCCCGTGCAATTTTGTAGATAATACAACTCCGAGGCATAAAGAGATCGCAGATAAAATTATATTAATAAGCTTCCATTTAAGCATGGCTTTATCATCTTCGTCTGTTTCTTTTCTTTTCTCAGAAACCAACTTTTGCGGAATAAGTTTAACATGGGGCTCCACTTTTTGAAGGACTTTTGCAACATCTTGCTCTAAAGCAGGATCTATGTCAATTGTTCGGGTGGCAAAATTCACGGTTAAGTCAGACAGACCTTCCAGCTTTTTGAGCTCGCATTCAATTTTATTCGCACAATTGGGACAATCAAGGCCTTTTAATTCATATTTCATGTTGATCCCCTTTACATTTTTATGTTTGAATAATTGTTCAAATGTTCTTCTGTTATTATTTTACCACTTGCCTTTGAAAAACACAATATAGATTTTCAAAAATACAATGGTGTTTGTCTTCTATTCAAAGCAAAAAGCCACCCTATGATGTGAGAGGTGGCCATAACCGTCATAAATCCCTTGTGAAAAAATAAGACAGAATAAGTGCAATAATCCCCGCAAATAACTTTCCCGCAATGACAGGAACGATCATTTCTGAATAAACCCCTGCAGTAAACCCCAGATGAGCGCCAAATGTAGCTGTTGCAGGGACGAGAAAAGCCGCATTCATGACCTTGCCCCGCGGGTTCATATTTCTCATCATTCCATAAACAGGTATGCTGCTGGCAAGGGATAAAAGGAGGCCGCCGGTACTTGCTTCATCTAAGCCTATCTTTGAGCCAATAATATTTAATGGTTTCGATAGCAGCTTAACTAGAATATGCACCACAGGAAATGCCCCCAGTAACATGACTCCAATTTGAGCGGTGATTGTCAACCCTTCCCAAATTGGTGACAAACCGGGTATTATTTGAATATCTGTAAAGGAGTAAAAAACAGCAAGTATTAATCCAATTAAACTGATTTTTTCTACTAAAAGGCCAAAATATGAAGCGATTTTTATTGCTTTAGAGGGAAATTGCCATAAATACAAGGCTAATACTACAGAAATCACCGCTATTGGAACAGTGTTTTTGGCCAGCATGGCCATTTCAAAGCCTGCTACCATACCGCCTAATATGCTGCCAAAGGGTATGGAGATTAGACCTAACATAATACCCTTAAAAAAATGGGGCCGATCTTCCTGTTCTATCAACCCCAATCCAAGGGGCATGGAAAAGACCAATGTACAGCCAAGCATTGCCGCCACAATCAGACCGGAAAAAAGGCCTGCTTGCCGGCTTTCGGCAAGTGCTATTGCGAGGGAATATCCCCCCATGTCATTGGCAATAATAGCAGCAGCCATAGCAGGGTCAGCACCAAATATCTTGAGTATTGGAGACACTATCGGTTTTACCAGGTTTGCTAAAACCGGTGCTAAAGATACAATGCCTACAATTGCCAATGCAATGGGCCCCATGGCGTTAAAACCTTCTTCAAATTTCTCCCCTAAACCTAATTTGTTGCCAAAAAGTCTGTCAATTCCTCCGATAATACTTCCTGCTAGCATTATGTACAAAATAATACTGTGGATACCCATTTCATACCCCTTACAAATTTTTCTAGAGAATATAATTGTGACATGGCTTAGTTTATAACCTTAAAAGCTATCATGATGAAGGCCTTTCGATTTTTCAGTTCACGATAAGTATTATATCAGAAACGGTGCCTATTTTTTTATTTTTTTGTCATAAAATCAAAAGAGCCTCCTTTTGAGGATAAACAGGACAACTCAAGAGGAGGTTCTTTAAATGTATTCAAGTCATTTATTGCACAATCTTATTTTATTTCAGTTTTTCCCCATGCTTCTCCAAATTCTTTACATCTCTTTTCGGCACTATCGGGATTCCAAAGGACTCTGATTCCTTCATTCATTATTTTAAAACCCGATTTTTCAATACTTAGCTTTACCGATTCTCCGCTCTAACCGTAAGTGCCAAAAGCCGCTGCTTTTTTGTAGACTCAGCCATTCTTCGGGTGCCGTTTCACATGGTATATACTAATTCTCACTTATTGTTATAGTTATTTTGTCTTTAGTTATTTTTCTTATTCGACAATATTTGGTATAATCTTGTTACGAGGGTTAGACGCTTTCAAAAAAGGATTAGGGGTGCTTATCATGAAAAAAACTCTGATAGTATTAATGATCTTAAGCTTTTTAGTACTGACATCTGCCTGTTTAACTAGAGATAAGACTGCGGAAATTACTTTGTATTATACGAATGAATCTAACAGTGAGATACTGACGGAAAAGCGAACCGTTAAGATTTCCAAAGATAAAACCCTTCCTCAGTTAGCTGTAGAAGAATTGCTAAAAGGGCCTGAAACTAATGGGCTAAAATCCACTATACCTGAAGGAACAAAATTATTAAACCTCAATGTCAAAGATAAAATTGCAACTGTCAATTTATCTGAGGATTTTACCGGTTTCCCCGGAACCATGGCAGAAAGCTTGGCCATTATTTCTATAGTAAATACGCTTACTGATTTAGAAGGAATAGAGCAAGTTCAAATCCTGGTTGATGGCAACGAATTAATCGCTCCCAGCGGCAATCCATACGGCCTTTTAAAAAGATACAATGTGGAGCAAATTAATAAGGATTTAAATAAGCATTTTGTCACCCTTTATTTTCCTGATGATCAGGCAAGGTATGTAGTTCCTGAACAAAGAGAAATTACAGATGATGAGCCTATAGCAGAAACGATTGTAAAAGAATTAATGAAGGGGCCTAAAACACCTGGCCTTGCGCCAACAACAATCCCTAAGGAAGCTAAACTTTTATCGGTGGAAATTAAAGACAAAATTGCCTACGTCAATTTTTCTCGAGAGTTGATTGAAAAACATAGTGGCGGCTCAACTGGCGAAATGATGACAATACTACCAATAGTAAATTCCCTTACAGAGCTTCCTGAAATAGAAAAAGTTCAGTTTTTGGTGGAAGGCCAAAAGGAGAAAACCCTTGCAGGTCATATTGCCTTTGATGAACCTTTTGAGCGAAACGAAGACTACATTAAAAAATCAGTCAATTAAGTATCTATATTTGTCATAAAAAACAAAGGTTGTAGGAAGTACTGTTATAAGTTTGTGTACTACCTACAGCCTTTTAAACTTTGTAGACTGACTGTAGTTTGGCTAAATTTAAGCTACCCACTCACAGCAAATCTGCACTGTTTATCAGTTGTTTTGCATATTCACTGGAGGGGTTTTTAAAAACTTCCCCAGCTGGACCTTGTTCTATTATTTCACCTTGATGCATGATATACAATTTATCGGCAATTTTTCTGGCAAGATTCAGATCATGAGTTATGTAAATCATGGCAAACCCAAAAGAATTTTGAAGCCCCTTTAAAAGCCTTAAAATATTGGCCTGAGTAGATGGGTCCAGCATAGAACTTATTTCGTCAGCAATGAGGAGTCTAGGCTCAAGAATCAGGCTGCGGGCTATGGAAACTCGCTGCCGCTGACCACCGCTAAGAGTAAAACACCTTCTCTGCAGAAAATTTTCATCAACGGGAAGCTCCACGGCAAAAAGGGCCTTTTTGGCTTTTTCTTTCCGCTCTTGTGGGCTGTACAGTTTTAATATGTCTAAAGGCTCCGTTACCGCTTGCAGCACCGTAAATCCTTCGTTAATGGAGGAAAAGGGATCTTGAAATATCATTTGAAGGCCTTTTGGTCTGCAGGTCAGTTCATGGGAGGAAACTTTTTGGCCCAGAAATTTTATAATTCCTTTATCGGGTTTGAGATAACCTGAAAGTATGCTTGCAAGGGTGGTTTTTCCCGACCCGGATTGACCTATCAATGCCACAATCTCTCCTGCTCGAACAGTAATATGGCAGTTATTACATGCCACAATACTGCGGCCTTTAAATATAAATGTTTTATATATGCCACTTGCCTCCAAGAGCGTTACAATTCCCCCTTGATTGCAAGCTACTCTCCGCTCCAAGGACACATATTCCAGCTTAGGCTTTTTATCTTTGCACACATCTAATCTTTGGCTGCAGCGCGGATAGAAAGGACACCCATCACCGGCTTTTGAATTGGCAGCAGGTATTCCCCATAAGTCTTGAAAGGGATTTATGGACGGCGATGAATTTATAAGCCCTCGGGTATAGGTGTGCATTGGGTTGTTAAGGATATCTCGTGTCAAACCTTCTTCAAGGATACTGCCCCGGTACATTACACACATTTTACTCGTCAGACTCGATATGACAGAAAAATCATGAGAAATGACAATCATTGAAAACCGTTTTTCCCGCTGCACTTTAGCAAGGAGCCTTACGATTTCGGCTTTGGATATGGCGTCTAAAGAACTGGTAGGTTCATCTACAATAAGGATTTTAGGTTCGCAAGCCAAAGCCATAGCTATAAGCACCTTTTGTCGCATGCCTCCTGACAGCTGATGAGGAAAGTAGTCCGACACAAAAGGTTCTAAACCTACCTGCTCAAGCAAATGAATTACCCTTTTATTAGCTTCCTTTATACTAAGATCAAGGTGACGGGTAACGCATTCCATTATTTGTTCCTTTACGGTCAGAAGGGGGTTTAATGTTTCAAGGCCATTTTGAAATACCATAGCTATATGCTTCCATCTATACTTATTCAGCTGCTTGGAAGAAAGCTCTCGTAAATTTACCCCATTGTACGAAATCTTGCCATTTACTTTAGCATTAGGATTCAAAATACCCATTATGGCAAGGCCCAACGTAGTTTTGCCACTGCCTGACTCTCCTATGATCCCTAATGTTTGACCCGGTTCAAGCACAAAGGAAATCTCTTTTACTGCATGTACCTTTAAATTATGCTGATAATATGTAACAGAAAGATTTTCCACAGTAAGCATATAAATGCTCCTCTTTCGTCCTAAACTTTTCACTTTAAAGGCCCGATAATTTTACATCCCAAACTTTTTCTAATTCTCTGCTCAAGATAGCTGTCGCTAAAACAAGGCATATAATAAAGGCTAGGGGATATACAACCCACCATTTCCAGAAATCCGTAAAATATATCCCTGAAAAGTTTAATGCATAGTTTAATATAAGTCCCCAGCTCTTGCTCGTAGGATCGCCAAGGCCAAGAAATGATAAACTTGCCTCTGACACAATAGCCTTGCTTATGAGTTTTATGAAACTCGTTGCGTATATAGGAAATAATTGGGGCATAAAGTGCCTAAAAGTTATGTAGACAAAATTTGCCCCATATCCTTTAGCCACTTTTACATACGTTTCCTGCTTTAAAGCCAACACCTTTGAACGTATGAGTCTAGCCGGCACTGCCCAGGACAAAATGGAAAGAATTATAATAATGTTTTTTACGCTGGGTCCAAAGAAAGCCCCAGCTACTATCATTATTGGCAGGTTCGGTATGGCCATCAATATGTCTATCACAGCCGTTACAGCAAGATCCGTTATGCCCCCATAATAACCCGATACAATGCCTAAAAAAGCGCCAAGGAAGCTTGATAACAAAGCCGAGCCGATTCCCACTAAAATGCTGTTTCTGGCTCCATAGCAAATTTGCGCCCATAGATCAATGCCTAAATCATCAGTGCCCAGTATATGGGCTTTACTTGGAGCCTCTAAAGCCGAACCCGAAGGCATATTCCATGGATGTTTTGTCAAAATCGGTGCAAATAATGCCATTAGACAAAGCAAAAAGATTATAAACACAGATATTTTGCCTGCTATGGAAAAACGCTTAAATATATAAAGCATCAACCATCACCGTCATACAATTCTTGGGTCAAATTTCTTATATACAATATCGGCCATAAAATTCATAATAAGCACAAAGAGGGTTATGGTAAGAAATATTCCCTGAATCAGCGGATAGTCCCTGACCAAGACAGCCTGCCTCATTAACAAGCCTAGCCCAGGATAATTAAAAACGTTTTCCACCAGTACTGTCCCGCCTACTGCCTGGCCCAAGCCATTAAATATCCTGGTGATAATGGGCAGCGCCGCATTTGTTAAGGCATGTCGAAGGAGTATGCGGCCTGTGGTTATTCCCTTTGCCCTGGCAGTTGTCATGTAATCCTTGTTCATTACCGCAATCATACTGCTCCTGCTAATTAGAAAAAAGTCACCCATCTGGACTACACCAAGGGTAATAACCGGCAAAATCCCATGATACGCTATATCAAATATTCGGTCAGTCCATGAAGCGTAGTCTGCAAAGGGCGTCATGCCTCCTGAAAGAGGAAATAATCCCCAGTGGGCCGCCAGATAGAATAAAAACAAGATCCCTATCAGAAATGGCGGTATCTCCGACACAAATACCATTGTAGAGTAGAGGATTTTGTCAAGAAGACCATTTCGCTGCCACGCTGACAGGCAACCCAGTATAATGCCAAAAAAGCCGCCGATTATCATTGATAAAAACACAAGAGAAATAGACCAGGGAATGCGATTTTTTATGATCGTCCATACGTCATTATTAAAGTATATGCTATACCCAAGGTCTCCTTTTGCCATGCTTTTAAGATAGCCGCCATATTGGACCATAATAGGCTTATCTAAACCGTAGTAAGCTCTTTGCCGCTGGATTTCTTCATCTGAATAAGATATGGTAATTTCCCCTTGTTCACTGGATAAAAAATAAAAGGGGTCTCCCGGCATGAGCCGTGGCAGGCAAAAGTTCAAAGTGATTATTACAAAAAAGGTCATAAGGAGTTTCAGGATTTTTCTATAAACCATACTCATCTTTCCAGATATGATAATTTGTTGTGTGTCACTTCGTGATGGTCAAAGACATGAACCCAGCCATCATATTTTTGGGGTCGAAAAACCGCATATTCAACGGTGTTGTAAAGGGGCAAGAGCGGTATTTCATCAGAGATTATCTTTTGCAGTTC
This sequence comes from Tepidanaerobacter sp. GT38, assembly GCF_021991635.1. Classification (GTDB taxonomy): domain Bacteria; phylum Bacillota; class Thermosediminibacteria; order Thermosediminibacterales; family Tepidanaerobacteraceae; genus DTU063. The sequence goes on from NZ_JAFFJA010000041.1 coordinate 14,656, forward strand.
CATTATCATGGCCTTTCTGCTTTCCTCATCGAGTTCTGTAAGCTGTTTTATGCAAAGCTCGTTTATTTTAGGATTGCTGTAACCTGGAATTACGTTAGATGAAGGGCTGCTGTCCTTTGCAACAATAACACCATAGTTTTCCCGTAAGATATCTGCATCCTGACCCCATCCTCCATGGCCTATAAGGGCAAGTTCGTAGTTTTGCTCCTTTACCATGCTGTCACGAGTCTTCATGTCAACCGCCTGAGCCTTGAGATTTATTCCCACCTTGGCAAAATTTATTTTCAAAAGCTCCGCGATCCTGGCTTCTTTCTGATCATCCGCTATGAGCAATACAAGGTCAAGGGTTCTATTGTTAAGTAGCGCTTTTGCCTTTTCCAAATCAAATTCATATTTTGTCACATCAGGATTGTGCCATATGTGGTCAATTGGCAGATATCCTGGACTTGCGGGCACAGCAGCGCCCCTGGCGACCTTTTCGATAAGTTCATTTACATTTATGGCGTGGGCTATAGCTTTTCTTACAGCGATATCAGCAAGTTCCGGTTTTTTCTCCATGTTAAACATAAGCTTATATCCCCAGAAAGCCGGGCTTTTTAAAAGTTTATATTCCTCATTGCCTAAATACCTTGTCATCAAGTCCTCAGGCACTTTAATTAAGTCAATTTCACCTTTTTCAAAAGCCAGCACCGGATCGCTAACGGGAACAAATTCAATTATGTCAACTAATGGCTTTGGACCCCAGTAATCCTTAAAGGCCTGAAAGCGGTAGGCACCCTGTTCTTGACTGTAATCTGTAAGGATATATGGGCCGCACCCAACTAATTTATCTAAATCCGTAACCTTTTTGGGATCATCTATGGTCTCCCAAATGTGTTTGGGAATAATCCTGACAATGCCCAATCTGTCTAATATGGTTGAATTTGGTTCACTAACTGTTATCTTGACCTGGTTTTCATCTATAATATCTATTTTTTCAATAAAGGGCTTTCCGTCAATCAACAGACTATTGGAAACCGGAGGGTGTTTTAAAAAATACTCAAAGGAAAACTTCACGTCTTCGGCAGAAAGTATTTCGCCGTCATGCCATTTTACCTGAGAATTTAAAACAAAGGTATATTCCCTGCCATCGGGAGAAATGCTCCAGCTCTTAGCAAGCCATGGAATGAGACCTTTTTCACCTTTTTCCAAAAGGCTATCATAAATAAGCCGCATCTTTGCCATGCCTGGTCCTCGGGAGTAGTGGGCAAAAGGAGAAGGGAAACCCCAATCTCCGCCTTCCAGGCGAATTATCAAAGGAAAATCTTTTTGCTCATCCGAACCTGCTACAGTATTTTGCTGAGGTTTTAAACCGCAGCCAGTTACATTGAGTGCTATGGCAGCAAGAATTAACAGAATGAGCAATTTGCTTTTATGTGATTTTGTCATGCAAATCCCTTCTTTAGAGTATTTTTGTTCAGATTACGTTGCTTTACAGGTTTTAGGTAATGCCGCTCGCTCAGATTATTTTTTCGATGTTTCTAAACCTCGATTTCTGCAAAAGCCTAAAGCTTTAAGCTCAATATTACCGTAAAAATCTGACATGCTAAGTAAATATTGTTTTATATGTTTTCATCTGTCACTTTTGTTACTCCGCATAAAGCTTTTTAACGGCTTTTTTGTAATCTCGCTAAGAAACATTTGCGAAAAAATAAAATTCGCTCGCTGGCATTATCTACAACCTTTTAAACCTGCCAGTAAAGCCATGCTACCTTTGCTGTAATCTGTTCTGTTATCTTCCCATTTACGGAAATGGTTTTAAGATAGTCTATTATATCTTCTTTACTAACCTGGTCATTAAACCTAATCAACAAAATATCTGCCATTTGTTCTATATCATATTCCTTTGTCCATCCTCTGTCTTGATATGTAATTTTGGGATAATAACCCCATTGCCACAATAGGTTGAAACTAAAGTAGATTTGATTTCCCCAGGATTTACTTTGTATGCCCAGATGTTTCTTTAAGCCTTCCATGACCTGGTCTTTGCGCATTGCAAAGCCGCTCATAAAACAGTGCTTGCGGCTGGCATCAATCATTTGCTTTAAAGCCTCAGCGCTGTCAATTCCAGGGCAAAAAGCGGCAAATACCAGATCAAAATTCCTCTTCCAGCCCAAATCCTTCAAATTTACTTCAGGCCACGAAGCCTGAACAAACTCGATATTTTGTAAACCCCTATCTTGGGCATTATCTCTGGCAAAGGCTATCATCTTTGGGGAAATATCAGTGCCGACTACGGTTTTTGCTTCTTTAGCAAAGGTAAGGGCATACTTTCCCGCCCCGCAGCCGATATCAAGGACGGTGCTGCTTTTTTCAATAGCTCCTTTTTCCTTTAAAAAGTTCAGAAGTTGCTGTGTTTCCTTAATAGCCATCGGCGACGCCAATTGTAAATTAAATTCAGCGGCTCTAGAGTCCCAAAACTTTTGTTGGTCCTTTTTATTTTTACTTTCCATTTTCCAGAGTTTATCGAAGTGGCTTTCCATGCTACCAACCTCGCAAATACTCATCAAAACAATCCAAACAAACAGGCTCGCCTTCCATTATGCGCATTTTGTGCTCGGAAGCTCCTTCACCACATTTGCTGCATATCAATGTATTAAATATTCGCGCCTTCTCCGGCAAATCAAAGGTTGGATTTTTAAAATCGAACAGCTTCTCAACAGGGCTTTTTAAAATTGCCTGTTTACGTTCTTCTCTGGACAAATCTTTACTTACACTGTCCGGTTTAAATACGATTCGCAACTTTTCGCCGGTGTCACGGCGAAAAAAAGTAAAAGCGTGTTTTCCGGTGCCACGGTAAATTAGATTGCCTTTGCCTATTGTGCAACCGGTAATAACTTGAATTGCATCAACCCCACACGCATCGTTTTCAGTAACGCAGACAATTTCTTCATCTTTTGAAAAATCTATTCCTAGTTTATCCCTAGCCGCCTCACATGCTTTAAACCCAATTGCAAGGCCTGGACATTCATGGCCATGAAATGCGACACATTTATCCCAAAGGTTTTTGTCCATTAAAATCTCTCCTCTGCTTTTTAATAAAAAATGAGCCACGCTCACTTCAGAGACTTCATGGCTCATCGCAGTCTTCATGACTTACTCTTTCTGACCGATAACTACAAACATCTCATGATTATCTTCGGTTAAGACGGGCACAAGCTGTGCTTGTTTCATATACTCTTCTATTGTGGCTGCCTCCGGCAATTGATCCTTCCTTACCACATCAAGTTTGGCATGTAAGGAGTTAATTGCCTCTCGGCTTTGAGAGTGGGCTATGACCAGTCTCCCTTTAGGCTTTAGGAGACGGGCCATGAGAGCTACTATCCCCGGTTTATCTTTAAAATGGGGAAAGACCGAATAGCACATGATTAAATCATAATAATTTTCAGGAAGGAGTGTTGTGGCAATATCTCCCAAGATAAAACGTATATTGTCGAAATGATACTTTTGCTTGGCAACTTCCAGCATCTTTTCAGCTATATCAATAGCCGCAATTTCACCTTTTTCACCGACAAGTTCATGTATAAATGGAAGCATTACACCGGTGCCTGTTCCCACATCAAGCACCTTTTGTCCTTCTGATATGCCCGCCATTTTCACAATAGCCTTTAGCTTAGCAGGATCATGAAAGCATATTTCATCCCATTTATCGGCCAGTTTATTGAAATACTCTCTATGTTCCAATATAGTTCCTCCTCAAAATTCTAGCCCCATATTTTTCCAATATTAAAACTACAGCCGGAATAAAAATCAGCTGAATAACTATACCCGGTAGCCCGGTTGTTACACTGGCCATGACGAAAGCTACAGGGCCTGGAAGCCGTGCCGCAAAAAGCGTCGTTAATACCCATACGGCTATGCCTGCAACTATCCGTCCGCATATCATGCTTCCCAATAATGAAGTGTAGACATTTAGATTAAACTTTCTGTACAAATAACTTGTCATAAAACCGTATGTAGCTAGCTCAAACACCATGTAGGGCATTATGGGAAAAGCAGGCGGCATGCCTGTAAACATAGAACTTAAAAAGGGCGTTATTGCCCCTACTGCTAAAGCAATAGGTGCCTCCAGCATAAAGCCTGCCAACAAAACCGGTATGTGCATCGGCAGAAAAGTTGAACCAAGGCCTATCGCATGAAACATCATCGGAAGTACAATGCCAAAGGCAATAAATAGTCCTGCTGCAGCCGTCTGAGTCAGGTTATTTTTCATAAAAGACACTCCTTTCCTTTTTGACCCCGGAAAAATAAAAACCATGAAGTAAGCCGTTTCATACAGCTAACCTTCATGGTTTGTCTTCAGTCGCTTTTATCTTCTTTATATCCTCTTTAATCTGGTGTTAATATAGACCTTCATGGTCTTTGATAAAAGATTAACACAATCTTTATTAGCTGTCAATACCTTTCCTTTAGTCGATCGCGTCAAGATACTATGGGTTTTTAAAACAAAAAAGTATTCCCTCTGGATATATCTTTTCCTTAAGCGTCTCTTATTGACTTAAGGAACTGTGAAGCCCAAGTTCTTTTACCGATATTCAAAATAGTTATGTTGCCGATAGTTTCGTGCGATGTGGTAAGCTTTCGTTTCCTGATAATATCCTGGTCTGTTTTTATCTGCCTTGCTTCATTTACTGC
>NZ_JAFFJA010000042.1 GCF_021991635.1 Tepidanaerobacter sp. GT38
TTTTGAGTCATGTTGAATGTCTCCTCTCTCATACCTGACATTTTATCAGAATAAATTCAACATGACATTATCACAGAATAACAACAAGTATAATTATAATTTAATTGACAAAAGTCTCAAAATATGTTATTATTTCTACTGAAGCTGATATATTTTGGGAGGAGCTTTTATGTTTAATATCGGAGATAAAGTAGTTTATCCCATGCATGGAGCAGGAATTATAGAAGCCATAGAAGAAAAAGAGATACTGGGTGAAAAGCAGAAGTACTACGTCATGCGCATGCCTATCGGGAACATGAAAGTAATGATACCATTAAAAAATATAAAGGATATAGGAGTTCGACAGGTGGCTGGAGATGACGAGATAGCTGAGGTGCTAAATATTTTACGCGGAGAAAAAAGCAAGATGTCAGCTAATTGGAATAGGCGCTACAGAGCTAATATGGAAAAAATAAAAAGCGGAAATATATTTCAATTAGCTGAAGTAGTTCGAAACTTGACTATCAGAGATAAAGAGAAAGGGCTTTCTACCGGTGAGCGCAAGATGCTTGAAAATGCAAAACACATACTTGTAAGTGAGATAGTTCTAAGCAAGAATATAACAGAAGAAGAAGCGCTTCAACTGATTGAAAATGCATTCAATTGAAGTGCATTTTTTTATTGAGCTTAAAACAAAAGCATGTCATGTATAGATTTAATTAACTTTTTATTATATAATAATTGAAAACTCAAGTAAAAATCCTAAAAATGGCTATAATTAATACAGGAGGTGATATTGTGATAAACAAAATTTTGCGAATCGTCATTACAATGATTGGACTTGGTATAGGATTTCAATTTATGCTCTTAGTACTATATCTCAACAATTATATTGGACTTTTTCATTTGGACTACGTTCCGACTTTGATAATTAAATTAGTCGGCACCTTGTTTTTTGGAATCATATTTTATCTTTTAAGTTCACGCTTAATAGATGCGGGTATAAGATCAAAGGAGTGGCTTGAAAACAGGCTCCAGCATACTCCGATGCGGGATATACTGTACGGGTTTTTCGGCGTTGTAATGGGGCTTTTGGTAGCCAATTTATTTTCAAGGGCTTTTTTAAGCATTCCGTGGATAGGCGGATATTTGCCAATTGTATTTAACATAATCATGGCTTATTTAGGAGGGAGTATTGCCCTTAAGAAAAAAGAAGAATTGTCAAATCTCATTTCTCTTTCTTTGGCAACTTTTCAAAAAAAGAAAAAATCCTCTTCACCCATAGGCTGGGTAAAGCCTAAAATACTTGATACAAGCGTAATTATTGATGGCCGTATTGCAGATATTTGTAAAACAGGTTTTGTTGAAGGCACCTTAATAATACCTTCCTTTGTACTGGAGGAATTAAGGCACATCGCCGACTCTTCAGATAGCCTCAAGCGAAATCGAGGCAGACGAGGTCTTGATATCTTAAACAAGATACAAAAAGAGCTTGATATAGATGTTGAGATTTACGAAAGTGATTTCGAAGACATATCTGAGGTTGATAGTAAGCTGGTGAAACTTGCGCAGATACTGGACGGGACTATAATAACAAATGATTTTAACTTAAATAAGGTAGCAGAATTTCAAAAGGTGCGGGTGCTTAATATCAATGAGCTCGCAAATGCAGTAAAACCCGTAGTTCTCCCGGGTGAGGAAATGGTAGTTCAAGTAATAAAAGACGGGAAAGAAACCGGTCAAGGTGTGGCGTATTTAGATGATGGCACGATGATTGTAGTAGATGGTGGCAAAAAGCATATTGGTGAGACCATTGGCGTAATGGTCACCAGCGTACTTCAAACAGCCGCCGGAAGAATGATATTTGCCAAGCCAAAATCCTTGTAATTTGGAGTGAAGTATATGCACGTAAGCGCCGTTATAGCCGCCGGCGGTAAAGGAAGGCGTATGAACAGCAGCATTAGCAAACAGTTTTTAAATATTAAAGGCCGTCCAATTCTCTACTATACACTGAAGAAATTTGAAAGGATAGATAAGATAAAGTCAATTATTCTGGTGGTTGGTGCCGATGATATTGATTTTACTCGAGAGGAAATTGTAAAGCGGTATAAATTTAAAAAAATAAAAATTGTCCAAGGCGGCAAGGAACGTCAGGACTCTGTATATAACGGTTTGAGGGAACTTTCCCCTCAAACCGATATTGTTGTTATTCACGATGGTGTGAGACCTTTTGTTCCGGTAACGATCATTGAGAAAAGCATAGCTGCTGCGGCGAAGTATAAAGCGGTGGGAGTAGCGGTGCCGGTTAAGGATACTATTAAAGTGGTGGATGACAATTATACAATAAAAAACACACCGGATCGCAAAACCCTTTGGGCAATGCAGACACCTCAAAGTTTTACGTATGATGTTATCATGCGGGCTTATGAAAAGGCCATGTGCGACGGTTTTTACGGGACGGATGATACGGTTCTTGTGGAGCGCCTAGGCCTGACGGTAAAAATTATTGAAGGAGCATATGAAAATATTAAAATTACTACACCGGAGGACATAATTTTTGCAGAAACTTTTATTAATTTAGGCTATGGTCATTACTGGAGGTAATTATGAGGATAGGCATAGGATTTGATGTTCACCAACTAGTCGAAGGAAGGAAACTTATACTTGGTGGAGTAACAATACCCTTTGAAAAAGGTTTATTAGGCCATTCCGATGCTGATGTGTTGGTTCATGCTATAAATGATGCCCTTTTAGGTGCATGTGCCTTGGGCGATATCGGAAAACATTTTCCTGATACAGACCCCGCCTATAAAGACATAAGCAGCATCAAATTGCTAAAAAGAGTAAAAAATTTATTAAGTGTCCATGGCTATAAAGTGGTCAATATAGATTCTGTCATATGTGCAGAAAGGCCTAAACTTGCCCCCTATATAGACGAAATGCGCAAAAACATCGCAGAAACCTTAAGTATTGCCGTAGATCGGGTCAGCGTAAAAGCAACAACTACCGAAGGATTAGGTTTTGAGGGAAAAGGAGAAGGCATTTCCGCTCAAGCTGTTTGCTTAATTGAAAAAATTTAATAGTAAAATTTGCACATAGAATAAAAACTTAATAATTGGACAAAATCTCTAGTGAGGATATGAAATCCTCACTTTTTTATTTAATAAATAAAACGCCGAATTCCTTTTAGATAAAAAGGATACGGGGGAACCATTTTACAGGGGTGAATCTCCAGTACTGGAGAGGGGCTTTCCTTTCAACCCTAACCCGTCAGCTAACCTCGGAGGCGTGGAAAGGAGGGTAACCATGGGCAAAATAATTGCCAAAGTATTAGCTTTGCTGTTGCTGTTTTGCTTTATGGGGCCAATACAAGGGGGACAAGGTGCTCAACTCGAAAAACCCGTATATTATAGCTTGGAGCGGACCAAGCCTTACCTGGAAGCAAAACCTGAAAAAAAGGTTAACGATACACAACTATTTATAGGCAAAGCCTCTTGGTATGGGCCGGGATTTCATGGAAAATTGACTGCCAATGGCGAAATCTTCGACGAAAATGCTTTGACAGCGGCCCACAAAGAATTGCCCTTTGGAACTAAAGTGCTTGTTACCAATTTAAGAAATGGTAAGAGCACCATCGTAACCATAAATGATAGGGGGCCCTATGTGGAAGGCCGGCACATAGATTTATCCCGGGCAGCAGCAAGAGAAGTAGGGATGATAGAAGATGGCGTTGTAGAAGTTAAGATGCAAATTATATCCTATAAATAGGATGAACCAATGACTTGACTTTACATGAAAAATTTAATAGTATTAAATTAAAATGAATAGCCAAAAAGCCATGAAGGGGCTCGTAGGCTTGACACTGCCTTCAGAGAGAAACCGTCACCGGCTGAAAGCGGTTTTAGGTAAGACAAGACCGAAATTGCACCCCAGAGCTCATGCCTTGAATTAAGTAGAGGTTATGCGGCTTATGCCGTTATATAATTAAGTTATAAAACAGAGTGGAAACGCGAGTCCCTCGCCTCTGATGAGGCGGGGGATTTTGATATTAAAAAAGGAGGGAGTTTCATGCTAAGTACCATAAGACAAGACATAAATGTTATCTTTGAGCGGGATCCGGCGGCTAAGAGCGTAATAGAGGTAATACTTTGCTATCCTGGCTTTCACGCAATTTTGATGCATCGTATAGCCCATTTCTTTTATAAATTAAATTTAATTTTGATAGCTCGAATTATTTCTCAGATAAATCGCTTTTTGACAGGAATTGAGATTCACCCGGGCGCAAAGATTGGCAAAGGATTTTTTATAGACCATGGTATGGGTGTAGTCATAGGTGAAACTACAGAAATTGGCGACAATGTAACACTGTATCAAGGCGTGACTTTAGGAGGCACCGGAAAAGACAAGGGAAAGCGCCACCCTACCTTGGGCAACAATATTGTAGTAGGGTCAGGAGCCAAGATCTTGGGCCCTGTGACAATTGGCGACAATTCCAAAATCGGTGCCGGTGCTGTAGTGCTTAAAGATGTCCCACCCAATTCTACAGTTGTGGGAATACCCGGCAAAGCAGTAGTCAGAAAGAAAGTGAACTTTTCTGATGCCGATTTCACCAAAGTGGATTTAAACCATCATCTGCTGCCTGATCCTGTGGCAGATATGATGAGAAGCCTGCAGAAGAAAATTGAGACACTTGAAATGCGAATCGCTTTTTTGGAAAAGGAGCTAAAAGATTACCTCTGCAGCTTTGGTTAATATGACGGAAATCGATACTTTAAACAAGGCCGTCGTTATTCTTAAGATTGAGACAAACGCAGCAGGAGCATCGCGCAGGATGCGCGATGACGGGCACTTGGCAGGATGCCAAATTGCCCGTGAACTCCTGCGGAGTGCAGGCTCAAGCTTTAGAATAACAGGTCTTGTTTACGTAGAGATGCCGTCATATTAACCAAGGCTTTAAGAGCATTTTGACCGGCAAATAGAATGATAATGGTCTTGATTAAAGTATCACTGGTCCGGCATATTTACTAGAAGCATTTATCGTTATTTTTTTACCTGATATTTAAATTTACATAGATTTATATTTTAAGCGGAGGGAATATTAATGCTTATATACAATACCTTAACGCGTAGGAAAGAAGAATTTGTGCCCATAAACGGCAATAAGGTCAATATCTACACCTGCGGTCCCACGGTTTACGATTTTTTTCACGTAGGCAATGCCAGAGTCTTTATAACCTTTGACATGGTGAGAAATTACCTTAAGTTTCGAGGATACGATGTGACTTTCGTCCAAAATTTTACAGATATTGATGACAAAATGATAAAAAGGGCCAACGAAGAAGACATAACCATAAAAGAACTGGGAGAGCGGTTTATAGCTGAATACTTCAAAGATGCCGATGCCCTTGGTATACAAAGGGCCGATGTTCACCCGAGGGCCACAGAGCACATTAATGATATTATAAATTTAATAGAGATTTTAATAGATAAAGGTTATGCTTATGTAGTAGATGGGGATGTATATTACGAAGCCAGGAAATTTAAAGAATATGGCAAGCTTTCCCGCCAAAACGTTGACGAATTGGAAGCTGGAGCCCGAATTGAGCCAGGAGAAAAGAAAAGAGATCCCATGGATTTTGCCCTTTGGAAAGCCCAAAAACCTGGAGAACCAGCCTGGGATAGTCCCTGGGGTAAAGGGCGGCCAGGATGGCACATTGAATGTTCTGTAATGGCTATGCGCTACCTGGGAGAAACCATTGACATACACGGCGGTGGCCCGGACCTCATTTTCCCCCATCACGAAAACGAAATAGCTCAAAGCGAAGCTGCTACCGGCAAGCCTTTTGCGAAATATTTCATGCATGTAGGGTATCTAAATATTAACAATCAAAAAATGTCTAAATCCCTGGGGAACTTTTTCACGGTTCGAGATATTCTTAAAAAATACGACCCTGAGGTTTTAAGGTTTTTCATGCTTTCATCACATTACAGAAGCCCCATTAATTTCAGTGAGGATTTGATGCAGCAGGCTAAAAATTCTTTAGAGCGACTATATAATGCTTTGTACAGCATGGAGCATTTGGAAGGTACGGCACAAGATACGGAGCTTACAGAAGAACATAGGCAATATCTGGACAAACTAAATGCTTACGAGCAGGAATTTGTAGCAGCAATGGACGATGATTTCAACACCGCCGGTGCCATGGCAGCCCTTTTTAATATAGTAAGGGAATACAACATGAAAGTTAATGAAAAATCTCCTTTAGAATTAGTAAAGCGCACAAAAGAACTGCTGCTTAATTTGGGAAGCGTCTTGGGATTTTTCCGCAAGTTTACGGAAAAGACCTTATTAGATGAAGAAATAGAGCAAAAGATAAAAGAAAGGCAAGAAGCCAGAAAAAACAAAAACTATGCCCTAGCTGATAAAATCCGAGATGAACTAAAGGCTCAAGGTATAATTCTCGAGGATACCCCCACAGGAGTCCGTTGGAAACGGCTTTAGAGGAGGGATTATATATAGAAACTTACAATCACAGTATTGATGTAGATTCTCTATCTGCCCTTGCTTTGGCCTTTGTAGGTGATTCAATTTTTGACCTTTTTATAAGGACTAAGCTGGTGGGAAGCGGCAAAAAAGTAAGAGACCTTCACAGGGAAGCGGTCAGCTTCGTGAAAGCCTCTGCCCAAGCAAATATTTTAAAAGAATTGGAACCGGAGCTTAGCTCTAAAGAAAAGGATATAGTAAGAAACGCCAGAAACGCCAAGGTAAACACGGTGCCAAAGCATGCGGATATTATGGACTATCACTACAGCACAGCCTTTGAAGCATTATTAGGGTATCTTTACCTTTCTGGAGATATAAATAGGCTACGAGAAATTCTTCATATGGCATATGATATAAACAATAAAACCTCTTAACCGTGGTATGGCGGATATTTACCGCAACCCATGTCCCCTTCCGGACAATATCCGAGCGCCTCACAGGGAGCTCCTGCCGTTTCAAAAAGGCCAGGGGCTATTTTTTTAACTTCAGCAAGCATCAAATTTGCAAGTTGGCGAATTTCGGTTTGAGCCCGCTCGCAGCAGCGCAGGTTAAAGAAATTATAAAGGCTCCTTACGTTCATGGTCATGACTATCCTGGTTTGAGTGCCGTGAGGCAATATGTATCTTGCATCTTCCTGGTCGATGCCCATTCTCACCAGGTCTATGTAGCATTTCTTACAGGCATCAAGGCCTTTTATATAGGTAAGCAGTGTCTTGGGACTTGCGGCTATACTCTCTGGAGCCATAGCGTAGTATTTAGTTTCTATAAAATCCTGCATAAGGACCAGGATTTGTTTGGAAAGGGCCGAATCCTTTTCGCAAAGGGCAATTAGCTTTTCCTCATCATAGAGTGATTTTACAAAATCCATATTTTCATAAATGTAAAGGCCAAAATCTAAAGCTTTTTGTATTAATAATTTTTCGCCTTCACGAGTAATATTAAAATGAACAGCATCAAACACAGATTTAAGTTCCATGGGAAAAGCCAAAGAATAATTTTCGTCATCCGATATGAGACCTGCGCCGTCAAAAACTCCCCGTAAATAGGAGGTTATGTGTAAATTTTTAACATCTTGAGGCATCAAACCGCAAATGTTGAATTTGTCAATTAGATGTTGGTTTTTTGCGGCACTGTTGCCTGACAGCTTACAGGAGAGGGCAAAGCCTTCTAAATAGCTGATATATTCTGATTCTAACTCATCGCTGTCAACTGATTTTGATATTTCAGCATCAAAGGGATTGTTGTATCTTAAACTCTGCACAGAATATGATGCTATGCGGTGTCTGGTAATCTGTGCCAATAAGGTGCGACTTACACCGTCGATAGCAAAAGTAAAGCTTACGTGTTCCGTAGGAGACATATGTCCCATATCCATTAGTTTTTTAATAAAAGTAGCGGCCTTTTCTTGGCTGAAGTTGTCCATTATCTTTGTGGCGCTGATTTTAGAATAGCAAAGCCGAGCGGCGGCAGCAGCTACTTTTTCAGGTTCAGGTGTATGTGCTATAATTGTGACTTTCATTCAACAACCTCCTTGACATTTTTGGAAAATTAAAATATTATTTGTACGAATCTTTTCTTACATTATAACGTACTGCAACAGAGCCGCAATTATAAAAAATAAATGTGCCAATAACTTTACAGGGGATGGTTAAAATTAGCTATAATCAGATTGAAGGTCGCAATTCGGTTTGGGAGGCTTTGCAAGCAGGAAGGTCTATTAATAAAATTTACATAAAAAAAGGTGAACACCGAGGATTGATATTAGATATCATAAATAAGGCACGAGACCTGAAAATCCCTCTTTCGGAAATAGATGAGGGCGCTTTTTTATCAATGGCTAAAACGCCAGGTCATCAAGGTGTTATAGCTAAAGTTGCTTCACAAGATTATGCGAGCCTTGAAGACATATTAAAAGCTGCCCAAGATTTACAGGAGCCCCCTTTTATACTGATTTTAAATGAGCTGACTGATCCGCAAAACTTGGGGAGTATTCTGCGGACTGCTGATGGTTTAGGAGTTCACGGGGTGATAATACCTAAACATAGAGCATGTGGCATAACTCCTACTGTTGCCAAGATTTCTTCAGGTGCGGTTGAGTATGTGAAGGTAGCCAGAGTTACTAATATTGCAAGGACCATCGATGAGCTTAAAGAGCAGGGTATATGGATAGTTGGTGCGGATATGGATGGAAAAAATTATTTTGAAGTAGATCTTACGGGGCCGGTGGCACTTGTAATAGGTGGTGAAGATAAAGGCCTGGGAAAACTGGTAAAGAAAAAGTGCGATATATTGGTGAAGATTCCTTTAAGAGGAAAGATGTCATCTCTAAATGCAGCTGTGGCAGCAGCAATATTAGGTTATGATATTCTCAGGCAAAGGCTTGAAAGGTATGGATAGAAAGTCTAGAGAATTTTTGTTGGTAGATGGTTACAACATAATCAATGCATGGCCTGAGCTTTCTGAAGAGGCAAAAAAGGTAGATTTAAGCTCTGCCAGGGATAAACTGATTGACATCATGGCCGATTATTCGGCTTCAACTGGAATATTTGTTATTATCGTGTTTGACGCACATCAAGTGGAAAAGCACACAAGGACAAATTACACCATAAACGGTGTTGAGGTGGTTTATACTAAGGTAGGCGAAACTGCAGACCATTACATAGAAAAGATTGCAGATGCCATAGGCCGCGAAGAAAAAGTGAGGGTGGCGACTTCCGACTGGATAGAACAGCAGATAGTTATGGGAAGAGGTGCAAGCCTCATTTCAGCAAGAGAGCTGTATCAAGAGGTGCGCAGCTTAGTGGCTAAACGCCGGGCTATGGAAAAAAACCAATCCAAAGCAAGAGAAACTTTGTCAGACATAATAGATCCCAGGTTAAAAGAGCACTTAAAGAAATACATTAAGGATTAAGCGTTAAACCCGACAGCGTAAAGGCTTGACTACTTTAAACAACTTAAGCTATAATTATTTTATAATGTGCTGCCTTTAAAAATACATGGGGGCGATTTTATTGAACGTCAGGCTTCCTAAAGAGGAATACCTGGTTTTTGATGATATGACTGATGAAGAAATTGTATGTGAAGCTATAAGCGGTGACGATGATGCCCTGGAATACATTATTCATAAGTACAAGAACTTTGTAAAATCCAAGGCCAGATCCTATTTCTTAATAGGAGCTGACCGGGAGGATATTATTCAAGAAGGAATGATTGGCCTTTATAAGGCCATAAGAGATTTTAATCCTGAAAAGTTATCTTCTTTTAGGGCATTCGCAGAGCTTTGCATTACCAGGCAAATCATCACTGCCATAAAAACAGCTACTCGTCAAAAGCACATTCCGCTGAACTCTTATGTTTCTCTCAATAAACCCCTTTATGATGAAGATTCCGACAGGACTCTACTTGATATTCTATCGGGTGTAAAGATTTCAGATCCGGAAGAACTCATAATAAGTCAGGAAGAATTTGAAGATATAGAGGACAAAATGGGAGAAATTTTAAGCAAACTGGAATGGCAGGTATTAATGGCATATTTAGGAGGGAAATCATATCAGGAGATTGCCAAGGAACTAAAACGCCATGTTAAATCCATTGATAATGCCCTTCAACGGGTAAAGCGAAAGCTGGAGAAATATCTTGAAGTCCGTGAAGTTAATTAACTTTTAATTTATAGCTATTGACCAAAGTTTCTTTTGTATTTATAATTATCATATACGGATAGATCAATCTTTCTACTGCAAAACTAACATAAGATATCCAGCTTTGAAATTTGCGGGAATAGCTCAGCTGGCTAGAGCGTCAGCCTTCCAAGCTGAATGTCGCGGGTTCGAATCCCGTTTCCCGCTCCAAATTCTGACACTAATAACTGTAATACTCCAATGCGTATTACAGTTTTTTGTTTTATAGCTATTTTTTTAACTAAGCCGGAGGTGGAGTAATGGATCAACATACCATTGCAGCATTTATCATTTCTTTTTTGGCAGGAATTTCTACACTGCTGGGGGCAATAATAATCTTTTTTACAAAATCAAAAAGTGAAAAAATTGTATCTTGTTCTTTAGGTTTTGCGGCAGGAGTAATGATATCCGTATCCTTTTCTGATTTGCTGCCAGAAGCACAAAAGGCTATTGCAGCGCATTCCAGTGAAAATTGGGCAATTATTTATTCTGTCATATTCATGGTAATAGGTTTATGTTTGGCTCTGGCAATTGATTATTTTGTGCCACATGAAGAATTTGACCCCGAAAACAACGATAAACCACATCAAAATCTCTATAGAGTTGGCTTTGTGTCTATGCTTGCCATGATGCTACACAATTTTCCCGAAGGTATTGCCACATTCATGGCAAGCTACAACGATCCCACCCTCGGTATGTCTATAGCCGTTGCCATTGCATTTCACAATATCCCAGAAGGCATTTCAGTGGCCATGCCAATTTATTTTGCTACGCAGAGCAAAATAGCCGCGTTGAAATACACCTTTTTATCAGGCATTGCCGAGCCCATCGGTGCTGTTTTAGCATTCCTGATATTAAAACCGTTTATCAATGAATTTTTCCTTGGAGCTATCTTTGCGGTAGTGGCGGGTATTATGATTTATATAAGTTTTGAGGAGCTAATACCTACATCAAGACAGTATGGATATAGCAGATTGGCTCTTTTATCGTCTTTCGCGGGTATTTGTATTATGCCCTTAAGTGGTGTGATTTCTCTATAAATTGTCCATATATTACTTTATAGTGTATGATAAAGGGTGCTAAATTGTGTAGCATGTTCTAATTCATCAACCATGGCAAAATAAAAAGTATCCCTTATTAATTGATCAGTAGTTGAAAGTTGCACATCTCGGTAAAATTCTGCAGCCTCCAATTCGCTCTTTAATGCTTGTAAAATTCCTGCTTTGTAGCTTGGGTATTGAACTGGATTTGGGGCATATTGAGGCATCTTGCCGGTATAGTGGCGATAAAGTTTTATGAAAGCTTGCAGATGATCTAATTCATCCTGGCGGGCATGCTGGATGAATTCCATATGAAGTGCATCTGGCGCTTGCCGAAGCAGTGCACCGTAGAATTCTGCAGCAGTAGCTTCATCTACAATGGATTTATATATATATTGAATTATTTTTCCAAATGATGTGGGACCTAAAACTGGCAAATTTGGAATCTGGAGATCTATGTTCTGATACATGCTCTTCCTCCTCATTAAGCTTTATATGTTTTAATAATAGTTTATTATTTGCGCTAAAAATTTGTGCGGATGTAAAAAATTAAAATCCTCTTTTTAAACTGTCAATAACCAGTAAA
>NZ_JAFFJA010000043.1 GCF_021991635.1 Tepidanaerobacter sp. GT38
GGTGGATGTCAGCTTTGCTCCTTTACTGGGTCGTTGCCCTTATGGTGAAATATTTTACCTGACAATTCCGGCTCTTGTTGTCAATGTTCAAATCATCAATAAGGTGAAATATTTAGATTTGACACTTAAATTTACTGTTATCGTAGAAGCGAGTCTGTCAAGGGTCGGCTTCTGCCGAGACGTAGTCCTTGCCCTTGATAGAGGAGCTGCTACGATATACAATTTCTAATATGTGTTAAATGCTTTAAGCTACTTCCTGTAATATAGGTCTTTTTATGTCATTCATCATTTTTACTGGATCATATTTTACACCGGTTTTTAGTATCACAAAGAAAACTCTTATTAGTTTACAGCATAGCACTATCAGTGATTGTTTCTTTTTTAGGGGATTTTCTTTTCTGGTTGTGTAATATTTATGGAGCTGTTGAAATTCTTTGTTTTTGGCTACTATAGGCATTATGGTGCTAAACAGTATGCTTCTTAGTCGCTTCCGACCACGCTTTGTTATTGTTGTTTGGCCTTTGTGTTTGCCGGAACTGTTTTCTTTTAGGTTTAGGCCGGCTAGTTTTTGTACCTTTTTTGGGTGGTCAAATCTTTCAATGTCTCCTACTTCTGCGATAAAGCCTGTAATCTAATTCTAATTTGCAATAGACATTATTTGTATTACTTATTCGACTATCTCTCTTTCAAATGAATTTGCATTTATTGCACATTCATTTTTGATGATTTCATTTAATATTTCCTTCGCTTTCCCTGAAGACCCCAAAAGACGAATCTTGTCCTTAACTACTTCCTTGACTTTTTCTCGGCCAAACTCACCATATTTTCTCACATCTATCAGTTCTGGTTTATTGTTAAAAATATGCTTTAATGCTTCAGTGTATGCTTTGTTGAGTTCCGTAGCAAAATTTATTTTTGCAATTCCTGCTTTTATGGCTTTTTCAATAGAATCATCCAAAACTCCAGATGCTCCATGTAAAACTAAAGGTACATTAACACTCTCTCTTATTCTAGCTATTCTCTCTATATCCAGCGAAACTGACTGAACTTTAACCCTATGAGCACTGCCCACTGCTACAGCAAGAGAATCAACCCCCGTACTTTCAAAGAATTCCTTTGCTTCCTCAGGGGTAGTCAGATATCTTTTTATCTCTTCCTGCGACAGAGGTCCTTTAGCCGCATCGGGGATCTTTCCTATTTCACCTTCCAAAGGTATACCAACGGAGTGAGCTATTTTAGCTAGTTCCTTAGTTATCTTGATATTTTCTTCAAATGTCAAAGAAGAACCATCAAACATCAAAGAAGTAAAACCAACCCTTAAGCATTTTATGACAGTATGGTAATTAACCCCGTGGTCCAGATGACAAACAACAGGGGCACTAGTTTGCTCTGCCAGAGATTTTACTATCGAAAACATGCAGTGGGCCCCTGCATATTTTACTGCGCCCTCGCTAATCTGTACAATTACTGGAGCTTGTTCCTCTTCAGCGGCGCTTACAATAGCCTGAGCAACTTCCATGTTGTTTGCATTAAAAGCACCTATCGCAAATCCATTTTTCTGTGCATATATGAGCATTGCTTTGCTGTCAACTAATGGCATTCTCAACCACTCCTAATTAAGTAATCTTTTATTCTTGCAAATTCTTCGTAAGATATACCACCTTCACCAATAAATCTAGCATTTGCGATGCCTTTCTTCTCATCTGCATGATAATCCGACCCACCAGTGAAAAATTTTACTTTTCCTTGGTATGTCTCTTTGACTTCGGCAGCGATTTTAGCATCTGGTAAATTGCCTTTGTAACTGGTCTTGCTATAAGGATAATTTACTTCGATGCCATCTAGACCATAGTCGATTAGCTTGTTAATATATTCATGTCTTGTAAGTCTTTTACCATCAGGATATACTATCACTTCATCTATTAGATAGGGATGGGCAAGAACTGCAGCACCACCACATGCTTTAATCAGTTCTATGGCATCTGATGGCTTGATTTTTTCTCGCTTTACATTTAATGCTGGATTGTCTCTTACTAATATTTTGGCGTCTTTCCACGTAGGCGCATAGCCCTTTTTTGCCATAACTTCAAATATATGCTTTCTTTCAACATCATCGGGATTCCTATATCTTACATTGCCATTTTCATCAATATATTTTAGAATCTCGTTTTCATAATCTACCGGCATACCGTTTTCTGTTAATACTTCACACAGTTTTTTATAAGCATCTGATTTGCTCCTTCTTGCCCGCTCAACTTCTTGGATAACTTTATCATCATTCCAGCTTAAGCCATACCCCAAAATGTGAACATCATCAACATATGTGTCACATGAATATTCATTGCCCAAAACCAACTCTAAACCTTTTTCTTTGGCGTACCCCTTTATGTCTATTGTTTTGCCTCCTATTTCTAGTGTTGTTGGAGGTGGTATATCATGGTCTGTTATAGCAATGACCTTCATCCCTACTTCAGCTGCTTTATCAATTAACTCCTGTGGTGTAGCATTTCCATCGGAACGCACTGTATGACAGTGCAGGTCACATTCATATCTGTGCACATAATCACCTCTTTCTTCATTATATCTCACTTTTGTTCATTATCTTCATTACCCTCTGTAGCTTATTTTACACAGGAACTCCACTTTTGAGGAACACTATTTAATTCTAGCATATTTATGTGTGCCTGCAACTTTATAGTACTTCTGTTCTAATTTCTCTTTCTGGGTCTTTACTATCCAATAAGCTGATTATTTTCTACAAACAAGCAGGAATTTTAAAAAATAAGTCGAATTAACTTCATGTGGACCTCACCCTTTTGAGTTTTTAAATTCATCCATCTAAGGGCGGTGGGGTCTCTTTTTATTTATAGCTGCACATTTCCTACTTTTGACCTTATAAATTTTTACACTAGCCTTCACTATGCTTTGCGAAATTGTTTGTCTATCTCATTTATTTTTTCCACTTTAGGCAAAGACCTGCCACCTTGGAACTCCGAGTCTAGCCAAGCATCAATTAGTTTCTTGGCCAGCTCAGGACCTGTAACTTGAGCTCCTAGTGTTATTACTTGAGCATTGTTGCTTTTTCTAGCACGCTCCGCTGAATATACATCGTAAACCTGAGCAGCTCTTACTCCTGGAACTTTGTTTGCCACAATCGCCATCCCTATTCCTGTCCCGCAAATCAGGATAGCTCTGTCAAATTCTCCTGATGCAACTTTTTCTGAAACTGATAAGGCTATATCCGGATAATCTACGGGTTTTTCATCTTTCACGCCACAATCTACAACTTCTATTCCTTTAGAAGCTATATGTTCTTTAATAAGCTCCTTTAGGGCAAATCCGTTATGATCTGATCCTATTGCAATTTTCATTTACATTACCTCCCACATTTTTCATTTAAAAATTTCTCTGCGCTTCGGGCTATCCCAGGTCCATCCAAGGAAAATGCTTGCTTTAACATTTCATCTGAACCTGCCATGCCAAATCTTTCTTTCACACCCATTCTTAAAAGCTGGGTATTAATTCCTCTTTCTGATATAAACTCAGCTATTGTGCTGCCTAGGCCTCCTCTAATATTGTGACATTCAACGGTGATTACTTTTGTAAAAGATGGAATTAAGTCTGACAGGGCTTTCTCATCTATAGGTCTTATTGTTGCCATATTTACTACCATGGCATCTATATTTTTATCTTTTAATATTTCTGCAGCTTGGAGACTATCGTAAACAGAACTGCCACAGGCGATTATCAATATATCTTTACCAGGTTTTAGGACTTGTGCCTTTCCTATTTCAAACTTACGAGATTTTATTGGAAGTATCGGTTCTTCTTTCCTTCCTCTTATTCGCATGTAAACAGGACCATCGTAGTCAAATATTGCTTTAGTGGCTTCAAAGGCTTCTACGGCATCAGCAGGGTCAATTATAACGATATTTGGCAAAGCACTAATAGCTGCCATATCTTCTAGGGCTAAGTGGGTAAAGCCTAGCCATTGGGATGAAAATCCGGTATCGGTACCTACCATTTTTACATTTAGGCTTTCTGTTGCAACATCTACTCTTATCTGTTCTATAGCTCTAAATGCTAAAAAATTAGCATATGAAGTCACAACAGGTATATAGCCAGAAAGTGCAAAGCCTGAAGCTACTCCTATCATAGTTTGTTCGGCTATACCTACATTAAAGCTTCTTTCAGGAAACTCCCTAACAAATTCACCATGACGTGACTGGGAATCAGCTGCTATAGTTACAACCTTTGAATTGCTTCTCCCTACTTCTGATAAAGCTTCCGCAAAGGCTACCCTCGTTGATTTTGTTTGAATTTTACTCATAGGCAAGTTCCTCCAATGATAATTCATCTTTAATTTCTTTATATTGCTGTTCAGTAAGAACTTTATAATGCCACTCTACTTTGTTTTCAGCAAACTTTAAGCCTTTACTTTTTATTGTGCTAGCAATTATTGCAGACGGCTTACCTCTGGTAAGTGGAATGCTGCTGAGAACATCTGTTATTTCTTTGATATTATGACCGTCGATTACTTTTACCGCCCATCCAAAGGAATCCCATTTCTTAGCCAGTGGTTCAAGCTGGCTAATATTTTCTGTAAAATCACCTAATTGGAGTTTGTTTCTATCAACTATAACGACTAAATTATCCAGTTTGTGATGGGCAGCTGCCATAGCAGCTTCCCAATTGCTGCCTTCCTGCAACTCACCATCGCCTGTTATAACGAACACCCTGTAATCTTTGTTAGCTAATTTTCCTGCCATAGCCATGCCCATGCCAATAGCAATGCCGTGACCCAATGATCCTGTATTAGCCTCTACACCTGGTAATTTTCTTTCCGGATGTCCGGGCAGCATTGTATCTAGCCTGTTGCAAAATTCTTTCAGTAATGCCCTGTCAAAATAACCACACTGAGCTAAGGCTGAATAGAGTGCTAAACATCCATGGCCTTTACTCAAAATAAATCGATCCCTGTCCGGCCAAGACGGATTTTTCGGATTATATTTCATTATCTCGCCATATAAAACTGCAATTATATCTGATATGGATAGAGCCGGCCCAAGATGCCCTGTTCCTGCTCTTGTGCTCATCCAAATGCTGTCTTTCCTAATCTGCTCAGCCAGTTTTTCTAAACTTTTTAGTTTAACTGAATCAATATTCATAACTAATCCTCCTCAGCTTTATTGCAATAATCATGACACTTTTTCTTTTACCTCTCTAAAGAGTTGCTCTATATAATCTTCAAGTTGAATCATTGCCTTAGAAAATTGAGCATAAGTCGTTTGAGTCGGTTCTAAGGTTTCAAAATCCTCTGGCTTTATCGTATCTTCCCCATACCCTTCAGCAAAATATGGAATTTTTAAGAGTTTTGCCATTACATCTTCTGGTATTGGCTCATCAATTTTACTTTCGATAGGTCTGTCGATATAATGGAGCATAAAGGCTTTAATTAATTCAGGATTCATTGTTATAACGAGGTTGCCACCTGCTAATTTTTCTAAATGCCATATTTCTTGTCTCCCGTTAACAATAGGACTTACTCTGCTTGAGGCAATAAGCAGCTTGCTTGGATAATTTCTTTCGGCTAATATTCTGTGGGCTTTCTTAGCAACAGCTATGCCTGCCCAACGTTTCATCTCTTCTGTTAGGCTGATACCTCTCTCCTCTGCCTGTTCCGCAAAAATCTTTGCGTCTTCAAATCTTCCTATCATCATCGTGATGACAGAGCGCCATTTGGAGTAATCTACTCCACGGGCTTCTCCTGTTTCTTTACCTAGTTTGACTGCTTCTGCGACTGCCATAATTTGGGGCAAATTATAACAAAGTGTAGCGTTTGTTGGAACCCCTAAAGCCGTAAGTAAGAAAATAGCTAGTACCCCGCTTTGTGTTGCCGGAACTTTTACCATTATGTTGGGTTGCAGAGATCTCAATTCTAAACCTTGTTTAACCATAGTAAAAGGTTCAATAAAAAGTCTCGGATCAACCTGAGCTGAGACAAAACCTTTAGTATACCCAGAATTTTCATACAAAGTTAGGTATCGTGATGCCCCTCTTTTGCACGCTTCTTTGTATGCTTCCCACGTAATTTGCTCATGGTCCATAGCAGGATATAACCTAGTCAATTCTTTAATAACAGGTCTCCACTCATCTCTCAGATTATCAAAAACGGCTTTTGTAAGAGGCGGATTTGTGGTTACTCCTTTAAACACCCAGTTTGAGGGATCTTCATTTTCATCCCAAAGCTTTTTTAACTGCACCTTGATTAGATCTTTAATTTCATCATCGACTGACTCAATAAATTTCTCGCACCACCTTTCATATACTAGTGGATTAGAGTCCCACCACAATTCAATGCCGTCACTGGTTTTGCTGAGCCTTTCCATTGCACTGGCCTCAATGTATTGCACGCTCAACTTTTTTACCCCCTAATATTTTGTTATAATCATTCTATGATTTTATGATTATTAACTTGCAACATTCATGCCAACAAAAAAACTCCTGCGTAGAATTCGCAGGAGTTAATGTATATAGCAGTGCTATTGTAAACAAATGTTATCAGTAAGCACAATGAATCCTTGCATCAATGTCATAATAATAATGCAAAAAATCATTAGCTAGCTGTTTAGAGTTCTATATTTTTTCATTTTCCTTACAATTGTAGATTGATCTACTTCCAGTATTTCGGCAGCTCTATATGTGCTTCCCCCTTCTTCTAGAGCTTTCTCTATTAATTGATACTCAATAAGGGCAGTTGCTTCTTTAAGAGGCATCAGTCTTGACACAAATACTCCACCCGAGTTATTTTCTTCCTTTTTATTGTAGATTTCATTAGGCAGATCATTTATTGTTATTTGGTTTCTTTCTGAAGTTACAACTAATCTTTCAACCACATTTTCTAATTCACGAACATTGCCCGGCCAAGAATATTTCATAAAACATTCGATTACTTCTTTTGTCAGTTGTTTTGCATACCCGTATTTTTCATTATATTTTACTAAAAAATGATGTGCAAGAATTGGTATATCTACAAGCCTTTCCCTAAGGGGCGGTATAGTAACAGGAACTACATTGAGTCTATAATAAAGATCTTCTCTAAATTCGCCGTTTTTAACCATTTTCTTTAGATCCTTATTAGTAGCTGCAATTATTCTCACATCAACTTTGATGTTTTTTACTCCTCCTACTTTTATAAACTCTTTTTCCTGCAGCACTCTTAGTAATTTTACTTGGAGAGATTGTGGAATTTCGCCTATTTCATCTAAAAACAAAGTACCGCCATTCGCTACTTCAATTAGACCAGGTTTGCCTTCACTCCTTGCTCCGGTAAATGCTCCCTTCTCGTAACCGAATAATTCCGCCTCAATAAGATTTTCCGGGATAGCCCCGCAATTTACCTTGATAAAAGGACCTTTGTTCCTATTACTGATATTATGAATATATTTTGCAATAACTTCCTTGCCAACTCCGGTTTCACCATTTATTAAAATCGTAGTTTCTACAGCTGCAACCTTTTTGAGCATTTCTAATAGCTTTTCCATATTTTTGCTACGATAAATCACTTCAGAATCCTTCATGGCTTCAATCCTGTGAGTAGCCAGTTCTGATTCATACCTTCGCAAAAGCTGTTTGGTTTGCTTTAATTCTGATTTCAGTTTATTTGCATCGGTAATATCTTTTGAAATGCTAACAACTCTTTTGATTTCACCTTGCTCATCAAAAACCGGAATTGCCGTTACTAATAATGTACGTCCAGTTTTCGTCTTCTGGGTAATAGATACCGGCTTTTTTTCTTCAATTACTAAACGAGTAGCCGACGGCGCATACATACCTTTTTTTTCTAGATCTCTAACATTTTTGCCAATTAGGTCTTCAGGCTTGATACCATATATTTTTTCACATGATGAACTTATCCTGACTTTGGAACCATAACCATCCGATATGCAGACTAAATCATCAGTACAGCTCATAAAAGCATCTAAATCAGTCTCTACTTGATTTAATTGCTTTTTTACTAAGTTTAACTGCCGAAGTAAAAAACTCATATACTCTTTCGGGCCAATTACGCCTATAATCTCATTTAACTTGTCTTTTACTATAAGCGGTATATCAAACCCCTTTTCAATATCTATATCATCGTCTTCTAAGACAAAAGAAAATATTGATTCAGATTCCAAACTAATATAGTTGTTATAACAAAAAGAATATAGTGTAACTGGAAAACCTCTTTCATCTAGTAAAACTGCATAATCGTAATTATTTTTTGCAGTGTTCGCAAAAAACTTATTTGGTTTTTGAACAACTACAATTTTCTTATTACATAGAGTTGAAGCTTTAATAATCATTTTTTTCACCCTAAAAATTTTTTAAGAGCCGAAATATATTTAATTAACAATATTATATCATAAATTGAAAATATAATATCTAAAACCTTCTGCAAAATAGGCTTATTAAATTAGTAAATTGAACGAAGGCTTGATTTTGTTTGTTTTATCGTAAAAATCTATAACTAGACAGGTTAAAACTTTCCTTCACAAAAGCCTATAGGGACATTTGTGCCTTTATGCAGCAAAAAAGACATCGCAATTGTTTTCACGATGTCTTTAAACTAACAAAATTAATAAATTGTATAAAAGGTTTCTATATTAAAAAAATGGAAAACGGATTTTTGCTAATAGCCATAGACCACGTTTGAAGTTTGTGTCGAATCGCTTTTGAAATATTCAGGATGCTTCTCTCTTAAGTAAGACATGTCAAAAATAACCCTGGTAAGGTGTTTTTCCATTAGTTTTTCTGCCATTTCTTTATCTCTGTTTTTAATAGCTTCAAATATTTGCTTGTGCTCTTTAACAGATATTTGCATATCCATTTCCACGAAATTTAATATCCTCACTCGGTCGAATTGTGCCATGGTGCTTTTTATAATATCAAAAGTCATTTTTTTATTGCAAGCTTTAAACATATATTCATGAAAGCTGTTATCCAGGGAAAGCAGGTGTTTGTAATCTTTAGAAGCAGCAATACATTCCTCTTGTAGCCGAACATTTTCCTCCAGGTAAGCAATGTCACTTTCAGTAAATACATCACAACACAATTTAGCTACGGCTTTTTCCACAGCACATCTCATAAAACGTATTTCTTCGACGATGTCCATATCTATAGGTGAAATGCAAGTCCCTTTCTGAGGATATATTTTAACCAATGATGCTCTGGACAGTTCCAGAAAGGCTTCTCTGACCGGTGTACGGCTTACTCCTAAAGCTTCTGCTATTTCATTTTCGCTTACTAACTGCCCTGGCTTTAGATTTAGATTTATGATGTTATGACGCAATACTCTTATAACATATTCCCTGGTATATTCTCTTTTATGCCTCTTTAACTTTTCAAGCATAGTTTTCCCCTATCTCTCTTCCATCTTTTTTGATTATATTGATATATCTGTATAATGTCAATGTATTTTAGCTATATCTGTGCTTCATATATTTTATACTTATCAAATATGTCATACCCAGATAGTATGGAAAATCCCTTCTTTGTCTATTCTCTCATAGGTATGGGCACCAAAAAAGTCTCGCTGAGCCTGAATTAAGTTAGCTGGCAATGTATGCGTGCGATAAGAATCATAGTAGGCTAGCGCTGAACTGAAAGTGGGTACAGGAATTCCGTTTAAAGCTGCTGTACTTACAACATTTCTCCAGGCGCTCTGGCAGTCCTCAAGGCTTTGTTTGAAATAAGGTGCAAGCATCAGGTTTTGAAGCTTTGGATTTTCTTCATAGGCCTCTTTTATCTTATCCAAAAACTGTGCTCTGATTATACAGCCTCCTCTCCAAAGCAGCGCTATATTGCCCAGGTTTAAGTTCCAGTTATATGTCTTTGATGCCTTTGCCATCAGGTCAAAGCCTTGAGCATATGAACAGATTTTAGATGCGTATAAAGCTTTTTTGATATCTTCTATAAATTGGCCTTTATTATCTCTATATGAGGGACCTGGACCTTTTAATATTTGTGATGCTTTAATGCGCTCGTCTTTTGCTGCAGACATGTATCTCGCAAAAACCGCTTCTGCTATAGTAGGAGCTGGAGAGCCAAGGTCTAAAGCTTCCTGTGATGTCCATTTTCCGGTGCCTTTTTGCCCTGCCCTATCAAGTATTACGTCTACTAAGGGTTTCCCTGTTTCTTCATCCACTTTCCCTAAGATGTCTGCAGTTATCTCTATTAGATATGAGTTAAGTTCACTTTTATTCCAAGCAGCAAAGATTTCTTTCATTTCAGATGCAGAGAGGTTAAGGAGTTGTTTCATTAGGAAATATGCTTCACTTATAAGCTGCATGTCACCGTATTCTATGCCATTGTGTGTCATTTTTACAAAATGGCCGGCGCCATCAGGGCCTATATAATCGCAGCAGGGCATTCCATCAGGTGTTTTTGCGGATATATCTATGAAAATTTGACTAACTTTTTGCCATGCCTCTTTTGGACCACCCGGCATGATGCTGGGGCCTTTTAGGGCTCCTTCTTCTCCACCGGATACTCCTACGCCCATAAAGTGTATTCCCTTTTTATTAAGTTCTTTTGCCCTTCTTACTGTATCTTTAAAGTAGGAGTTACCGCCATCTATGATGATATCTCCTTTTTCCAATAGAGGCACTAACTCATTTATCGTTGCATCAACGGGGTCCCCCGCTTTCACCATGATCATTATTTTTCGGGGTCTTTTAAGTGTTGACACAAGTTCTTCCAGCGAATATGTGCCTTTAATGTTTTTTATGCCTTTGGCTGATGTTTCTATAAAATCTTTGGTTTTTTCTGCTGTCCTATTGTATACTGAAATTTGATATCTATTTCTCGCAATATTTAGTGCTAGATTTTGTCCCATTACCGCAAGGCCTATTAGTGCGATATCAGATTTGCCCACAAAAATCACCCTTTCTTTTAGGAAAGCCAAACTTAAAATTTGCTCTTATCGGCCCATAGGCCAAGTGCCGGATTGCTTATATAGAATATTTCTTCGCCATTTTCTAGACTGTTAAATCCATCTCTTAATTTATTTATATCATAAGCCCCTAGTGCATCTTCAAGAGGCATGTATTCAAAACCCACGCTTTCTATATCCTGTTTTGTCAATATGTCAGTTGCGTAAGTTATTTTAAAGCGGCCATCTGATGAACCGTGGATTAAATGTGCAGCTGTCGATAAATTGTTTTGAAGGTCTTCGCTCTCTTTTGTATAAGAAAGGATTTTGTCTCTTCCTACATATCCGTATTTTCTAATTAGGACGTCTCTATCTTCGTCTTCTCCAAATTGCCTGACGCCAGGAGCAATTATGATTAGGTGGCCATTGTCAGCTATAGCCATTCTTGTCCTATATATAGCTTTATTTCCAACCCATGTGCTCTTAAATTCTTCGGGTTCAAGATATACGATTACTTTTTTCAGGGGTTTTTCTACAAAGGTTATATTCTTTTCTTGGCTTAATTTAACTGCTTCTTCAAATATCTTTCTATCTCTTCCTATAAAAAGTCCTGATAATTGGTTGTTGCCTTGGTTTTGGGATATGACTGTAAAAACATATACTAGTGGTATGCCTTTTAAGAAATTATTTTCAGCATAATCGTAGACTTTGCGAACAGGAGAGTGGTCTTTACCCATCAGCCTTTCAAGGCCATATACTGCCCCAAGAAAGTGTGAACTGTCTATCATGCTTTTGCCGCCGCATCCTACAAATATGTTTTTGTTGTAATTTGCCATACCTACCACTTCATGGGGAACTACCTGTCCGATGGAAATAATTAAATCATATTCGGAGTTTACGAGTCTTCGGTTTACTTCTACATCTATTGAAAAATCTAAAAGGCCTTCTGATATTTCTCTTATATAGGTTCCAGGCACCTGGCCGATTTTTACTATGTCGTTTTTCCAGTCATGGACAATAAATCTTTCTTTAGGAATGTCTTTGCCAAACATTATTTCTATTTCTTCATGGGTCATTGGCATGTGGGTGCCAATTGCCGGCATTATGTCTACCTGGCATGTGTCTTTTAGTAAGTCATAATACATGGAGGTAATTTTCCCGCCTTGGGAGTGGAATCTTGTAATATCCGGCGGTAGTAATAATACTTTTTTGAGTTTTTTGTTTAGGTTTGACAGGGATTGTATTAAAGCGTTTTTAATTTGAAGATCGCTAATGTTATCAGATTTTAAGATGATATTATTCATTTTATCACCTCTTGTTGCCGGTCATTTGGTAATATTTTAAATATGTTTGGTATCTGTTCTGGTAAATTTGGGTTTTGTCTTTGTTTGGTGAGTATTTTTTACCACATTCCGGCTCAAATTTTTCAATATCGGCAATTTCGCCCAGGGCATTTAATGCTAATACTGCTGAGCCTAAGTTCCAGAGTTTTTATCACTGCGATATCCCGCTACAGTCTTGGCATCCTGCGTATCTGACTAAGTATATATTGGAGTCAAGGACTTTCTGTTTTTATCAAGAAAAAGCAGGCTGTGCCATACTCCACTAAAGTATAATTATTAATAATGCCTTTTTTACTTGAAGAAATGGCCAGCTGAAATGCTGGTTTCTCAAGCTCATACATCAACAAAAATTGCTCTTAAGCATCAAACCAAGTCTAACTAATTAAATAATATTCTTATACTGTTTGGCCAAAATTACACTCATCTGTCCTGTCACTTTTTTGTAAGAACCCTTATTTGCTCATCTTGTCGATGGCTTCCCATAATCCATGAATGTAAGTAGCCCCTAGTGCTCTGTCGTAAAGACCGTAACCTGCACGACCTGTTTCTCCCCAAATCATTCTGCCATGGTCAGGTCTGATATATCCTGTAAAGCCTGTATCATAAAATGCCTTTACTATTTCAAACATGTCAAAGGAACCACATTGAGAAAGGTGTGCACTCTCATAAAAGTCCTTTTCAGACTCAAATTTCAGGTTCCTAATATGGGCAAAATGCACTCTTCCTTCACCTGAAAATTCCCTTATTATAGCCGGAATGTCATTGTTCTTGTTTGCCCCAAGGGAACCTGTGCAAAGTGTAAGACCGTTATATGGGCTCTTGTTAAGGTCAAGAAATTTACGTATGTTATCCCTGCTGGTAATTACTCTGGGAAGATTAAAAATAGGCCATGGTGGATCGTCAGGGTGTATCGCCATTTTTATATCGTATTTCTCGGCATAGGGAATAATACTGTCAAGGAAGTATTTTATGTTTTCCCAATATTGTTCTTCGCTGACACTCTTATACTTTTCAATTGTAATCGACATCTCTTTTAATCTCTCTGGTTCCCAGCCAGGCAATTCAAATCCTCCAGACTGCTTGTCAACTTTATCTACGAGGTTTTGAGGATCGATATTTAAAATATGTTCATGCTTATACGCCATGGTATTGGAACCATCAGGTAAGGGCTTTGCAAGTTCACTTCTTGCCCAGTCAAGTACAGGCATAAAGTTGTAGCAAATAACCTTTATGCCAATTTGTGATAGGTTCTTCATTGTTTCAATGTAGTTTTCTATATATTTATCTCTGGTGCTTTCTCCTAACTTTATGTCTTCATGTATGTTTACACTCTCTATTACCTCAAGTTCAAGGTCGTGTTTGGTAACCTCTTCTTTTAAGGCCTTAACCCTTTCTAAAGGCCAGACCTCTCCTACCGGTATATCCATAAGGGTGGCAACGACTCCTGATACCCCCGGTATCTGCCGAATATATTCCAGAGGGATATTATCATATCCAGGCCCAAACCATCTAAAGACCATTTTCAAGGTTCATCAACTCCTACTTTTATATTGTAAGATGATTTGAAAATAATTACAAAGTTTCAAAAATAATGCCTAACAAACTCTTTTACTTTAAATTTTAACATATTCAACTGTTAGCAAATATTCTTTAAAATATATTGGCAGATACAACCCACTAATAAGTGGGTTGTATCTGATATAAAAATTCATTCTTTACTCCACGTTCATGATTCTTTCGTATAAATCCCTCTGTTCATCATTTAAGAAATTCTTAACAGCAGGCACCATTGCATTTATAAATTCTTCTTTGTTCACATCAGTGACAATTTCCATTCCTTTATCAATTAATTGCTGCTTGCATGCTTCTGTATCAGCCTGGAATAATTCATCTCCGATTACTTGTGCTTCTGCAGCCGCCTCAAGTACTGCTTGTCTCATATCTTCAGGTAACGAATTGAGCTGTTTATTTCCTACTACAACGTAGATCCAGCCGAGAACATGCTCTGTCTCATGTCAATAA
The DNA here is from genome assembly GCF_021991635.1 of Tepidanaerobacter sp. GT38. Classification (GTDB taxonomy): domain Bacteria; phylum Bacillota; class Thermosediminibacteria; order Thermosediminibacterales; family Tepidanaerobacteraceae; genus DTU063. The sequence goes on from NZ_JAFFJA010000043.1 coordinate 14,281, forward strand.
CCAGTAAAAATGTCACTTAAAAAAGAGTAATTTTATTCTATGAAAATGTCACCTTTGACATAAAATAAAAACAACAAAACACGTTACAAATTTGTTAA
>NZ_JAFFJA010000044.1 GCF_021991635.1 Tepidanaerobacter sp. GT38
CACACTTAAAGTTATATACCCGAAAATTTTTATATATTGTACGATAAATTTTGTTAGGTATTATTATAGTAGATGTTTGAAGCCCTGCAAGGTTAAAAGTTTTGCTGGGAGATGTGCATGTAATGGAATTTAGTGCAAATTCTTCGGAAATTGACGCAAAAGGTGTATGTTTTATGCCAGAATACAAAATATCTTGATGTATCTCATCGGATACTACTAAAACATTGTTGTCAATACATATTCTCCCTAGTTGTTCCAGCTCCTCCTTAGACCAGACCCTTCCAACAGGATTATGAGGGCTACATAAAAACAGTAGTTTTACCCGTGGGTCTTTGACCTTTTTCTCCAGGTCATTAAAATCCATTGTATAACGTCCATCTTTAAAAATCAGCGGATTATTGACCACACGACGGCCATTGTCTTCAATTACACTAAAAAAAGGGTAATATACCGGCGGCTGAACTATAACCTTATCTCCTGGATCTGTGAAGGCATTGACAATGAAGCTAAGCGCCGGGACTACACCAGGGGAAAAGAGCATCCAATCGGTCTGGGTTTCCCAGTTGTGCCGCTTTTTCATCCATTTTGCTACTGATTCAAAATAAGATGCAGGTCTTGAGGTGTATCCGTAAATTCCCTGCTTTGCCCTTTCAACTATTGCATCTATAACCGCAGGGGGACTTAAAAAGTCCATATCCGCTACCCACATGGGCAGCAGGTCTTGGCGGCCAAATACTTTACCAAGCTCGTCCCATTTTGAAGAATAATTATTGCTTCTGTCAATAATCTTATCAAAATCATACTTTATCATAATATCTCCCCTTTAATCTGGCCTTTACTACACCTTATATTAAGATTTTTTAGAAATATCTCGGGTAGAACTTCTAATTACCAATTTAGGTTTTAGTATAATTTCTCTATCAGCCGTATCTGGATTTTCCAAATTTCTTATTAGCATTTCTGCCGATAATACTCCCATTTCATAAGCAGGCTGGTCAACTGTTGTAAGAGGCGGTGTGGTTATTTCAGCCATAGGTATGTTGTCAAAGCCCATAACGGAAATATCGTGAGGTACGTATATTTTATTTTTTGAGAGTTCTTGAATAACGCCAAAGGCTGTCATATCATTTATGCAAAAAATAGCAGTCGGCAGTTCATTTGTAGTATCCAGCATCTTTTTTGTAAGCTGCTTTCCATTTTTAAATTCATATACTTGATCATGGCTTTCTTCTTCTTTTTCGGAAATAAAAACGTTTTTTTCAAATTCCTTAACATTGTTGTCTTTCATACACTGGACAAAGCCTTCATATACTTGCTTACGGCTAGGCCTTGTGAGAGGAGCACTAAAAAAGGCTATTTTCTTATGGCCGAGTTTTAACAAATGTTCAGCTGCCATATAACCACCAGCATAAAAATCAAAGCCCACTTTGCAACAATTAAGTGGTGTTGCTTGATCAAATGCTACGACTTTTAAGCCTCTTTGCTGTAGTTCTTTTAAAAATTTTTGGTTTTCAGTAATTGAAGAAATTATTATCCCTTTTATTTGCTTTTGAAAAAGAGAGGAAAGGTATTTTTTTTCATTTTTAGGATCTCTAAGAGAATTACACAACAGGACATTGTATCCCTTTTCTCTGGCTACATTTTCTACCCCTAAGATCAACAACGGGTAAAAATGGTTAGTTATGCTGGGTATAATGACAGCTATATCATTTGTTTCATTAGTCTTCAACTGTCTTCCCAATAAATTAGGCGTATAATTGAGTTTTTTTGCAGCTTCCAGGACCCTTTTTTTCAAATCATCGCTTACAGGATAATCGCTATTGCTTAGAACTCTGGAAACCGTGGCAGTAGAAGCATTTGCTGCTTTTGCAATGTCGTAAATAGTCACATTTTTTTTAATCATGCTCAAACGTTCCTCTCAATACCATAAATACTTTATAATATTGTTTTTAGATATGGCACCTAAATTTTTAACTTTAACTTAAAAAATGGAAACTTTTAAAAATATTACTAATCTATTTTAAGCTTTTGCCAAACGTTTTTCAAATATAATATTCATTCATATATTAACTAAAAGTCCTATAAATTTCAAAATGAAGCCAAAGTATAACCATTTTTTACTTTTCTGCTTAATTGTTTCAATTGTTTATACAGATAATGGCAAACACTTTTATATATACAAAACTCCATGATTATGCAATCACGGAGTTTTTTTGAAGTGTCAGATGTTATAAAAAGGATTTTTTTAATTTTTATCTTACAACATCTTTTCTGACATCAAATTTGCTTATTTATAAGTTTTTCTAGCGTCTCCCAAATTCCTGTCAAATACACTGCCCCTAGAGCCCTGTCATATAATCCATAACCTGGTCTCCCCTTTTCGCCCCATATCATTCTTCCATGATCGGGTCGAACATATCCGTCGAAATTATTTTTATATAGGACTTTCATAATCTCTACCATATCAAGGGATCCCATTGGTGAATAATGGGCACTTTCTTCAAAGCTCCCATCGGGCAGTATCTTGACATTTCTAATATGCATAAAGTGTATCCGGCCTTGAGCGGAGTACTTATCTACCATTTTCACTATGTCGTTACAGGTAGTACAACCCAGTGAGCCTGTGCAAAATGTCAACCCATTGTATTTGCTATCCACCAACTTCAAAAATCTGTCCAGATTCTCTTCATTTGTTATAATCCTGGGCAGGCCAAATATTGACCAGGGCGGATCATCAGGGTGTATGGCCATTTTTACATCGTATTCTTCGGCAACAGGAATAATTTCCTTCAAGAAATATTCTAAGTTGTTCCACAAATCCTCTTCGCTTACTTTAGAGTATTGTTCAAAAACGTCTTTTAATTCTTCTTTTGAATAACTGGAATCCCATCCCGGAAGTGATAATTCCCCTGTTAGCGGATCCATGTGTTTTAATTGTTCCTTGTAATATACTAAGGCTGTTGAGCCATCGTCCAAAACCTTATCTAACTGGGTTCTCGTCCAATCAAAAACCGGCATGAAATTGTAGCAGATAACCTTGACCCCTGCTTTGCCTAAGTTTTTAATGTTTTCTTTGTAGTTTTCAATATATTTATCTCTACTTGGCAAGCCTAGTTTTATGTCCTCATGTACAGGCACACTTTCAATAACTTCGAATTTTAGACCGGCTTTTTCCACTTCTTCTTTTAAGCTGTTAATTTTTTCGATACTCCATACTTCCCCAACAGGAACATCGTAAATTGCCGTTACAATACTGTACATATTTGGTATCTGTCTAATGTATTCTAATTTTACTGGATCATCTTTCCCATACCAACGAAATGATAGCTTCATAAAGACCACCTTATCTCAACTATTTTTGCAACATTTAATTTTTTTCATATCGTGCAGCTAATTTTATCTTATAGATGCTTGACTCTTGGACCGTATTTCTCTTCCCACTTCTTATTAGCAGCGTCTCCCCCTGGCACATTAGCACTTGTCCAAACAGGAGGCGTTACTCCACGTTCTGCTAGGAGCCTAACCGTTTCAATAACCAGGCAATTCACAGCAAAAGCATTGCAGAATGTAGAAGTAGGTGCTACTCTCTGCTCAAGCCCTTCTATTTCTACTACAGCATCCCCATAAGGCAGATGGCAATTTACCCAAACATCCGCTAATTCATAAAGGTTTTTGTTAGAAGAATGCCTGGATGCCGCGCCTGCCGGGACTTTATCTCCAAATTCCCTGCCTGTCACGGCAATTATTTTCATTCCGCGTTTTTTGGCTTCAAGTGCCGCATCAATAGTCATGGAGTTAATTCCGTAAGCATTTACGATTATGATTACTTCTCCCGGTTTTTGACCTATTTTGTAAGCATCAAATACCCCTTTTACATATCCTTCCATGCGCTCTATAATATTGCTTCTTTTAGCCCCATGAACTAAATTAATGCCAGCATCTAAAATTGAATTAATAGGTGCCAAACCGCCTGCTCTCCAAAGCAGTTCTTCAGCTGCCATACAGGAGTGGCCACCTGTCCCTATTACGTGAATCAATTCATCCCGCATGATTGCATCGGCCATCAGCTCTGCAGCTTTTTTGATGTTTTCTTCTTCGGCTTCGATTTTATTGAAAATCTCGATAATGGTTTCTTTGTATTGCCTTATCTCTTTACCCATGTCACTCTCTCCTTTTCATAAAGTATTTAGGTTTTTATATAAAAATTTATAAACCTTTTTTCCTCTCTTTGAGACATAATTGTGATGTTTAAACTTAACCCTAAATCTTGTCTTGCCCTTCTGTAAAAAACCGCTTCATGCTGTACTAACAATTTCTGTTGTAAAAATTGTTAGAGACCTTCTTATTTTAAAATGTTTCCTTTTTAACATTCTCGCCCTTAATGGTGCTGATAAGCCTAGGTATCATGAATATGGCAGATAAAGCCGCAAAAGCCGGCAATCCTGAAAAAGACCACAGCTGTGATATTAAAGTAGACGGAAATACAAGGGCTTTTTTGGTAGAAGCAGTCTGAATTCCAGTGTAGCAAAGCATAATGAAGAAAGCTATTGCCAATATGTCAACACTTATTGCAATGATTTTCCTTGGCTTTGAAGGTATTTTGTTTAAAATAAAATCCATGAACAGATGCTCCTTGCGATATACGCCTGCTGCCATGGACAAGCAAATCAGCCAGACTACGCATATCACGCTTATATCCGATACCCATAAAAAGGAACGGTTAAAAAACGTCCTGCTAAAAATTTCTAAAATATTGATGGCAAAGATAATTATAAACAGGACAGTTGCCACGTTTAACAATAAATCCGCCAGCATATCCAAAATTTTTTTCACTTTATCAACCTCCTACTCCAAATACCAGGTTCGGCAGGTATGTTACTGTCCACGGCACATACGTTGTTATGGCCTGGGCGACCAACAATGAAACCACAAATGGAATAGATGCTTTGGTAACTTTTTCAAAGGGAAGGCCGGATATTTTTGTTTCTAAGAACAACAGCGCACCTACCGGCGGAGTGATTAAACCTATCATTAGGTTGCAAATCATAACCGTTCCAAAATGAGTAGGGTCTATGCCCAATTTTGTAGCTATGGGCAGAAGCAACGGACCGAAGATTAACATTGCCGGGTTCGCGTCCATAATCATGCCGAGGATTATGAACAAAACGTTGCAGAAGAATAAAAACATTGTTGGAGACATGTTATATTGCTCTATGAGAGCTATAAGCTGAGCACCTAAGCCTTCTACCGCAATCATATAGGAGAAAATGCCTGCCACTGCGAATAATGCCATAATGGAAGCTGAAAATATGGCTGTATTCTTAAAGGCTATGAACATGCCTTTTAAAGTGAGGTTTCTGTAAACAAAAAATCCAATAAACATGATATAGAAAGTAGCGACCATTGCAATCTCAGTAACGGTAGCCATACCTGTAAGGACGCCTACGATAATAATTACTGGAGCTAGCAGTGCCAGCCAAGATTCTCTGAGAACTTCACAAAAAGCCTTCCAATTGGTTGTTGCTTCATGAGGCTTTAGGTCAAATTTGGGGACTTTTAAGAGGATTATAAAATGCATGCAAAGAGCCATTAGTATACCAGGAATCATGGCGCCTAAAAACAAGCGGCCGATGGACAAGTTCGTTATAAGGGCTAAAAAGACCATTGGTATCCCTGGTGGAATAACTGGGCCTAACACTGCACCTGCCGCATTGCAAGCAGCCGCAAAATCTTCTGGATATCCTTCTTCTTTCATCTTCGGTATAAGTATAGGTGAAATAGCAGCTGCATCAGCAGGGCCTGACCCTGAAACTAGCGAAAAGATCGCATTTACGACAATGCAAGCATGAGCTAGACCACCTTTAAACTTACCGATAAAAAATAGGGAAAACTTCAGCATTTTATCGGTCATACCTGAAACGTTCATTAACTCTCCGACCAGTATAAAAAATGGAATGGCAAGCAATGATATATTCGACATGCCATTTACCATATTGTTGGATATCATACTTAAGGGCCCGTTTCCGGTTGCAATCAGATATGAACTGCCAGCCACTGCCATAGACACGAAAATGTCCATGCCTATAAACATAAAGGCAAACATTACTATAAAAATCATTAGTATTGCCACAAAATCACCCCTCAATTTATAATGTAGGTTTTATGGGGACAGGTATGGGACAGGCCCCCCTAAATCAGGAATGGGCCTGTCTTCGGGGTACTACTATTTATACTATTGATAGCTCTCTTTAAACTCCATAATTTCATCAATTGTGCCTGTGGGCCAAAGTTCACCTGCATCGTCAAATTGTTTATAAATATCCTCTCCCAGCGCTTCCTGAATTGATTTTACGTCAATTTCAACATAAGTCATTTTTTCGTTGAGGAATTTCATTGTTTCATCTAGGGATTCAGCAATGAGCTTAGCCTCATATTCAACAGCCTCACGGGCAGCGTTTTTGAGAACTTCCTGCTGTTTTGGAGACATTTGATTCCAAATATTTTCACTGATGAATATGGTGGAAACGTCTCTGATGTAGTCTGTTTTCATAAAGTACTTCTGCACTTCATAGAAGCTGTTGTTCTTAACTGTAATAAAGTTGTTTTCCTGAGCCTCAACAGTTCCCTGCCTTAAAGCCATATACAGATCTGCAAAAGGTATAACAATTGGCGTTGCGCCTAATTTTTTCATAGTTTGCTGCACTAGAGCAGCTTCAGCGGTTCTGATCTTAAGTCCTTTGAAATCTTCTGCTGACTTAATTGGCCTGTTCGCTGTAAGCTGTCTTGGTGGGAGTTCGCCTGCTGCAGCCAAAACCCGCACACCTGTTGTTTTAGCCGCTTCTTCAAACCAAGCTTGTGCAGTATCTGAATCTAAAAAGGCCTGTAGTTCATCGTGGCTGTCCCAAATGAAGGGGGCTGCTACAGCATTAAATTTCTTTGCTCCTTCAAGCCATGGGTAACAGGATAAGGTATTGTAGAACAAATCAGTAATTCCGTTAGGCATACCGCTTAGCATATCGTTAACTGAACCAAGGACACTGTTAGGGAAGGTTTTGATGGTAATATTTACGCCAGAATTGTTTACGATCTCTGCAAAGCGCTCCATGGCAAGTGTAGCCGGGTCATCCGGAGTCTTGATACCGGCTAATTTCAGTGTAAACTCTTTCTCAGTTGGGGTATTATTTTCTTGTGGAGTTGAATTTGATTGATTTGTGCCGGAAGAGCCGCATGCGCTAAGCAGCGTAGCGATTAGCACAAAAACCAGCAGTAATGAAATTTTTCTTTTCATTATTTTTCCTCCTTTAGAAAAGCTTTAGTTTTTATTCACAACAAGAATATTTTTCTTGTTGTAAGCTTAATCTTGCTGAAAAACTACCCTACCCATGACCATAGTCATTTTTACATTAATATCCTCGTCAAAAATAAGGATATCTGCATCCTTGCCTGCCGCCAGACTTCCTTTGCGCTTGCTGACACTCATTATTTCAGCAGGGGTATAAGTCATCATCTTGACTGCATCTATGAGAGGTATACCAGCCTGCTTTGTAACAGTTCTAACTAGTCTGTCGGTGGTAGCTACGCTACCTGCAAAAGCCGATCTGTCGAGAAGTTTTGCTACGCCGTCCTCAATAATGACTTTCTGGCCATTCTTAAGGCTGCCTGATATACTTTCGCCTTCCGGCATTCCTGCCCCTCGCAGCGAATCGGTTATCAATGCAATTCTGGATGGCCCCTTGATTTTGTATATTAGCTGTAACAGCTCCGGCGGCAGATGGCAGCCATCGGCTATCATTTCAACTGTCATCTCGTCAATCAGGAAAGCACTCTCTACGGTGCCCAGGTACCTATAGGCATTCCTTCGGTGAACGACCTGCATGCCGGAATAAATATGTGTCACATGGGTATAGCCATTTTCAAAAGCTTCCACAACCTTATCGTATTCGGCTTCAGTATGGCCTATTGACGGGAGTATGCCCCTGTCTCGAAGAAGTCTGCCAAGCTCCATAGCTCCATCCAACTCGGGAGCTATACTCCATCTAACTATATCCTTTGACCAACTCAAAATAGTCTCATATTCTTCTCTTTGCGGATTTCTTATAAATCTAGAATCCTGGCCTCCTGCCTGGGATAAGGCAAAATATGGCCCTTCAAGGTGCAGGCCTAAAAAATATGCACCTTTTGTGTTTTTACTCTTGGCTTCTTCGTAGGCTTCAATAGTTTGCTTTAGTTCTTCATTTGTACACGTCAGTGTGGTAGGAACTATGGATGTTGTGCCATGCTTAGCATGCATCTCTGCTGCTCCCAGAAAAGCCTCGCTTGTCCCATCCATAAAGTCGTGACCGCCACCGCCATGAGTGTGTATGTCGATAAATCCGGGTGATATATAATTGCCTTTCGCGTCTATAACTCTAACGCCATCCTGTGCTTCGACGGTCCTTATTTCATCTTGGCTTTCTAATACTTGGGATATTTTTTCGTTCTCTACTAAGATTCCACCGCCTTTAATTATCCGAAAGGGAGTTATGAGCTGACCGTTTTTAATCAGGATTTTCATACTCTCACCTCGCAGTTTTTTAGAATAATATTAACCTAACATATTACCTGTTTAAATTAAAGATGCGGAATCCTTATCTAAATACAACACCGCATTGGCATGTTTGCGCAAGATAGATGCCGGACAAGTTTCAGCTATATCACCTTCCAGGGCATCCTTCACCGCCTTAGCTTTCGTTTCTCCCGGCACCATGCAGTAAATGTATTTTGAGGCAAAAATAGCTGGAACTGTCAAAGTTAATGCCTGCTTTGGAACTTCATCAATGCTTTTAAAGCATCCATCATGGACCTGTTGGTTGCGGCACTTCTCGTCTAAAGTTACTTGCTTTACCATACGCTCGTCATTAAAATCAGCTACCGGTGGATCATTAAAGGCTATATGTCCGTTTTCGCCAATTCCGATACAGGCAATGTCAATGGGGTGTTCTTTTAACATCTTCTCATAACGTTGGCACTCTTCTTCAATGTCCTCAGCATTTCCGTTTAAATAGTTCACACTTTTAAATTTAACTCTGGAAAAGAGCTTATTTTTTAAAAAGTTGCCAAATCTTTGAGGGGCCTCATCAGGAAGGCCTATATACTCATCAAGATGAAAAGCATTTATCCTTTCCCAGTCTATGCCTTCCGCATTGACTAGAGCGTCTAGAAATTCATTTTGTGATGGAGCAGCTGCGAATACCATATTGATTTCATCATTTTTCAATAAGAGTTTTTGTATTCTAATCACCACATCATGTGCAGCCTTTTTCCCCATCTCTTCTCGGGTGTTGAAAATGCATACATTTAAGTTGTCTTTCTTGAATTCCCTAATACTCATGTTGAATGCCTCCAAGTAAAAATTTCTGTTTTATCAATTAGAGAGATGGTATTATGTATCACTCCCTTTAATAGGTTTTAACTTTTAGACCTGCTGCAGAAGTCTATTATTTATAAAACTTTAAGAAATAGTAATCGATTACCATATTTATCCTGGCTGAGAACTTATTTCTTTATAATTTAGCTCCATTTTTTACAGTAATCGATTACTATACATATTCTACACACATTATTAAAGTCCTCCCTCAAAAATTAATTTTTTTATTTATGTTCGTTCTTTTTTAAATAAAACTCTCATAAGCTATGCGGAATAAGGAAAACGAGGAATGTCTTAAAAAACAAAAGTGATTTACAATTATTGACAAATTTTTTTGCAGACAATATAATATATTTACTTATTTTATTACCAGAAGCCTAAAAAGGCTATTACTTTTAAACCAAATAATAGGAATTTAATATCAAACCAGTCAAAAGGCAAACCTATCGAAAGATAGGGACGCAAAGCCACGAGTCTACGGTGAAAATCACTATGACAGTCGGGCTGCCAAGGTTTATTTTATGTTTTTTGATAAATGAAAGCCGCGGCAAGCCTTGCCACGGCTTATATATTTTCCAATATACATTCTTAATTCTCAATATAATTATAATTAATTGCAAAGGCGGTAGTGAGTATGAATGTAGAGCACATCAATCCTTTCATTCAAGCAAGCAGAACAGTCTTAAAATCTATGGCAAATATAGACCTTTCCCTAGGCAAAGTATATTTAAAAACTTCTCCTTATTCCAGCGAAACCATAGTGGTTGTTGTTGGATTGATGGGTGCACTTCGAGGGCAAGTCCATTTCAGCATGGATAAACCTGTGGCATTGAAAATCGCCTCAGCTATGATGATGGGCATGCCCATTACTGAACTTGACGAAATGTCAAAAAGTGCTATTGCCGAATCAGCTAATATGATTTTAGGCAATGCAGCAACTCTTCTATATGAAAAGGGCTTAAAAGTCGAAATTACACCACCATCGTTAATGATGGGAAGCAATATACAGATATCAACACCAAACATGAAAACCCTTTGCATACCACTTCTCCTAAGCACCGGCGGCCAAATAGAATTGGATATTGCCTTAGTTGATTAGGAGATTGGACTTAACAAAAAAGCCGGATGCCATATTATGTGGCAATCCGGCTTTATCAATTTATTGTCAAATCATAAAGACAACAGCTATAATAGTCGATATCAGAAGACCTGCGATAACGGGAACAAAGTTCTTTCGCACCAGGTCCATTACTGGAACACCTACTATACCTGCCACTGCAACCAGTGAAGACCATGCAACAATGGTTCCTCCACCTGACCAAACAGAACCCATTTGGCCTACAGCACCAAGGACCGCTGCTATCTTTATATTGCCTCCGGCTATAGCACCAGCCAAAGTTCCTGTCATTGGAAGACCCACAAAGCCCGATCCATCAAGACCGGCTATCATTCCTACTAGCAGTATACCGAATGCTGCAAGAAAACCATTTGCCTGTATGGAACTCGCAAGCATTTGACCTATATCAAAAAGATATCCTGGTGCTCCCTCTCCCATTATACGTGCAGCAGTCTCTGAATTTCCAAGATAAAAGAATCCTGCAATGGGAATTATGGGACCCATTACTTTAAAGGCAAAAACAAATCCATCTGCTATATAATCACAAATTACATCAAAACCTTTACCCTTGTGAACTAAAAGGGATGCAATAATTGTTACCAATACTGCCGTTCCGCCCAAGAGAGCAGAAGCATCACCGCCTTTTAGCTGGAAAAACGACATTGCAAAAACTACAAAAGTCATAGCAATGATAAGAATAAGCACTAAAATACCTGCATATTTTTCTCCAGACTTGCTGTTTTGAGTATTATCTGTATTATTTGATAGATCTTTGATGCCCTGTATGGAATACTCTTTAATCTCATTCCGCGACATAAAATATCCAATTACTATAGCGGTTATCCCTGTAATTAAGGACAAAATACCTCCATATGTGGTTGCTATAGCTGCTGGAATTCCTGCAGCTTTTGCTGTAAGTCCCGGAGCTCCTTGGATAATCACATCCCCTGAAAGTGCCATTCCCTGTCCAGCAAAGGCTAAAGCCATAGCACATAACATTGGGGGAAGGCCTGTCTTTACCGCTACAGGCACCAGCAATGCTCCTATCAATGGAACTGCAGGTGTTGGCCAAAAAAATAGAGAAATCAAATACGTTGAACCAATCAGCACTAAATAGCTGACTGCTGGTGAAACCATCAGTTTTTTTAATGGCTTTACCATAAATTCATCAGCACCAGTAATACTGATGGCCTTTAACATCATTACCATAAATGCGATAATTAGGAAAATATTGAATAAGTCTTGACCTGCAACTAAACTGGCATTGAATATGGCCAAAATACCATTGATGAAGCTTCCGCTAAAATACCAGCCTATCAAAAAAGTAAAAATCATCGATGGAATAACCACATTGCGTCGAAATAGCATCGCAACTATAACTGAAAGTATTCCAACTACATACAACCAGTGTGCAAAAGTCATGCAAACACCCCTTAAATTAATATGATTTTATAAATAATTTTTCATATAGACAAAAATTAGAGCAAACATGACCTATTATAAAAGACATCGAATAATAAAACAACAGGTAATGTTTGTTGGTACTAAAAATTTTTACAAATGAAATTATCACTTTATAGATATTAAAAAAAGCCGCATATAGCGGCTCTCCTAAAAGAAAAAAGGATTTTTGATTTACCCCAGTTTATCAATAATGGCTTTTACAAAAGCCGGCAAATCCTTGGGAGTCCTTGAAGTTATCAAGTTCCCATCTACCACTACCTCTGCATCTACATACTCTGCTCCTGCGTTTATCAAGTCATCCTTAATCGAGAAAAACCCAGTTACCTTTTTGCCCTTTAAATTACAACAAGATGCCATCATCCACGGCCCGTGGCAAATAGCTGCTATGGGTTTTCCTAATCTGTCCATTTCCTTTACAAAGTTAATTGTATGTTCATTTCGACGCATATGATCAGGGGAATAGCCTCCCGGTATAACAACTGCATCGTAATCTTCAGCCTTTACTTCCTTAGAAGAATGGGTGCTCTTTTCAGAAAAAGTGCTCTTTCCCGGATATACCTGATCCTTCTCTGAACCAACCAGGTGAACCTCATATCCTGCTTCTTTTAAACGAAAATAAGGATATATGAGCTCTTTTTCATCAAAGAACTTCTCAATAAGTATGGCAACGCGTTTCATATAATTTTACCTCCTTCTATTTTAAACCCATTTGTATATATAATTTGACGCACTTTCCTTTATTCCTGCTATTTAAAATTTTTACTTCTTTTCAAATGAATATGTAAAAATGTACGAGTACTTATGCTTGAAAGAACACAAAAAATAAAAGCCGCAACTATTGCGGCAAATATATTAACTGGTCTTGATTTATTCATCATTTAAGGTTACAAACATTTTCTTTACATCTTTTTCTGCTTTTGCAATTTTTTCTCTAGCAACACTGTCTTCAAATAGGTATTTAAATAACATCACAATCACCACCTGACTGATAATGATTTTCATTTTCTATGTATATTATAGTATGATAATCATTATCAGTCAAGTGCTTTTTCGCTTTTTTATATTATTTTATATAAAAAACTTTCCCCATTCTCGGGACTGGCCACACCAAAATAATCTGCTATGGTTGCGGCAATATCTGAAAGAGTTGCTCTTTCTTGCAAATCAACTGCTTTTAACTTTTTCCCATACACCAAGAGCAGTGTCTTTTCTCTTGTATGATGGCTGTGCCCTATGGTGGGATCGTTGCCGTGATCGCCGGTTATAATCAGCATATCATCATCTTTCATGGTTTCCATAATTTTGCTTAAATATTTATCAACCAGCATAAGCTTCTGAGCATATCTTATTGAATTTTGAGAGTGCCCTGAAAGGTCAGTCTCCTGGACATTTGCCGCTATCAGGCCACTATCCTGTATTCTCATTCTTTTCAATATGAGTTCCATCACACCATCTGTTTCAACTTGAGGATAATAGTTGGCACCATCGCATTGTATGACATCGGCAACCTTGCCTATTAAGGATACCGGATATCCTCTCTTATGCAAAATCGTAGTTATTTGAGTTTCCGGATTTACACCGTAGCCAAGATGCCGTACCACATAACCCTTTTTATATACACCGGATTTTGGACAGTCAATACCTACAATATTGTTTTCCTTAACTACAACGGCTTTTAATATATCTTTGATTGTAATGTCTCTGCCTCCCAGCACTATAACCCTGCCTACTTCAACTTGTTCCCTTACTATCCTGCCGATGGCAAGCTCCTGTTCAAAGGATATATAATCCAGCGGCGCCGTTACATTATAATTTTGGCCTGGATCCGCTTCAATATTGTCTGCTATGGTTACAAGGCCGTTTACCAAAAGAAAAGGATGCAGTAAATCCGGCCTTGTGACTTCATATCCTGCTTCTTGGAGAGCTCTTTCCACCTTATCGATATAATAGGCAAATGGCTTTACCAGTGGCTTTTTAGGCTTGCTGCCCATTATTTCCTGATGGCCCTGATAGGTATCGGCGCCAAAATGAGCCAACCTGCTATTTCCATAACTTGCCAATGGAGCTTTAACTCTTTTTATTTTTTTAGTTTCTATAAGGAAACCTGCACCCAAAGCTTCCAAATTCGGTATCATGAAATCTTCATTTGCTTCAGCCACATGCTTTAAGGTGTTTGCACCTATGTCCTGTGGCCTCACTTCATATACATCGTCCATTTCTCCTACGCCAAGGCTATCTATAACTAAAAGAATTACACGTTTCACCGTATTTCATCTCCTAGGGAATTAAAAATTCCCAGCAATTTTGGATTTCCCTTTTGTATTCCATCTACAACTGCCACCTTAGACCTTGTCACAAAGATTTGAGTCCTGAAAGAGTAAATAACCGTATCGCCTAGGTGCAGCTCGTTCCCACAAGTATGCACTGTAGAATAATAATCAATGGATTCCGGCGGTAGTTCTTCTACATCAAGCAACACTTTCTTGTCTGGAAGGTATGCCCTTTTCATCTTAGACCTTTGGTAAAATCCACCGCCGAAGACAAAGGCCCTATTGTCTTCCAAATGGGATACCTCTGTTACATATACTATTGCCGGCCCTTCTGGCTCTTTACCTTTTGCATGAATGGGAGTTGTTCCGGTAAGAGCATGGCCTGGTTCGCCGTGAGTTACTCCTAGCCTTTTTAGCAGGGGAATTGACGATACGCAGGTGGCACTAGGGCCGTTTATTTGATTGATTTCAAATCCCATATCTTTAAGGAGCTTTGCAGCCTTAATAATCGTACTTACATTGTTCGTGGGCTCTAATTTATCAGTCTGTTCATTGTATAATAAGCACGGGAAAGAGGTTACGCCTACTACATTTATATTGGGAAGCTTTTTTATTTTTCTGGCTACTGATTCCAATGCATCAAACTTTATGCCTCCACTCTGGCCAGGATAAAAGTAATCGCCATCATCTATTACCCTAAGCAGCACATCCTGAACTAGCCCCATCTCCCCGGCGGCATCGGATAATTCCCTTGCCATATCTGCGGAAAAACATGTTACGACTTCCGGCCTCATTTTTAAGGCCTCTTTAATGCATGCTTTTGGAATTTGAACCAAATGGCCTAGATGACCTATTTTTATACCACTTCTGTAAAGTTTTCTTGCCTCGTCAAAGTCAACCACTACCGACTTATCTATGCCCGCCTCCGATATGGCTCTGGCTATCACCGGGTTTCTGCCAAACTGTTTCGTCATAAAGTATAAGCTTATCCCTTGTTCCTTGCCGGCTTTTGAAATCAATTCAGCATTTCTTCTCACCATATCAAGGTCTATTAGATAAGTATCCGGCTCAATTTGCCCGGATTTATGAAATTTGGCAGCTATCTCAGCTAAAATTGGATTGTTTTTTAAAACCGCTTCTATGAACATCAAATCACCTTGCTTTTCTAATTGCCTCTTTTAATATCTTTATCACTGTTTCATGTCCTGCTCTCATGGGATTTATCCTTATTACATAATCATTTAATTCGGGATTTTCTTTAATGAAGGTCCCCGATGCTCTGTAAAACATGGGAACTATTTCGTATTTGGATTCCGCTCCTACAGGATATGTTGCGGCACCCAAGCTGCCTGCTTCTTCAATAACTCTTGCCGCAATGGGTTCTCTTAGCCGTACTAAGACCACCCTTGATTGTGCGTTTGCAACGTATGCTGATTCCGCTCCCTCTACCTTTCCACTGTTTATAATATCCGCTATTCTTTCAATCTCCTCAGCCTGAATGGCAGCCATAACAGGAACAAAAACCATGGACCGCAGCACATCCATTGCTTCGTAGCCCTGCACCTGACTGCCGCCGGAATAATTCATACCGCGTATCTTATCTATCAAGCTCTTCTTCCCTACGACACAGCCGATGCCTTCCGGGCCAAAAAGCTTGAAACATGAAAAGCAGGACAGCGTTGCGCCAACTTGCGTCCCGATAAATCTGGTCTTAAATACCGTATAGTTTTCATCGGTAATTATGGGGACATCCGTAACGTGCCTTATTGACCTGATGAGTTCATACATGTCATAACTGTCCGAGCTTTTTTGCCTGGAATGTTGAATATATATCAGCTTGATGTCGCCGTTTATTGCCTGTAGCACCTCATCAGTGCGGTTCATATCCACCTTCACGGCATCAAGGCCCATAAACTCAAAAGTTGTAGCAGTGGTGGAATATATAGGGGCATCGTGGACAAGAACCTTATCACCGTGCCTTATAGCCGCCTGTAAGGCAAGGCGAATGGCTCCGGTGCCGGCACCCCGCACGAGCACCGCATCCTCCGCTCCGAAAAATTCGGCAATTGTCCTTTCAACTTTGGCTGTCATTTTAGGTCTTCCTAAGCCTGGTACTACTCCCAAATCCCCATTGTTTAGAAACTCATTATTTGAGAAATGCCTGGTAATTGTTTCTACAAGCTTAAATTGCAACTTTTTTGCTTCTTCAAGTGTTAAATATTCCAACGGAAATGTCTTCAAAGGATCACCCCTATATGCTGTCTACAGCATTATTTAATTTCAAATCCTTTACAGTGCCTTTCTTCAGTTAAAAAGTACCGAACCCAAACCTCCGGCAGTTGAATTAAAGATTCAAGCTTCACGGCAAGTTCAATGGCCTTTACGGCATTTTCTACACCGGATTTTGCAACAATTAAAAAGCCGCTTGCGATATCATCTGTGGGAATTGTTATAGCCGTTGTTTTGCATATGTTGGCCGCTCTCAAAAGATATTTACCGCTGTTTTTAGTCAAAAGGGCACCTGTTTTCCCAAACTTTTGGGGTATTGTTTCCCCGTAACCAAAAACGTCAACCGGCCCCTCATAGGTCAAAATAAAATCTGCTATATTTTGATCAAAAACCTCATAAATCTTCCGAATGGCTACCTCTCGTTTATCAATTTCCGAAAAATCAACTTCTATAAACTGATAATTGTATGTTTTTAGGGCTTCCAGGTAAGGGGCCAGTTTGTCGAACATGTCTTGCCTATCCGGTGTCGCTACGGTCTCCCTTTTAGGAACAGCAACCTTCACTTCTCCCTTGGATCCGTTTGCCTTAAATGTCAAATCAAATCCCGTCAATTCGGCCATTACCTTGATTGCAATGCTTAAATTTTTTGCTATAATACCTATACTTGCTCTTATCTTAATGTTGTCGGTTGATATGCTTTCACCCTTTGCAAATAGATTAAGGCCTGCACCTATTATGGACGGCAGTTGGCAGCTCATGGCGGGGCCCAAAACGGAACCTCCGCCATCTGTACCTAATGCAAAATCATTTATACCTTTTAATATGTTAATAGGGCCTCCGCTGGTTGAGCCGGTCATAAGCCGATAGGTTAAGGGATTCACCAGATCTGTATCGATGCTCCTACCCTTGTCAGACATTTTATCAATGGTAAGCCACAAATAATTCCGCGAAAATCTCAGTTTATTAAAGACATGCATCGGTATTTTATTTGTGTTTTTTACACCAAAGCACAGCACATCCTGTGCTTTGCTTTTGGCATCTTGATGTAAAAAAGGGTTAATTCTAACTACCGATCTTCCCAATTCACTTTTAGCTACTTCTATCCTGTCTTCTAACTTCATGTCTGTCTGACATCTCCTAAAATCTGCACTTGGAGTTATTTGCTATTAAAAAGTCGTTTTGGATTTTCTATCAGCATCATGTCAATATCTTTTTGGCTTATGCCCTTGTCAAGCAGCATAGGGATAAAAGATTCTACTATATATGAATGCCCGTAGCCACCATATTTTTTTAAATGAGATTTCCTGGTGATATCAAGGGATAAAACTATTCTATTCCCATATCCCCTCTTCACTAATTGAAACAGGCAATCCGCTCGGATGGAATCCGGCTGATATTTGTTCTTGCCTATGGTATCAAAACCGATATAGCATCCTTTATCCAGAATCTTCAAGTAATAATCCATATCGGGATTTAAATCCAGATGTCCTATCACAAGCTTTTCCGTATCTACGCCGAAGTTTTTTAAAAGCTCAACTTGTTCCAGGCCATGCTTTCCTAGTGTCGTATGGGTGGTTATGGGAGTACCCGTTTCGGCATGGGCACGGGCAGCAGCAAGAAACACCTTTTTTTCCTCATCAGCAAAGCCGTGCTGGCCTGTACCTATCTCCCCTATTATTGCAGCTTTTATTCCACTTCCACCTATGCCTTCCACTATTTCTTTCACCATGAATCTTGCCAGCTCTTTTTCCGTGCTTTTGCAAACAAATTCGGGAAAGTATGGCTCCTTGTAAAAGCCTGTTGAAGGCAGCACGTTTACTCCTGATTTTTCCACAATCATGGCCATCCTGCTTACATCCCTGCCCATGCCTACATTTGTGACATCGCAAATCGTATCGACCCCTGCCGCCTTCAACGCTTTTAATTCTTCAATCATAGCTTCATCGTCGTTCAGATTGGCATCGGCATCATCTTTCTCTTTAGAAAGGTTGATGGTGAGATGCTCATGCATCAAAGTCCTGCCTAAATTGTCTGTTTTACCTAATACGGTTTTCATTTTACCCCTCTTTTAAGCAGCCGGCGGAATGTAAAGACCTATTGCTGCTAAAATATTTACTATAATTCCTACTAATATTGCGCCAACAGGGCCTATGGCCATTCGAACAATTGGCCTGCCTGCCGCTTCATTTAACAAATATAAACCTATAACTAAAAACACGCCTAGTCCCGCAATCATCTGATTTGCAGCATTTATACCCCCAACTAAAAGTGCTATCTCAAGTAGCTGACTCATAGCAGTCCTTATACTATCGGCAGACTTTCTAATGCCCGGAAACTTATCCAGAAAAGAGGCTATGCTGCTCAATAAGTAAACTTCTGCAACAATAATTACAAATCCAAGGGCAGCAGCAATAAAGGGATTATTCGCAAAAAGTGCAACAGCAAAGATAAATGTCATCCCCACCGGACCGTAAACCCCTGTTGTTATGGCAGTGGTAGCTACCAGAGGCACAAAACCTATTGCTCTAGCTAGGGCTGCCATGGCAGCATCCGTATACTTCATTTCCTTTACGAGATTTAGCGAAATGGGATCCCCAGCTAATATATGAAGAGCAGTTCCCATAGCCACAAGAGCTCCCATAACCGCCAATATCCAAACATTTTTCTTGATTCTCGCTACCCTATCGCTGAATATTGCAGCAAGGCCGGTCTCTTCCTCTGATTTTTCCCGGGAAGCAAATGTAAGCAGAATTATCATACCGGCTAACATCGCCATACCGTCAGGATTTAAGGAAATACTTGAGTTGCCAATATTTAATGGACTAAATCTGACAATTAGTACCCTGACAAGCCCGGAAATTGCCAGTGTGATTACACCTTTTTTTACGCCTTGTTGCAGCGCTACAGCCAAAGCTGGAAATGCTGCAAAAGCCATTATAACTGGGGAACTTATAGCGCCCATTGCATCAAATACATTCACAGGCAATGCTTGAAAGATGTTAACAATCCACTGAAGGCCCGTTAATAGACCAACACCGTATAGTGCCCCAATAAGGCCGGCAATAATATCACTAAATGCCCCTTTGGGTACCCAAGTACCTATAATATCAGTCGCCAATAATATACTGTGAATTAGAAGGATAGCTGCACCGATAGAAACCGGAATTCCAAAGCCTATAACTAAGCCAAAGCCCATAGCAAAACTTGTTGATGCAATCTCGGCCTTGCTCATTCTTCCTTCTATATGTTCGGGCATTATTGGCCTTAAGCCGTCATTGAACACCGCTATACCTCTGTTTGCCAGAATTGAGGCAAGGGCCCCAATTGCCGCTATAACAAAAGTACTCATGAATTTAATCCCCCTTAACATTTAATATTGCATTCATTATCATAGGAATCGCTATTTCGATATGATCATTGGTGAAACCAAAGGCAACTTTTCCTTCTTTAAAAGCCTTGACCACATCCTGCTCTTTAGGCGGTCTTCCGGGCATCGATAATGTCGCACACTTTGTTGCCCCTATCAATGCCATGGCCATGGCTAATGCACCACCGCCTCCAGTGGCACAGGCACCGATATAATAATCAGCCCTTCCATTTTTTACTGCCATGGCCGCCTCAATGTCAGACATTATTTCGACCTGTACACGTTCACCTCCTATTCTTTTAATGGCCTCAGCCACCTTTGGCTTATCGATGGCTCCGCCAACAGCTATTCTGACCATGCTTTTCACTCCTTTCCGAGTAAGTTGCATAAGTGCAGTAAGATATAACCTTTTTCACTTTCTGGCAATTGTATTTTGCCCTGTTTTTCGATAAACCTTACAAAATCCTGCGTTAGGTCGTATCCTCTGTTGTTTTGAAGCTCATCTATTATATAAGAATCCAAAGTTGCTACCTGCTCACCTTTTTTTATTCTCTGCAGCGACATGGCAAAGTGCGTCAGAAACATATGGCCCCGCTCATCTTCAAGGCTTATGTTCTTTTTTTCTAGCCATGATACTGCTTTCAACGTTAAGTCCTTTACTTCCTCATCTATTACTCCTCCGCTATATAAGATTTCAATTCTTTCACTAATTTTCATATTTTAACCTCCGTTCAATATACAGAACCCTGTATTATATTTTAAAAAAAATTAATAAGTAGGCAGTATTTCTCCTATCAGTACCTTCTTTTGAATATCGCAGACATCTTCTTTACTTATTATATTTCTCAAGATGCCGCTTATTCCCCAATTTGATTTTTTGACAACAAGGACTGCCCTTGTATCATCTGCTTTAATATTAATAGCCTTTGGACTTTTTAAATCACAATAAGATATTTTTATGTTTCTATCTATTATTTCGTCTATATTCCATACAGCAGCATCAACTTTTCCATCCTGTAAGCTCTTTAAAATCTGGTTGTAAGTAAGTTCAACATAATCAACCTTTTTGCCTTCGCACTCACTGGTTGTAAGTATAAAATGATCCGGTGAACTTTTGTCCAATGCTACTTTCATACCATCGGTAATTTCATTATATCCGGGATTCGCAAATAATACCTTGTGATCCTGGACATATGAATAGTCCCCAAAGTCCAAAAGTATCTCAATATCATAGCCGGAAGAAATGCTAATCTCTGCAGCAAGTTTTGACATTATTATGAAGTCATATTTCATGTGTTCCAAACCTTCCAGCCGCTTGTACCCGCCCCTCATATATGCCATGTTAAATGGGATATTTGCTTTTTCAAATGCCTTATAGATACCTGTAGCAAGGCCTTCATATCTCTTGGAATAGGGAAGGGGCATAGCTCCCGTGATACTTCCAAGCCCCGCCACATCCCATAACTTTCTATAATCTATGGATTTAATAAATGTCCCGAGATGACCTTTCGGTTCCAATTTTACAGCTCCCATTTCTTCCAAGAAACGCAGAGCTGACTGTATAGTTCCCCGACCCAGGCCAAACTTCTCGGAATAGTTTCCTATCGGTTCAATACGATCTCCGGTTTTTAATGAAATAAATTCTCTTCCCAATCTTAAAACGGCAATTCCGTTTTTTGTAAGCAATTCCTTATTTATCAAAGTATTCACCCGTCCAATATACTATATTCTGTATATTATTATATAACAATAATTAATAATTTTACAACCCTAATTTTCACTGATTTTTTTAATAAATTATGTATTAGTCTCTCTGACCATATTTAGCAGCAAATTCTTCCCTTGTAAGTCGTATATCATCTTCACTAATAGGTATGGGAATTCCAGCCGAACATGCGGCAAGGTAGATCTTGCAACACAACTCAAGAAGCTCTACATTGGCATAAGCCTGCTCTAAGTTCTCTCCAGCCCCTATGCAGCCGTGATTTGCTAGAAATGCCACATTTGTTCCCCTCATTGCCTTTTCTGCATTTATGGCAAGTTCATCGGAACCGATTCTGGCATATTCGGCACATTCTACAGGCCCGCCGAATACACAGGACATTATATCCAAAAATACGGGAAGCGGTTTTCTAAGTGAAGCATAAGCTGAGGCATATATGGAGTGGGTGTGTATGACCGCATTAAATTCAGGCCTTGCCTTTAAAATCATCCTGTGCATGTTTTTTTCTACAGACGGGCGTCTTTTGCCACCGATTTGATTGCCCTCCATATCCAACATCACAATATCATCGGCCGTAATCTCCTCATAAGGCATACCAGACGGTGAAATTAGGAAAGCATTTTCGCCAGGAACCCTAATGCTGATATTGCCGCCTGTTCCAGCAACCAGTCCGGCTCTGAACATTTTTTTACCAAAATCTACAATCTGCTGAGCTAATTGTTTATTGATTTCCTTCATCGTCCTTCCTCCAAAATAGCATCTGTCCTAAATCTTCTAAGTTTCATATTATCATATCGTCTTTTCCATCTGCAATAATTAACATGACAAAAATATGATACCAAGACCAATTTCGTGAAACATTTTTAGCTTTTTTCCGTCTATATAAATAAAAAGAATAAAATCAGGAGTGATTTGATTGAAAAAAGTATTTTTAATGTTTACGGCGCTCTTTTTGTTAACTTTACTTATAAATAGTTGCACTAGCAGCAAATCGCCTTCACAAGACAAATCTCCTAATCACAATAATGCTGTTAATGAAACTATTAATGAAAATTTGCCTTCCATTGCTGGAGTTTGTTTAGATGATGCTGCTGAAATAGTTGACATGATTTTAGGAGATGATTATGAACAGACTTTTAGTGAAATAGAAGGCCACTTCGGTGAGCCCTATTATATAAGGAATTATAATGACGGTCTATCGATCTTAATAGGCCAAAACTCCGGCAAAGTATTGGAAATTGAGCTTACTTCCACAAACTACGAAACTTGGCAAGGTGACAAAATTGGCGATACTGCCGATAAGGTTTTGTCAAAGTACCGAGAAAAATACACAGAACCAGAAACTATTCACAGCGACGGGAAACTCGAAGGGTGGTTTGATATAGGTAACGGTATTACTTTGATATTCGACTTTAACAAGGACGACAATATGATTGTAAATAAGGACATTACTCCAGATTCAAAAGTAGAATTAATAAAACTTACTAAAATGCAGTATCTTGATTAATTAGGTGCCTGGCACCTAAGTTATTAAGTTATTGCGAGGCACCATCGCTTTTGATGGTGCCTTATAGCTTTTTTACGACTTCCTAAGAAGCTCCCTGTTTTTGTTAAGTTCTCTTGCTACTGCTAAGAATTTTTCATTTAACTTCTCCTTTTCTTCTTCATCCACAGTTTCATTAAGTTTACCAGATAAAAATGCAAGCTCCAGTTCCAAGCGCTGAATGTTTTCACTTATTATGCGATAATCTGCGCCAATTTCTTTTTGTGCTTCTTGATCTTTACGTTTAGCTAAATAATACTCATAATCTCCTTCGAAACAGTTGAGTGTTTTATTTTCTATTGTAAAAATTCTATTTGCCAAACGCCTTACAAAATATCTATCATGAGAGACAAAAATAATGCTGCCTTCAAATTCTTCTAATACCTCTTCGATTTTTTCTTTTGATACTATGTCCATATAGTTAGTGGCCTCATCTAACACCAATAAACTAGCACCTGATAAAATAAGCTTTGCAAAGGCTACCCTGCCCTTTTCCCCCATGCTCAGATTTCCGATCTTTTTAAACACATCGTCCCCTCTAAAAAGCAAACCTGCAAGAAGCAATCGAACCTCTTGCGCCGTATGACCCTCAACCAAAACATCGTCAAATATCGTAGCTTCATTGTTTAAGTTGTCAAGCTCTTGAGCAAAGTAGCCGATTTTTACGGAAGGGCTTATCTCAAGTTGGCCGCTGAAATCTTTATCCAAACCGCATATTATTTTAAGCAATGTTGTCTTTCCAACACCATTTTCGCCGAGTAATGCAATTTTATCCTTTGGCTTTATGTTAAATGAGACGTCTTTAAAGGTTTGCCTGTCACCAAAGCTTTTACACAGATTCTTCCCCTGAACAATAAACTTGGGAAACTTTTTGCCTATTATGCTTTTATTTATAACTTCAAAGGCCGGCGACACAGGTTTTTCCGGTTTGTCAACTTTTTGATTTTCTATTCTTTCAAGCTGCCTTTGCTTAGCTTTTAAGACTTTAGCATGTTTTTTGGCCTTAGACCTATAAAAATCATTGGTGCCTGCTGCCTTATGGGCACTGTTGTACCAGCTCCTTCTCTCATTAATTTCTTGTTTTAACTGGGAAATCCTCATCTGTTGCTTGTTGTATTCTCTTGTAAGGCTCTTTATCTCATTTTCCTTTTGTATTTTATATGATGAATAATTTCCTTTATACGCCCTTAATTCCTTAGGAGTCAACTCCCAAATCTTATTTGCTACCTTATCTAAAAAATACCTATCATGAGATATGACTAAAATTGGTCTACTGATGTTTAAAACAAACTCTTCTAACCATGCTAAACTTTCCATATCAAGGTGGTTTGTAGGCTCATCAAGTATGAGAAAGTCGTATTCTCCCACAAATGCTTTATAAAGGCTCAGCTTAGTTTTTTCTCCACCACTTAAGCTCTTTGCTTTTTGTTGCCACTTGCTTTCTTTCAAACCAACTTCCAAAAGGCATTTCTTGGCAATAGCGGAAGCTTCTACCGCATTGCCGTAAAATTTTAAGGCCACATTAAAAGCCTCATCATACACAGTTATGTTTTCACCAAAAAGCGGATATTGCTCTATATATAAAACTTTTATATAAGATGGGGAATGAGCAATAGTTCCACCGTCTTTTTCTTCTAAACCCGCCAAAATCTTGGCAAGAGTCGTTTTCCCTATACCGTTTACTCCTATCAAGCCTATTTTATCACCATCATTTATTTGACCGCTTATTTTTTCAAAAATTGCTTTCCCTTTGTAGCTCTTTGAAAGCTCAGCAAAATTTATATTCATAAAAAATCATCTCCATGCTTACTATAAAAATGAAAAACTGCAGCAAACACCTAAGTGTTATACTGCAGTCAATTGCAAATAATTTCATATAGAAACTATACTAGGGTCATGAAGTGCCTAGATTATTAAATAAGCAGCATAAGATAAATCTACTTAAGTGTTTTTTAACTAATCTATCCTAAAAAGGCACACTAACCCCTTGGCAATCTTAAGGGTTTTCATGCTTTTTAGGATTTATTTAATTACTTAGTTAAAAAACACTTTCTTCATTTGGCACCTCAAATAAAACTCCATTTTTCTTTATTATAACAAACAGAAACTGCCAAGGCAAGGTGCCTGGCACCTAAGTTATTAAGTTATCAAATATTGACCTTTCCTGACCTTTGTTGTATCATAAAAATTGAAAGAAGGTGTAAATTATGGATATAAGCAAATATACACAAAAATCTCAGGAAGCCATATTAAAAGCTCAGGATTTAGCTGTAGAGCATCGCCATCAGGAAGTAACTACCCGTCACTTGCTCTATGCTTTACTTCTTCAAAAAGACGGCATTATTCCTCGCCTTATAGAAAAAAGCGGAGCAGACATAAATCAGTTTAAATCCCTCGCTGAAGACATAGTAAACCGCATACCATCTGTTCACGGCTACGACGGCCCCTTAGCCATGAACACGGGCCTTGCCAGGGTTTTCATCAGAGCGGAAAAAGAGGCACAAGCTATGAAAGATATGTTCGTAAGCGTCGAGCATATGCTGCTTGCCCTCTTGGACGAAGGCGACAGAGAGGTAAAGGATGTCTTTAGAAAAGCGGGCATTAATAGAAACCAGTTGCTGTCAGCTCTTAAAGAAATCCGAGGCAATCAGCAGGTAACAGGTGAAAACCCCGAAGCCACATACGAAGCCCTTGAGAGATACGGCAGAGACCTTACGCGCCTTGCCCGGGAAGGCAAGCTTGACCCGGTTATCGGCCGGGATGACGAAATAAGGCGGGTCATCGAGATCTTATCTCGGCGCACCAAAAACAATCCGGTCATCATAGGCGAAGCCGGTGTGGGCAAGACTGCTGTAGTAGAAGGCCTTGCGCGCCGTATAGTAGCAAAAGATGTGCCTGATGGCCTTAAAGACAAGCGCATCATAGCTTTGGATATGGGTTCTCTAATCGCGGGTGCCAAGTTTAGAGGTGAATTTGAGGAAAGGCTGAAGGCGGTTTTAAAGGAAATCCAACAGTCCAACGGCCAGGTTATTCTCTTTATCGATGAACTTCATACAGTGGTGGGCGCTGGAGCGGCAGAAGGTGCACTGGATGCAGGAAACCTGTTAAAGCCTATGCTTGCCCGGGGAGAACTAAAAGTCATAGGTGCCACTACTATAGACGAGTATCGAAAATACATCGAAAAAGATGCCGCCCTTGAGCGCCGATTCCAGCCGGTGATGATAAACCCTCCATCGGTAGAGGACACTATTTCTATACTTAGAGGACTTAAGGAAAGATACGAAGTATATCACGGAGTTCGCATACAGGACAGCGCCATTATAGCAGCAGCTACTCTTTCAGACAGATATATTTCCGACAGATTCTTGCCTGACAAGGCCATAGATGTCATGGACGAAGCGGCAGCTCGCCTTCGCACGGAGATTGACAGCATGCCTGTTGAACTTGATGAGATAAAGCGTAAAATAACTCAGCTTCAAATAGAAGAAACTGCACTGAAAAAGGAAACGGACGATTTGTCACTAAAAAGGCTGGAAAATATCCGAAAACAGCTAAATGAATTAAGCAAAGAATTTGAAGAAATGAAAGCCATATGGGAAAGGGAAAAAGAAGAAATAAATCGTATCCATAAAATCAAATCTGAAATTGAGACTGTTAAACTTGAAATTGAAAAAGCCGAACGGGAATATGACCTAAATAGAGCTGCAGAACTGAAATTCGGAAAACTAAACGAGCTGGAAAACGAATTGAAAGCCCAGGAAGAAGCTATTAAACAAAGGCAAAATCAGAGAACCCTTTTGAAAGAAGAGGTAGACGAAGAAGAAATAGCGCGAGTTGTCAGCCAGTGGACGGGCATTCCGTTAAATAAAATCCTGGAAGGTGAAAAGCAAAAACTGCTGCACCTTGATGAAATCCTTCACCGCCGGGTCATAGGTCAGGATGAAGCAATAAAAGCAGTAACTGATGCGGTTCTTCGGGCAAGGGCAGGCATAAAAGACCCTGCAAGACCTATAGGCAGCTTTATATTTTTAGGCCCCACCGGTGTGGGAAAAACCGAACTTGCCAAAGCCTTAGCTGAAGCCTTATTTGACAATGAGCGAAATATGATCAGAATAGATATGTCAGAATATATGGAGAAACATTCGGTTTCAAGGCTTATCGGAGCACCACCTGGATATGTAGGCTATGATGAAGGGGGCCAGCTTACGGAAGCAGTTAGAACAAAACCTTATTCAGTAATACTTTTTGATGAAATAGAAAAGGCTCATAATGATATATTTAATGTACTGCTTCAGATCCTCGATGACGGCAGGCTTACCGACGGCAAAGGCCGCACTGTGGATTTTAAAAATACAGTCCTTATAATGACTTCAAACATTGGCAGTCAGGAAATTCTTGACTCTCAGGCTGAGAATGGAGAAGATTTTTCTAAGATAAAAGAAAAAGTTTTAAATCTCTTGAAATACCACTTCAAGCCAGAGTTTTTAAATCGAATAGACGAAATAATAGTGTTTGAACCCCTTGGGCACAAACACATGCAAAAAATCTCTGAGCTCTTACTAAAGCGATTTGCTCAACGAATAAGGGATTCTTTAGGCCTTGAACTTACTTGGTCGGAAAAAACCATAAACTATCTGGCCGAAAAGGGATATGACCCAAGTTTCGGAGCAAGGCCTGTAAAACGGCTCATACAGCAAAGCATTGAAACGCCCCTGAGCCGCAGAATTGTGCAGGGAATAAAATCCGGTGAAACGATAAATTTAGATGAGCTTATAAACAACTAACTGGAGTCTTTAAGACTCCAGTTTTCTATGACAAACATTTGGGAATCTGGCCTTTTTTAATCCTCCAGGCCAAATCCTTCACTTTCTCTTCGATTGCTTTTGCTACCCGAATAAACTCTTCATCGCTTTTGCCGCTGGGGTCATCTAGACCCCGGTCCTCTCTATGCTTTACCGGAAGTTGGGGGCAGGACACATTGCAGCCCATGGTTACAACTACATCTACATCAGGCATATCGCCAATCAGTTTCGGATGCTGTGTTTTATTCATGTCTATGCTGTAAAGCTTTTTTACAATCCGCACAGCATCTTGGTTTATCTGTGTTTTTATTTCTGTACCGGCCGAGTAAGAGTCAAAAACATCTGAAGCAAAAAGCCTCCCTATAGCTTCTGCCATCTGAGATCTACACGAATTGTGTACGCATATAAAAGCTACCTTAGGTTTCATCATATCATTCCTTTCGGTGGCTGGACTTAAGTTACTTAAGTTATTAAGTTATTGAATTTAATAACAAAAGTTTTGTGTTAAGTACAGCGTTTCGGTTAGCCAACCTTCGCTCATTCTAAAAGCGACACCGACTCCCAAATACTCATATTCTCTCATTAGCATATTTTCCCTGTGGCTTTCCGAATTATATAAGGCTCCGACAGCCCTTAGTGCGTTACCGAAACCCATTGCAATATTTTCACCAACAACTCTATAGTTTCCCAAAAATTTTGCCGCCCGATCACCCAGAGTATCTCCGTTTAGTGAATCGTGGCTGAAATAACCGTTTGTAGCCATATCATTTGAATGGTACAATGCCATTTTAGCTAGATCCTCTCTCCAAGCTAAGGATTTCCTGCCGTTTCTGAGCCTGTATACATTTGTCAGGTCAAAAGCCTGCCTTTCAAAAGACCTGGCAACTTCCTCGGTGTAATAGTCTTCGCTAAGGATGAGGTCATTGCTATCAGTGTTTCTACGTTCCAAAATAAATGTAGATAAACTATTATTGTTATGTATGTCCCACAGTATTTCAAGATTGTCTTCTCTTAAATAAATCACATTTCCACGAAGCTCATATTTCTTCTCTATGTCCCTCTTAAGGTCTCCTATTCTCAGATCATTGTTTAGTACCCAGGAGGAAGCATTTGTGGCAAAAGCAACTATCTTATTGTCATAGACACCAACTTGTATATAATGTTCTAAATCATTATTATAAATATACCAATCGTAATATTTACCGCTTTTATCGATCCTGTCCGGCTCTCCCATTATTGCTATTAATTCATCAGCTTCTTGTCCCATCCTGAGTTTTACACCTAATGTATTGTTGTAAAAAGTATTACAATAAACCTGAGATTTGACGATAACTTGTCTTTTGGCATTATCCCATTCCACATCATAGCCTAAAGCTTCTGATATAAATCGTATTGGAACCAACACTCTTCCGTTTTTTACAATAGGCGGTACATCCAGCTCCATACTTTTCCCATTGACTATAGCCGTGTTTGAACCTACAGTCAGTTCTATGGTAATGCCATCAACGGTTCCCGTAGCTTTTTGCAAGTTCTGATTCCATTTTATATCAGTAGCTCCATATGCTTCAAATATAGCTCTAAAAGGCACTAAAGTTCTGTTGTTATGTAATATCGGCGGAACATCAAATGTTAACTGCTTTCCATCTGCAATCACTGAAATGGGATTTTCACTGGCATATGCAGCAGTTGGCGTAAAAACCGCAAAAATAAATGTAATCACAATTGCCGTTATTATAGTTTTTTTAT
Organism: Tepidanaerobacter sp. GT38; assembly: GCF_021991635.1. Lineage (GTDB taxonomy): Bacteria > Bacillota > Thermosediminibacteria > Thermosediminibacterales > Tepidanaerobacteraceae > DTU063. The sequence goes on from NZ_JAFFJA010000044.1 coordinate 29,668, forward strand.
ACATAGAAACCCCCTGCATAAGTAAATATTTGAAAATTGAAGACGAGTAATATTATTCCAATTGTATTTATATACCCACTTAAGCACTCAAACTAGTACCAATATCAATTTAACAATAACATAACCGATTTGCCTTAAAATGTCTACAAATTTAAGTAAGTCGATAGTGTCAAGTTGTTGTA
>NZ_JAFFJA010000045.1 GCF_021991635.1 Tepidanaerobacter sp. GT38
ATCACAGAATAACAACAAAAACTTTTCCTAAACAGTTGACTTAATATGAGACTTCATGTAAAATAAAACAGGTGTAAAGGATAAATACTTTACAGGTGACTTAAGTGGATAATATTACGAAGCTCAATCTATTATTTGATTATTACGGTGATTTTTTAACAAAGAAACAAAAGGATATCTTTGAACAGTACTATATAAACGACTTATCCCTTGGCGAAATTGCAGAAAATAACGGCATAACAAGGCAGGGAGTCCATGATATTCTGCGCCGTTCTCAAAACATATTACAAAATTTCGAGAAGAAGTTAGGTATGGTGGAAAAATATTTAGTCCGAAAGAAAGAAATTGAGGAAACCCTTAGACTTCTTGAAGAGTTAGAGCCGGGGCTGGCCACGGATTATAAAGAAAAATATAAGGATATTTACAACCGTGTGGCCTCATTGCTCAAAGAAGGTGGTGTATAAATTGGCTTTTGAATCACTTACTCAGAAGTTAGGAGATATTTTTAAAAAGCTTCGCGGAAAGGGAAAACTTTCTGAAGCTGATGTAAATCAGGCCATGAAAGAGGTTAGGCTTGCGCTTTTGGAAGCCGATGTAAACTTTAAAGTTGTAAAAGACCTGATTTCTCGAATTACTCAGCGAGCAATAGGCCAGGAAGTTATGGAGAGTTTAACTCCAGCACAACATGTTATAAAAATAGTAAATGAAGAGTTAACCGCTTTGATGGGCTCTGAGCAAAGTAAGATCAGTTTTTCAAAAGATATTACTGTTATAATGTTAGTAGGTCTCCAAGGCTCAGGAAAGACGACAACTTGTGGTAAGCTCGGTAATTTGCTTTCAAAAGAGGGGAAAAGGCCCCTTTTAGTAGCTGCCGACATATATCGGCCAGCAGCAATAACCCAGCTTCAAGTGGTAGGAGAAAAACTCAAATTACCTGTTTTTTCAATGGGTCAGCAAAATCCAGTTGATATTTCAAAGGCATCTGTTGAATATGCAAAAAAACACAATTATAATGTGGTGATTATAGATACAGCAGGGCGGTTACACATTGATGATGAACTGATGGATGAACTGTCTAATATAAGAGAAGCAGTAAATCCCAGTGAAATACTGCTTGTTGTAGATAGTATGACGGGTCAGGATGCAGTAAATGTAGCTCAGGAATTCAACAGGAGACTTGCCCTTACAGGATTAATATTGACGAAATTAGACGGTGACAGCCGCGGCGGTGCTGCACTTTCAATTAAGGCTGTTACCGGTTGTCCTATAAAATTCGTAGGAATGGGTGAAAAACTTGATGATTTAGAAGTTTTCCACCCTGACAGAATGGCGTCTAGAATTCTTGGAATGGGTGATGTTTTAACCCTCATTGAAAAGGCAACTCAAGATTTAGACTTAAAGAAAGCAAAAGAGCTTGAACAAAAATTAAAAACACAGACCTTTGATTTAAATGATTTTTTGGAGCAACTGACACAAGTCAAGAAAATGGGTTCCTTTGACCAAATACTAAATATGATACCTGGCTTTTCCCTCCAGAAACTAAAGGGTGTCGAATTTGATGACAAAGAGCTTGTTCGAATAGAAGCCATTATTAATTCAATGACTCCAGAAGAAAGAAGTAATCCTTCAATTATAAATGGCAGTCGCCGTAAGCGTATAGCTTTAGGCAGCGGCTGTTCTATACAAGATGTGAACAGACTGCTAAAGCAGTATGATCAAACTAAAAAAATAATAAAACAGTTTACAGGAATGGAAAAAAGCCGGAAAAAGAGTAAGCGCAGGTTTCCATTTTTCGGCTTATAGAAGGAGGTGAGAAAATGGCAGTAAAAATCAGACTAAAAAGAATGGGTGCTAAGAAAAAGCCTTTTTATAGAGTCGTTGTGGCTGATAGCCGTATGCCTAGAGATGGCAGATTTATCGAAGAAATTGGCTACTATAACCCATTGACAGACCCAATACAGGTTAAAATTAATGAAGAGAAGGCTATTGATTGGCTTAAGAAAGGAGCCATTCCCACCGATACCGTAAAGTACTTATTTAATTATCTTGGGATACTGGCTGACAATAAAAAAGCAGAAAAACAGCAATCAGAAAGTGAATCCTAATCCCTATAATCAATTATATGTAACTTAAAAGGAGGAAATGTCTGTGATAGAATTAGTGGAATACATTGCAAAAGCCTTGGTAGATCATCCTGAAAATGTAAGCGTTAATCAGGTGGAAGGTGAGCAGTCCGTAATTTTAGAACTAAAAGTAGATCCCGAGGATATGGGAAAGGTTATTGGCAAACAGGGAAGAATTGCTAAAGCGATTCGCACAGTCGTTAAAGCAGCAGCTGCCAAGGAAGGCAAAAGAGTCGTTGTAGAAATTATATAATTGCTTAGGGGTTGGGTGTACCTACCCCTCTTGTGCAAACTTAGGATTATTTCAAAGGAGAAAATAACCTTGAGGGATAAAGAAAAACCTCTTACTGTAGGTAGAATCATTTGTCCTTGGGGTGTTCGGGGTCAGGTTAAAGTAGAACCTTTGACTGATGACCCTAAGAGGTTTAAGTCTTTGCCTGAAGTTTTCATTGAATTTGCTGATAGCGCTGTCTTTTATCAAATTGAATCGGTTATTTTTTTAAAAGACTATTTTCCCGTTATAAAGTTAGAAGGCATAAATTCAAGGCAGGAAGCTGAAGCTTTAAGAGGATACTATCTTAAGATTCAAAGGAAGCATGCTGTAAAGTTGCCAAAAGATCGTTACTTTATATGTGACATTATAGGGCTTTGCGTCTTTGATGAGTCAGGTAATTACATTGGCACTGTCAAAGACGTGCTGCAGACTGGAGCTAATGATGTGTATGCGGTTGAGACACCAGACCAAAAGGAAGTCCTCATTCCAGCAATCAAGCAAGTTGTCAAGAAAATTGATTTAGAAAACGGAAAAATGATAATTCAGCCGCTGGAAGGGATGTTATAATGCTTAAAATTTACATTCTCACACTTTTTCCCGAGTTTTTTGAAAGCCCTTTTAATGTCAGTATAATTAAGCGAGCCATTGATAATGGTTTGATACAAATTGAGTTAATAAACATAAGGGATTTTTCCCGTGACAAACACAAAAAAGTTGATGACTATCCCTATGGCGGCGGCTGCGGGATGGTTATGAAACCTGAACCCATATTTGAAGCTGTGGAATACGTTGAAAAAAAAATCGACGGCCAAAATCGCAGGATAATACTGCTGTCTCCCCAGGGCCAAGTTTTTAACACGCAACTTGCTCGAAATTTATCTAATGAGAAAAATCTCATTTTTATTTGTGGCCATTATGAAGGCATTGATGAAAGAGTAAAGACATTAATCACTGACGAAATTTCTATAGGTGATTTCATTTTGACCGGTGGAGAAATTCCTGCGCTGGCCATAATAGATGCTGTAGCAAGATTTGTGCCCGGTGTCTTAGGGAGCAGTCAGTCACCTGAAGAAGAATCTTTTTATAACGGCCTGTTAGAATATCCTCAGTATACAAGGCCTCAAGTATATAGAGGTCTTAAAGTGCCGGATGTGCTTCTTTCCGGCAACCATAAAGAAATAGAGCTATTTAGAAGAAAAGAAGCCTTAAAGCGAACACGGGAAAAGAGACCTGACTTATTTGAGAAACTTAAGTTAACTGATTTGGACAAAAATTTATTAGAGTAGTATTGATTGTCAACAAAAGTCCTTTATGTTATAATTGTCGTGGCTGAGATACTTATATATCGCGCAGAAGGAGGGAATGGAGAGATGGATTTGCTTACTCTTGTGGAACAAGAACAAATTAGGAAAGATATCCCTGAATTTAGACCGGGAGATACAGTAAGAGTCCACACTAAGGTTGTGGAAGGTAGCCGCGAGAGAATACAGGTTTTTGAAGGAACTGTCATTGCCAGAAAAGGCAGTGGATTAAAAGAAACTTTTACAGTTCGCAAGATATCCTATGGCGTAGGTGTTGAAAGGATATTTCCTGTTAACTCGCCTCGTATAGATAAAATTGAAGTTGTAAAGAAAGGTAAAGCGCGTAGAGCAAAGCTTTATTACTTGAGAAAACTAAGAGGTAAAGCTGCCAGAATACAAGATAGGGACTGAGAAAGTCCCTTTTATTATTTTCTCTGGAGGTGATCTGCGTGGATATACAATGGTATCCCGGTCATATGGTTAAAACAAAAAAAATGATAAAACAGCATATAAAGTTGGTTGATGTTGTATTAGAATTAGTAGATGCAAGAGCACCCCTTAGCACACATCTTCCAGATATCGATAGTTTAGTGGGCAGTAAAGATGTTATTACCGTATTAAATAAAGCCGATTTAGCCGATAAAGGAGTTACTGAATCTTGGATAAAGTTTTTCAAAGAACAGGGATTTCAAGCTGTGGCAGTAGATGCACTTAGAAAATCCGGCTTTAAAAGACTTTTTAGCTTGATTGAAAGCGCAAAGAAAAAAACCATATTAGCTCCAAAGCGATGTATGATTATAGGCATACCTAATGTGGGAAAATCTTCTTTAATTAACCAAATGGCAAGAAGAAAAAGTGCTAAAACAGGCGACAAGCCAGGTGTAACTCGTAGTAAAATGTGGCTTAAAGTAAGCGACCGCTTAGAACTACTAGATACTCCGGGAATTTTATGGCCTAAATTTGATGATAAGGCTGTTGGCATTAAGCTTGCATTATTGGGTTCTATAAAAGAGGAATTGTTAGATTTGCAACAACTTGCAGTAATACTCATAAAGTATTTATCTATATATTATCCTGATAGACTTAAGTTAAGATACGATGTTGACGCTAGTATCCCTCCGATGAAGGTTTTGGAGAAAATAGCCCAGAGTCGCGGATTTTTACAAAGTGGAGGAACTTATGATATTGAAAGGAGTGTTAAAACTTTATTAAATGAATTTAGACAGGGAAAGTTAGGGCCATTATCGTTAGAGAAGCCTGAAGAAAAAGAAGGATTCTGGGCTGGCATATCGAATCAAGATATTGTTTGAGGAGGGAATGCAAAATGGATCTTAAAAAAGAGCAAGCAAGGCTGCATAAATTGTATGATTTCGAAAGGAAATTGCAGCAAAAAGGCTATACTTTGGTTGCTGGGGTAGACGAGGCTGGCCGGGGCCCTTTGGCAGGCCCTGTTGTGGCGGCAGCGGTTATTCTTGCTTTGGATACGGAAATAGTTGGTCTGAACGATTCAAAAAAATTAACCGAAAATAAAAGGGAAAAGATTTATGAAGATATAAAAAGTAAAGCTATTGCTTTTGCCCATGCCTTTGTAGACGTTCAATACATAGACAGCCACAATATTTTAAATGCGACTTTTATGGCAATGAAAAATGCATTATGCAAACTTCCTGTGAAACCCGAGTATGTGTTGGTTGATGGGGTAAAAATACCGGACTTGGATATTCCTCAGGAGGCAATAGTGCATGGAGATGGCCTTTGTGCCTGTATTGCCGCAGCATCAATTGTAGCAAAAGTTGAAAGAGATAGGATAATGCGAGAATACGACTTGGTGTACCCGCAATACGGGTTTTTGAAAAACAAGGGGTACGGCACAAAAGAACATATAAGTTCCATAAAAAAGTACGGCTTTTGTCCTATTCACCGTAAGAGTTTTTCAATTAAGGGGTTGAATATGTAAATTGAACAATAAACAGCTTGGAGCAATTGGAGAAAAGTGTGCTGCCCAATTTCTTAAAAATAAAAATTATAAGATACTTGAAATGAATTTTAGCTGCTGCTATGGGGAAATTGACATTATAGCAAAAGATAAAAATAGCATTGTATTTGTGGAAGTCAAAACAAGAAGTTCAACCAATTTCGGAAGAGGTATGGAAGCGGTAAATTTCTATAAACAGCAAAAGTTAAAAAAAGCGGCTTTGTACTATATTAATAAGAAAACTCCCGTCTTTTCTAATATCAGATTTGATGTAATAGATATACTGATACCGAATGACCAGGATATCAAGATAGACCACATTGAAAATGCCTTCTGAGAGGTGGTTTAATGCTTGCCCAGGTTAAAAGCTGCTCAATATTCGGTCTGGAAAGTTTTTTAGTTGATGTAGAGGTAGATATTTCAAGTGGCCTTCCGGCTTTTGACATAGTGGGCCTTCCGGATGTAGCAGTTAGAGAGTCCAGAGAGCGAGTTAGAGCGGCCATCAAAAACCAAAATTTTGATTTTCCCATAAAGCGAATTACCTTAAATCTAGCACCGGCAGATATAAGGAAAGAGGGGCCCCATTTTGATTTGCCTATAGCTTTGGGGATTTTAGCTGCAACTTCTCAAATGTCTATTGAAGCACTGACAGATTATGCAATTATCGGAGAACTTTCTTTAGATGGAAAGGTAAGGCCAGTAAATGGCGTTTTGCCAATGGCCATTGAAATAAAGGAAAAGGGGTTAAAGGGTGTTGTAGTTCCCTTAGAAAATGATGAAGAGGCTTCAGTAATAGAGGGTATCAACGTAATAGGGGTAACTTCTTTAAGTGAAGCAGTAGCTTTTTTTAATGGTGAGTTTAAACCAAAGAAAAATCAAGTTGTAAAAGACGACCAAAGACAAAGTGTTACTTTTGATGGAGACTTTTCCGAAGTAAAGGGTCAGGAAAATTTAAAGCGCTGTCTTGAAATAGCTGCAGCAGGGCATCACAATATAGCCATGATTGGTTCTCCTGGTTCTGGCAAAACAATGATAGCAAGGCGAATTCCTACGATTCTGCCTTCAATGACTTTTGAAGAATCCTTAGAGCTGACGAAAATATACAGCATTGCCGGTTTGCTTTCTAACCACTCTGGACTAATTAGGCAAAGACCATTTAGGGCTCCGCATCATACAATTTCAAATGTGGGAATGGTAGGCGGAGGCCGCATACCGAAACCGGGAGAAATAACCCTTGCTCATAATGGAGTCCTTTTTTTAGATGAGCTTCCTGAATTTCCTAGAGATGTGCTGGAGCTATTGCGACAGCCTTTAGAGGACGGAAAAGTAACAATAGCCCGTGCAAATGCTACTATTACATATCCATGCAAATTTATGTTAGTTACGGCCATGAATCCATGTCCTTGTGGATACTACGGAGATCCATTTCATGAATGCAGTTGCTCGCCTCATCAAATCAATAGATATCTTTCAAAAATCTCCGGGCCTTTAATGGACAGGATCGATTTGCAGTTACAAGTTGCACCTGTAAAATATTCCGATTTGGAAGGTCCCAGCACTACCGATTCAGAGACAATTAGAAAGCGGGTTGAAGCTGCGAGATTAATACAGCTAGAAAGATACAAAGGTCAAAATATTCATTGCAATTCACAGCTTACTCCTAATCTTATACATAAATACTGTAAATTAGATAAGGACGGTAAACTTCTCATGAAGGAAGCCTTTCATAATATGAAACTTACTGCTAGAGCGTATAATAAAATATTAAAGGTTGCTAGGACCATTGCCGATTTGGATAATAAAAGCTCCATTAAAGAACATCATCTAGCTGAAGCATTGCAGTATAGAAATATAGATAAATACTACCAAAACCTTAGAATATGATATTTGAGTTTAATGCATTGCGTTGTGGGGCAATTGCTAGATTCTGTTTATGGCCGAAGGGGACATGCCACAAGTAATCGTATTTCTCAAGCACTGAGATTACTTGGCCTGCTCTAGCAGAGAGGCTCGCTATTTGGAGAGTGCCGGGGCAGACTTTATAAAATTTGGCAAATACAGCACACTATTTCTATGATTGATATTATAAAAGGGGGTTATCATGAAAGAAGACGGTTTGCTCTTAGTCGCTTTAAATTTAATTCCGGACTTAGGGTCTTTAAAAATACAGAGTTTGGCTGAAAGGTTTAAGTCTTTTTCTGATTTTATGAAGGCAAAACCCAATGATTTGTTAGAAATTCCGGGAATTGGGGAAAAAATTTGTGAAAAAATAATAGCATATAAATCAAAAATTGAACCTCATAGGGAAATCGAAAAAGCTGAAGAACAAGGAATTAGGATAATCACATTATTTGATGAGGACTACCCGGAGCAGCTAAAACAAATCTACGATCCTCCACCCGTATTGTATATAAAGGGGCAAAGGCCCGTTTTAGATAATAATGCAATAGCAATAGTTGGGTCTAGAAAGGCTTCTGCATACGGAAGACGTGTTGCAATAAATTTTGCAAAAGAATTGGCATCAATGAATATAAATATAGTTAGCGGTATGGCAAGGGGCATAGATTCTTTTGCACACAAAGGAGCTATAGATGCTGGAGGGCCAACTACTGCAGTATTTGGCTGCGGACTTGATATTGTGTATCCTCCAGAAAATGTAGCTTTAATGCAAAGGATAATAGAGTGCGGCTCCGTAATTTCAAGTTTTCCTCTTGGAGTAGTGCCTCTTCCAATGAATTTTCCCGCAAGAAATCGCATTATAAGTGGGTTGGCTTTGGGAACTTTAGTTGTAGAAGCTGCTGAGAAAAGCGGTTCATTAATAACCGCAGAATTTGCATTGGAACAAGGCAGAGAAGTGTTTGCAGTTCCGGGAAATATTTTTAGCCCCTATAGTCGTGGAACGCATAAGTTAATTAAGCAGGGAGCGAAGCTAGTAGAAAACACAGATGATATATTAGATGAACTATATTTGGAAAGAATTCATAATAGGGACGGAAAAGAAGAATTTGATTTAAACAAACTATCTGTTCCTGAAAGGGCTATATTTGAACTTATAGATTATCAACCCATACAAATAGAGCAACTTATAGAAAAGACGCAAAGCAATTCCCGTGATGTAAATGCAATCCTTACTCGCCTTGAACTCAAGGGCCTTATTCAAGCTCTTCCTGGAGGCTATTACGTTAAAAATTGACTTTTAACAAATAAAGTTATTATAATATATTATTAGTTACTGAAACACAAAAGGTGGTTTTAATGTCAAAATCCTTAATTATTGTTGAATCTCCAGCCAAGGCAAAGACCTTAAGCAAATATTTGGGTAAAAAATATAAAGTGGAAGCTTCTATGGGCCATATAAAAGATTTACCCAAGAGCCAACTTGGCATTGATATAGAATCAGGTTTTGAACCTAAATACATCACTATAAGGGGAAAAGGTCAGCTGTTAAACAATTTAAAAAAAGTAGCAGCCCAGGCAGAAGAGGTTTTACTAGCCACTGACCCGGATCGAGAAGGTGAAGCTATTTCTTGGCATTTAGCCAATGCGCTGGGCCTACCTGAGGAAAAGCCGTGTAGAATTGAATTTCACGAAATTACGAAAGATGCGGTACTTGAATCTATTAAACATCCCAGGAAAATAAATATAGATTTGGTGGAAGCACAGCAGGCCAGGAGAATATTGGACAGATTAGTAGGTTATAAAATAAGTCCCATACTTTGGAGAAAGGTAAAATGGGGTCTTAGTGCAGGCAGAGTTCAGTCTGTGGCTGTTAGGATAATTTGCGACAGAGAAAAGGAAATTAGGGAATTTATTCCAAAAGAATATTGGACTATTGATGCTGATTTATCAGATGGAAATAGTAATTTCAAAGCACGTTTACACTCAAAAAATAATGACAAGCTTGAAATTGAAAACAAGCAACAAGTAGATAAAATATTAGATGAATTAAAGAATGAGAAATTTTACGTTGTAGAAGTTAAAAAAGGAACCAGAAAAAGAACGCCATCTCCCACTTTTACAACTAGCAGTATGCAGCAGGAAGCTGCAAGAAAATTAGGCTTTTCCGCCAAGAAAACCATGATGATTGCCCAGCAGCTATATGAAGGCTTAGATATAAAGGGCGAAGGAACTGTAGGTCTCATTACTTATATGAGAACCGACTCTACTAGAGTTTCAGAACAGGCAAAGCTGGAAGCTGCAAAATATATAGAAAGCAACTTTGGTAAAGACTATTTGGGCAGTGGGCAAGCGAGGCAAACAAATAAAAAAAATGTACAAGATGCCCATGAAGGCATAAGACCTACATCGGTATTTAGAACACCGGAAAAAGTTAAGGATTCTCTTACAGAAGATCAGTATAGATTATATAAACTCATTTGGGAAAGGTTTACAAGCAGTCAGATGGCTCCTGCTGTATTCGATACAGTCTCTGTCAACATTAAAGCAGGGGAGTATATTTTTAGGGTTTCAGGTTCTACCATTAAATTTCAGGGGTTTATGCTGCTTTACTACGAGGACTCTGACGAAGAACCGGAAAAAGAAGAAAACCAAATTCCAAATCTAGAAGAAGGTCAGACATTAAAGTTACTTGAATTACTCCCGGAACAGCATTTTACACAACCTCCGTCCAGATACACTGAGGCCATGCTGGTTAAAGAACTTGAGGAAAAGGGCATAGGTAGGCCCAGCACTTATGCACCTACAATTGACGTTATACAAAAACGAGGTTACGTGGAAAAGGAAAACGGCCGCTTTAAACCTACGGAACTGGGAGAAATAGTAGTGCAGATTTTGCGAGAATTTTTTAGTGACATAGTTGATATAGATTTTACTGCTGAAATGGAAGAACAGCTGGATAAAATTGAGTCCGGTCAGCAAAATCGTCAAGAGCTTCTAAAATCTTTTTATGCTTCCTTTGACCAACAAGTAAAAATGGCCGAACAAGAACTTGAAAAGGTAAAAATACAAGATGAAGTAAGCGACCAAAAATGCGAGCTTTGTGGAAGAAACATGGTTATAAAAAGGGGCAGGTACGGTAAATTTTTAGCTTGCCCTGGCTTTCCTGAATGCAAAAATACAAAACCTCTTTTAACCGAAATAGGTGTGAACTGTCCTGAATGCGGAGGCAGTTTAGTTGTTCGAAAATCTAAGCGCGGAAGGACTTTTTACGGCTGCTCCAATTATCCAAAATGTAAATTTGTTTCCTGGGAAAAGCCGAGCGGAAAATTATGTCCTCAGTGCGGCGGACCTATGGTCATAAAAAAAGATAAGAATAGGGAATATGAAGTTTGTTTAAATAAGGAATGTGGTTTTAAATCTAAATAGTTTTGAGAGGTGACACTGTGGAACGAGTTAAAGTAATAGGCGGCGGTCTTGCTGGTTGTGAAGCTGCCTGGCATTTAGCACAAAGCGGTATTAAAGTTGATTTATATGAAATGAGACCCATTAAATCAACTCCTGCACATCATACGGATAGATTAGCAGAACTGGTATGCAGTAATTCATTAAGATCAGATGAAATCACAAATGCTGCCGGCCTCTTAAAACAGGAAATGAGAATGCTTGATTCTATAGTAATGAAAGTAGCAGAAAGCACACGGGTTCCTGCTGGTGCTGCTTTAGCTGTTGATAGGACAAAATTTTCTTCTAATATAACTGAAATTATAAAAAACCATCCTAATATAAAGCTTCATATTGAAGAAATGTGTGAAATTCCAGAACCTCCTGCAATCATTGCGACAGGTCCACTGACTTCTGAAGCTATGTCAAAAGCCATCGCAGAGCTTTTAGGCAATGAGCATCTTTATTTTTACGATGCAGCTGCACCTATAGTTACAGCTGAGTCTATCAATTGGGATAAGGCTTTTTGGGGATCTCGATACAATAAAGGTGATGCAGATTATGTCAATTTGCCGCTTACACGCGACGAATACGATGTTTTTTATAATGAACTGGTTACTGCAAAGACCCATCCCTTGAAAGACTTTGAAAAGCCCATGTTTTTTGAAGGGTGTATGCCTGTTGAAGTTATGGCCAAGCGTGGCTATGATACCTTGCTTTTTGGGCCTTTAAAGCCTGTCGGCATAATAGATCCAAAAACGGGCAAGCAGCCCTTTGCTGTAGTGCAATTAAGAAAAGAAAATAACGAAGGTACTTTACTTAATATTGTAGGTTTTCAAACCAGTTTAAAATGGACGGAACAAAAAAGGGTTTTCGGCCTTATTCCCGGTATGGAGGAGGCCGAATTTGTACGTTACGGTTTTATCCACAGAAATACCTTTATTTCAAGTCCAATACATTTAAAACCAACTTTAGAGCTCAAAGCTATAAATGGAATATTTTTTGCAGGACAGATAACAGGGGTCGAAGGATATATAGAATCAGCGGCTTCAGGTATAGTTGCGGGATTAAACATGAAAAGACTGATAAACGGCCAAGAGCCTATGGTGATGCCGACAGAGAGCATAATTGGAGCTTTGCTAAATTACATAACATCTGCCGACCCTGCGAACTTTCAGCCGATGAAGGCAAATTTTGGTATCCTACCTCAACTTCCAAATAAAGTAAAAGATAAAACGCTTCGAAAAAAAATGTTAAGTGAGCGAGCACTGGAATCCATTAGAAAAATTGTCGAATTATGAAGAAGTTTTTTCAAAAAAAATTAACAAACTAATATATAAATAATTTAGAATTTAATCTTGCATTAATTTTAAACTTATGATAGTATATTAAATGTTAATTGAGAGGTTGATAGGATGGATGATCAACTTATCGACAGCTTCATAAATTATTTAAGAGCTACAAAGACCAAATCGGAAAATACGACAAAAGCTTATGCAGAAGACCTCTCCCAGTTTCTAGAATATTTAAAAGAAAAAAAACTATCTGAACCTGTCCTGATAAATGTCAATCACTTACATATTAGAGGGTTTCTGGCATACCTTACAGACAGGAAGCTCTCAAAGCGAACTATAGCTAGGAAGTTATCTACGCTGCGAAGTTTTTACAAGTATTTGACGGTTGAAGGTTTAACCAAGCAAAATGTTGCCAAAGCAGTTCATGCACCTAAGACATCTAAAAGACTTCCTCTATTTTTATACCCTCAAGAGATTGAAGCACTCCTATCAGCACCTAATAACGATATATTAGGAATTCGAGATAGGGCAATACTTGAACTTTTATATGCTACGGGAATGAGAGTAGGGGAATTGGTTTCGCTGAAAACTAGTGATATAAACTTTGGAGCCAATTTTATTGTTGTTTTTGGCAAAGGTTCAAAGGAGAGAATAGTATTTTTTGGGCAAAAAGCTGCCGAAAGTTTAGAAGAATATCTGAAAAAAAGCAGGCCATATTTAGTAAAAAACATTGAATGTGACAGTTTATTTTTAAATAAAAACGGTACAGCTCTGTCAGATAGAAGTGTAAGAAGGATTATAGAAAAATATGTAAAAGTTGCGGCACTAAACAGCCATATAAGTCCTCATACTTTGAGACATACCTTTGCAACCCATATGCTAAGCAACGGTGCTGATTTAAAAACAGTGCAGGAATTGTTGGGGCATTCAAGCTTGTCAACAACGCAGATTTATACACACGTGACAAAGGACAGATTAAAAGAGGTTTATGATAAAACATTTCCCCATAATTAAGCGAAACAGAGAAAGGGGGCTTTAATATGTTTTCGGCTACAACAATATTGGCAATGGTAAATGAAAAAGGTGCTGCCATTGCCGGTGATGGTCAAGTAACCTTCGGTCAGAATACTATTATGAAACATAATGCAAAAAAAATAAGAAAAATTTACGATGGGAAAATCCTTGCTGGTTTTGCTGGTTCTGTAGCCGACGCGATTACACTTTTTGAAAAATTTGAAGGAAAACTTCAAGAATATCATGGCAATCTAGTAAAAGCTGCAGTTGAGCTTGCTAAAGAATGGCGCATGGACAAAATGCTGCGAAGATTAGAAGCGTTGCTAATTGCAGCCGATAAAGAACATATATTAATAATATCAGGCAACGGAGAGGTCATTGAACCCGATGATGGAATAGCAGCTATAGGATCGGGTGGGCCCTATGCTCTTGCTGCTGCTAGAGCGCTAAATCGGCATTCTAATTTATCTGCAGAAAAAATAGTTGAAGAATCATTGAAAATTGCAGCTGAAATATGTGTTTACACTAATGATCACATTACCGTTGAGTCCCTATGAGGAGGTGGCGATAGTTGGAAAATCTAACACCCCAAAAAATAGTAGAAGAGTTAGATAAGTATATTGTAGGTCAGGATGAAGCTAAAAAATCTGTAGCCATAGCACTCAGAAATAGATATCGACGGCAAATGCTGCCTGATGAAATTAAGGAGGAAGTGGCTCCTAAAAATATTCTCATGATAGGGCCTACAGGTGTAGGTAAAACTGAAATAGCTAGGCGGCTAGCAAAACTTGTAAATGCACCTTTTGTAAAAGTGGAGGCAACTAAATTTACAGAAGTGGGTTATGTTGGAAGAGACGTAGAATCTATGGTAAGGGACCTAGTAGAGACGTCAATAAGAATGGTCAAACAAGAAAAGATGGAAGCTGTAAAAGATAAGGCAAGAGAGCTTGCGGATCTAAGGATTGCAGAAATTTTATATCCTATTCCTAAAAAAAATCCATCAATAAATCCTCTTGAAGCTATTTTTGGAGCAACATCAAAATCTAATTACAACGATGATGAAATTTACAAAGAGAAGCTAAACAGCGCTAGAGAAAAACAAAAAGAAATACTAGAGAAAATAAAAGATGGCAGCTTAGATAAAGAGCTAATAGAAATTGAAGTAGAGGATAAGACACCCCCTATGCTTGAGGTTTTTTCGGCTTCTGGCATGGAAGAAATGGGAATTAATTTTCAGGATATGTTTGGAGGTCTTATCCCTAAGCGCAGAAAAAAGCGTAAAGTCACTATCGAAAATGCCCGGAGGATACTGACACAAGAAGAAGCTCAAAAATTAATAGACATGGATGAAGTAATAAATGAATCCATCGAAAAAGCCGAAAACTCCGGCATAATTTTCATAGATGAGATCGATAAAATAGCTGGTAAAGAGTCGCACGGCCCGGATGTTTCCAGAGAGGGTGTGCAACGAGATATTCTGCCAATTGTAGAAGGTTCTACTGTTATAACAAAATATGGTCCCGTTAAGACCGACCACATTTTATTTATAGCTGCTGGTGCGTTTCATATTTCGAAACCATCAGATTTAATACCTGAACTGCAAGGACGTTTTCCGATTAGAGTTGAACTAAAAAGCTTAACTGAGAGAGATTTAAAAAAGATTTTGACAGAACCCAAAAATTCGCTAATTAAACAATATACTGCTTTAATTGAAACTGAAGGTATAAAAATCAACTTTTCTGAAGATGCTATTGATGAAATAGTAAAAGTGGCAGTATATGTCAACCAACACTCTGAGAATATAGGAGCAAGACGTCTTGCTACAATAATGGAAAAATTACTGGAAGATATTTTATTTGCGGCACCAGAATTGTCACAAAGACAAATAACTATTGACGCGAAATATGTCAACCAGAAATTAAAAGATATTATAAAAGACAAAGATCTCAGCATGTATATTTTATAAATGCAAACAAACCACATTTAGTTTTCATTACATAAAAGAAAAAGTAATATAGGAGGAATTGAAAATGAGTAAAAGCTTATTAGAAAAGACTAGAAGAATTAACAAACTCTTACAGAGATCTGCAGGATATCCTGTAGACTTTAACGATGTATGCAAAAGCCTTGGCGAGGTTTTATCATCAAATGCATATGTAGCCAGTCGCAAGGGGAAAATTTTAGGATATTATCTCTTAGAAGACTATGAATGCAATGCACTTGAGGAAGATATCTTAGAAGAGAAGATGTTCCCCAAAGAAATCAATGACAAATTACTAGATGTGCATGAAACAAAATCGAACATTTCTCCAGATTCACCTGATTACATTTTCCAGAGCAAGGATGAATCAAGTCAGAAGGATAATTTAACAACCATTGTTCCAATTAATGGTGGTGGAGAGCGACTCGGCACATTAGTGCTGTCTAGATTTAAACATGAGTTTACAGAAGAAGATCTAGTACTTGCAGAATATAGCGCAACTGTTGTTGGCATGGAAATATTAAGGTCTAAGAGTGAAGAAATTGAAGAAGAAGCCAGAAAGAAAGCAGTTGTTCAGTTGGCTATAGGCACTTTGTCTTTCTCAGAACTGGAAGCAGTTGAACACATCTTTGAAGAACTAGACGGCAATGAAGGACTTCTAGTGGCAAGCAAAATTGCTGATAGAGTCGGTATTACAAGGTCAGTAATAGTAAATGCTTTAAGAAAATTTGAAAGTGCAGGAGTAATCGAATCCCGCTCCCTTGGAATGAAAGGAACTTACATAAAGATTCTAAATGATAAGCTCCTTGAAGAATTAAAAAAGGTAAGAACGTAAGGCATTAATAAACAAAAAAAGCAGCATAGCTGCTTTTTTTTTGTTGTTTATACGAGCATTTTTAAAAGAGATTTTTGTGCTGATAAGCTCTAATATGACTTTTTATTACAAAACTTGGAATTTTTCTTGTAAAAAAACTAGAAATTATTGGATTTTAAAGAAGGACTTTGGCGATTTTTGTCTAATTATATACTAAACAAAAAATTCCATAAATGCCTTTGGTAACCTGTAATGGAAGGTGATAGAATTTGACCGAGATGTTCAGCAAGATAGATTTTCTAGGTAGTTTGCTAGATGTTAAAATGAAGCGACACCAACTTATTTCAAATAATCTTGCAAATGTCGATACTCCTGGCTATAAGAGGTACGATATATCTTTTGAAGAATTGCTGAAAAGCAATTTAAACAGGCACAGAATCCCTTTAGCAATCACAAATGAAAAACATATAGATCCAAAAAAACAGTTAATGGAAATTAAACCCAAAGTTTATCGTGACCAAACATATAGCTATAGAAACGATGGCAACAATGTTGACATTGACAAGGAAATGGTGGAAATGGCAAAGAACACCATTTCCTATAATATAATTTCTGAACAGATAAATAAAAACTTTAAAATGCTCCAAACTGTCATCAGCGAAGGGAGGAAGTAAACCTTGGGAATGTTTGATATGATGGACATTAGTGCTTCTGGAATGACTGCCCAAAGGCTCAGGCTTGATGTTATTTCAAACAACATTGCCAATGCCAACACCACCAGAACCAATGAAGGAGGTCCCTATCAAAGAGAAAGGGTAATCTTCCAGGAAAATAACAAAAAGCAGTTTCGAGAGTTTTTAAGCAACAGCAGGTATTTTAGTAACAGCAAACCTGCAGGTGTAAAAGTGGTTTCAATAGAAAAAGACACTTCGCCGTTTAAAATCTTGTATGACCCCACGCATCCTGATGCTGATGCAGATGGATATGTTAGATTGCCTAATGTAAATATTGTTACAGAAATGGTAGATATGATATCGGCTCTAAGGAGTTATGAAGCTAACGCAACAGCCATCAATTCTGCAAAAAGCATTCTTAGCAAAGCCCTTGAAATAGGCAAGATATAATTATTATCAAGCTTGAAAGGAGAAAAAACCATTGAAGATAGTAATTGACAGCAAAGCTATTAACAATGATCTAAGTAACTTCGGGGGCGTTAAAGCACAGAGGGAAAAATCATTTAGTCAAGTGCTAAAAGATGCACTTGAGTCGGTAAATACATATCAAAACGAATATGAAACAGCGCTTTATAGACATCTTTTTATGGATGATGTTGATTTACATGATGTCGTTATTGCAGGAGAAAAAGCCAGGCTATCACTGGAGCTTACTCTGCAAATACGCAATAAAGCGATGGAAGCATACCAAGAAATTATGAGAATGCAGATATAGTAGGCAAGGTGTAAGCCATGGATTTTCAAAAAATAAAGCATCAAGCTAGTGAGTTTTGGCAAAGAAGAAATAGGGCGCAAAAAATTAAAATCGTTGCTTCAGCACTTATTATAGTTATAGTTTCCAGTATGATGCTTTATATCATAAGCAGACCTAAGTATGTAACTTTATATTCCAATCTTGATATTAAGGAAGCAGCAGAGATAGTTAAGAAACTTGAGGAAAACAACATACCTCATAAGCTTGAAGACGAAGGGAAGACCATTTTGGTTGACCCCGAGCAAAAATATAAGATCAGGTTGATGCTAGCTCAAGAAGGTTTACCTAAAGGTGGCTCTATAGGCTTTGATGAAGTTTTTAGTCAATCGCGATTGGGAACTACTGAATGGGAAAGACGTATACAATACAATCAAGCTTTGCAGGGAGAACTTTCGCGAGCAATAGAAATGATGGAATCTGTTGAGCGAGCAAAAATTTATATTGTGCAGCAGGAAGAATCGCTTTTTATAGAACCGAATTCAAATTATGAGCCTTCAGCTGCAGTTTTTTTACAGGTCAAACCCGGTCATGAAATGACCAAAGAAGAAGTAAGGGGCATTATAAACCTTATTACTTATTCAGTCAAAAATATGAAGCCTGAAAATGTAACAGTAGTGGATCAATATGGAAGGACCCTTTCAAATATTCCTTTTGAACAAGACGAAGATTCGCCTGAATCTATAAGCAATCAATTAATCGTTCAGAATAATTTTCAAAATCAACTTCAAGCAAATGTTCAATCCTTACTAGAGCAGGTATTTGGTCCCGGCAATGTGGCCGTTAGAGTAAGCGCTGAGCTAAATTTCGATAAAAAGACAGTGCAAAACAAATTGTTTACCCCTGTCAATGAAGAAACGGGTGAAGGAATAGTTAGAAGCATTCAAGAGTTAAGAGAACATTTTAGTGGAAATGGTACTGCAGCGGGTGGAGAGCCGGGAGTAGGTTCAAACGTAGTGCCTGGATATGCGCAAGTAGAAACTGGACCTGTAGAGCAGCAAAGAACCGAAGTCATTAAGAATTTTGATATAAATGAAACGCTGGAAACTCTTACAGTTATGCCAGGAGCAGTTAATAGACTTACTGTATCTGTAGTTGTAAACCGAGAATTAAATGAGAGAGAAAAAGAATCAATTGCAATGATGGTTGGAAATGCTATTGGCTATGATCCAGAACGAGATCAGATTTCTGTAGAAGGTATGGAATTTCAGAATGATATGGTCAAACTTTTTGCAGATGAATTTGCTCGTCAGCAAAGGGAACAGCAGCGCATGAGATATTTTATAATTGCCGGAATTGCTCTAACAGCTCTATTAGCGTTTATTATCATAAGAACTATGCTGAACCGAAGGAAAACAAAACAAGAAGAGGAACAACTAGCAGAGGAAATGCTTGTCATGCAGCAAGCTGCAGCTGCTAAAATGGAAGAAGAGTCATTAGAAACTAGGGACAACGATATTTACAAGAAAATAGAAAGACATGCTCGGCGAAACCCAGAAGATGTTGCCAAAGTTATAAAAACATGGCTTAGCGAAGATTAGAGGTGGATTTATGGCTCAGAACAAGTTGACTGGAAGGCAAAAAGCGGCTATTTTAGTAGTGTCGCTAGGACCGGAAATTGCAGCAAATATCTACCGCTTTTTAAGAGAAGAAGACATTGAACAACTGACTCTTGAAATAGCTAATTTAGCCAAAGTATCAACTGAGCAAAAAAATGATATCTTAGAAGAGTTTTACCAGATGTTGGTTGCGCAAAACTATATAACTGAAGGCGGAATTGAATATGCAAAAGAGGTATTGGAAAAAGCTTTAGGCACTCAAAAAGCGGTAGAAATCATAAATCGACTTACATCATCATTACAGGTAAGGCCTTTTGATTTCATAAGAAAAGCGGATCCGTCTCAGTTGCTGAATTTTTTACAGAATGAAAATTCACAAACCATAGCCCTTATTATGACATACATGACGCCGCAACAATCTGCCTCACTTCTTTCCTCTCTTCCGCCGGAAAAACAGGTGGACATTGCAAGACGTGTGGCAACAATGGACAGGACTTCCCCTGATATAATATTAGAAGTTGAAAAAGTTTTAGAGCGTCAAATGGCAACAGTGGTAACAGAAGACTACACGAGTGTGGGCGGTATCCAAGCAGTTGTTAACATACTCAATAATGTCGACAGGGGTACTGAAAAGAACATTATTGAGGCTTTGGAAGTGGATAATCCAGAATTGGCTGAGGAAATTCGGCGTCGTATGTTTGTATTTGAAGACATACTTACTCTGGACAACAGATCTATACAGCGCACCTTGCGCGAGGTTGATAATCAAGATTTGACATTGGCTTTAAAAGGTGCCAGTGAGGAAGTTAAGAAGAGGATATTTGATAATATGTCTAAGCGTCAATCTGAAATGATAAAAGAAGATATGGAATACATGGGTCCTGTAAGATTAAAAGATGTTGAAGAAGCACAACAGAAGATAGTAAACATCATCAGAAAATTAGAGGATGCTGGAGAAATAATTATTTCCCGAGGCGGTGGTGATGAAATAATTGTCTAAGGTCTTAAAGTTTGTCACTTTTGAAAGGGACAATCCTCTGCAGATAAAGGGACCTGATATTCCAATTGAAAAACCAAGTAAAAGTAATGAAGCTAATAAATATTTAATTTTAAATAAAACTGAGCTTTCCTGTTACAAGTTTTTTGAAGATGAAAGCAAACAGTTACTGGATGAAGCGGTGATTAAAGCACGCGAAATTATTGAAAAAGCAAAAGCTCAAGCGACAGAAATTATCTCAAAAGCAGAGGCAGAAAAAGAAGAAATTGAAAAAGCTGCTTTTGACAAAGGGTATGAAGCAGGCTTTGAAGCTGGAAGAAAGGAACAGGAAACCATTTGGGGTAAGCATTTACTAGAACTCAACAAAGCTGTACAAGAGATTCAGCAACAAAATATGATTTTTAGAAGCCATTTAGAAAAAGAGTGTCTCAAACTATCAATTGCTGTTGCGGAAAAAATTTTAGGTAAAGCCATTGAACTAGACAATGAATATTTATTAGAGCTCATAAAAAAAGGCCTTCAAGAAGTTGGGGAGGCAAAAGAGGCTCTCATTAGGATCGCTGAATCTGATTATGATAAAGTTGCCCCCCTAGTTTCTGAACTTAAAAGTTGGCAAAATTCGATTACCCTATTAAAAGATCCTATGCTATCTTCCGGTGACTGCATAATAACTGGACCGAATTTTGAAATAGATGCAGGAATACACACACAGATTGAAAACATTGCTGAAACATTAAAGGAATTGGAAGTAATATGATGGAAAGTTCTCTTTTTGATTATGTTCATTCAATTTTAGACGATATAGTTACAATAAAGCCCAAAGGCAGGATTTCCAAAATCGTAGGCTTGACAATTGAATCCGAAGGCCCGCCTGCGGAGATGGGAGAAATTTGTATAATAAAATCAACTAATAATCCAAAAACCCTATTGGCAGAAGTTGTAGGTTTTCGAGATGAAACCGTGATTTTAATGCCTTTAGGGGATATGGAAGACTTGGGGCCAGGCTGGGAAGTAGAGGCCACCAGAAAAAAAATGATGGTCCCAGTAGGAGAGGAATTGCTAGGCAGGGTATTAGATGGACTTGGAAATCCCATTGATGGTAAGGGACCACTAAAAACAAAACAAAGCTATCCTGTTTTAAACAATCCACCTAATCCTGTAGAACGGCCTTTAATTAAGCGGCCTATGCCCCTTGGGATTAGAGCCATTGATGCATTTTTAACCTGCGGCGTGGGCCAAAGATTGGGTATTTTTGCCGGTAGCGGCGTAGGCAAAAGCACCCTTTTGGGTATGATAGCACGAAATACAAAAGCCGATATTAATGTTATTGGCTTAGTAGGTGAGCGAGGAAGAGAATTAAACAGCTTTATAAAAAGCGATTTAGGCGAAGAAGGTTTAAAAAGGTCCGTTATAGTTGTTGCAACTTCAGATAAGCCACCACTTCTCAGAACAAGGGCAGCTTTTACTGCAACAGCCATAGCTGAATACTTTAGGGATCAAGGCAAAGATGTGCTGTTGATGATGGACTCGGTTACTAGATTTGCTATGGCCCAAAGAGAAGTAGGTTTAGCTGCAGGAGAACCACCTGTAACAAGAGGGTATACCCCTTCGGTTTTTGCAACACTGCCAAAGCTTTTGGAAAGGGCAGGAACCTCTTCTAAAGGTTCAATTACAGGCATATACACTGTTCTTGTTGATGGCGATGATTTAAATGAACCTATAACGGACGCCGTCCGCGGTATCTTAGATGGGCATATAGTCTTATCTCGGGCCTTAGCTAATAAAAATCACTACCCTGCTATTGATATACTTTCAAGTGTTAGCAGGCTCATGAATAGCATTGTCACACCTGAGCACCGCAGGCTGGCAGGAAAGGTAAAGAATATCCTGGCTGTATATAAAGAAGCCGAGGATCTGATAAATATAGGGGCGTATGCAAAGGGAAATAATCCTAAGATTGATGAAGCCTTAAAGTACATTGACCAGATAGAAGAATTCCTCAAGCAGAGCATAGAAGAAAAAATGGATTTTGATAGGACTTTGGCTGCATTGGAAAAAATCTTTGAGGAAGTGAATTGATGAAAAGATTCAATTTTAGTTTGGAAACACCTTTAAGAATAAAGCAGCTAAAAGAAAAAATCGAAAAACAGGAACTATCTCAGGCAATCTTTAAAAAACGGATGGAAGAAAACCGTTTGTATGAATTGAATAATGTACAAAAAAATACCCGTATAGCTCTTGACAAAAAGCTTCTTTCTTCTGCTAATATTAAAGATATATCTGAATATGGTATTTTTGCCATTGATTTATCATTTCTCATAAAAAATCAACAAGATATGGTAAAACAGGCGGAAGAAGTTTATGAGAAAAGCAAAGAAAACTTTCTCAGGTGTCGACGCGAAAGACAAATATATGAGAAATTAAAAGAGCAACGATATACAGAATATAATTTTATGTTGAATAGAGAAGAACAAAAAATCAGTGATGAATTGGCGAATGTAAATTATAGCCGTTTAGGAGAGGAAATTTCTTAATGAAAAATATAGTTAACGGCAAAACGATCATAATTGGAATAACTATCTTTTTAGTGATTGTGTTAGCATCATTTGGTTTTTTATATATTAAAAACTTAAGCAATGCTCATCCCATTAAGACCGCTTTGTCAAAGGTCCCAGTTGTAAGTAGAGCAGTATCACATCAAGAAGAAAATCCGCAAGAAAAACTTGAAGAAGAAAAAGCGAGAATACAAGACGAGTGGGACCAAATTGAAAATCAAAAAAGAAAACTCGCTGATAAAGAAGCTCAACTTGCAAAGCGGGAGGCTGAGCTTGACGCGTTAGAAAAACAGCTTGATGT
Source organism: Tepidanaerobacter sp. GT38 (assembly GCF_021991635.1). Classification (GTDB taxonomy): domain Bacteria; phylum Bacillota; class Thermosediminibacteria; order Thermosediminibacterales; family Tepidanaerobacteraceae; genus DTU063. The sequence continues at coordinate 23,015 of NZ_JAFFJA010000045.1, forward strand.
TGAGAAAGAAAAGATTGAGACTACCTTAAAAAACATTAAAGACTTAGCACGATATTACGAATTGATGGAGCCCAGAAATGCTGCAAGTATTTTGGAAAATATGGAAGATGAATTGTTGATACAGCTACTTCAAAACATGAAAAAAGAAGTGGTTTCAGAAATACTTGCAAACCTCGATGCAAAAAGGGCCGCTGAAATTACCAAAAAAATGAGCGGCTTGTAATAACAATAATATAAATATACCAAGAGAAGGAGGTGAAGAGAGTGGATTTTGCATTACAGGTATATCAGTTAACAGCTGGTGAGCCAAAGGCACCTGAAAATCTAAAAACTCATACTGCATCAAGCAAAAAAGATTTTCGCAAGTTGTTAGAAAACATGGAGAGCATTACAAAAAAGCCTTTAAATGATGAAACAAAAGAGAAAGATACAGATGCACTTTTAATACAGCTATTAAGCCTATTTAACATTGATATTGTTCCAAGAGATTTAGAAACACTGCTACCTAAAGAGCTACAAAATCTTCTCATGGATTTAGGGACAATTGACCTTGATGTAAAATTGACGGCAGATGAACTAAACACATGTTGGCAAGCTATAATCAAGGAATTCAATATAACCGGAAATATCAAAGAAGATACTATTGAAAAGTTTTATATTGCACTTAGAAAAGCATTGGCTGATGAAACTGACATGGATATGGATTCTTTAAAAGATATGATTTATAAGGTGCTAGAGACCAAAAACTTAATAACTCATTCTTCTGATGGGCTAGAAACACAAAGTGACATCGATTTACAAGTAAAAAACAGTATGGTTGTGGAAGCAAAAAGACAAAACCTTAGCGAAAACGTAATAAAAGAAACCTCTGATACTCGTCGATTTAAACTGGAAACAAAAACAGATGATTTAGCAAAAGACGAAGCACTTCAAATTAAGGTCGAACTAAAAAATGTAGAAGAGGTAAGTGCCGCTGTAGATAAATTACAGAATCACGCCCAATTGCCAATTGAGTCTAATAATTTGCAGCAAAACAATATTTTATCATTTAATACGCAAACAGCTCTTGTAACATCAATGGATAACTCGGATTCAAGTGTGGTTACAGCGCCAACATACACTTATGATATGCAGGATATTTTTGAACAGCTAACAGACAAAGTTCAGTTTGCATTAAAGGGCGATGTGCAGGAAGTAAGAGTTAGGTTGAAACCTGATTATTTGGGAGATGTCTTAATCAAGGTAATTTCAGATAGGGGTAAGTTAAAAGCAGAACTTTTTGTAGCAAACTCACAAATAAGGTCTATGTTAAAGGCTCAGACCCTAGATTTTCAAAATCAAATACGCCAGCAGGGCTATAACTTTTCTGAAATAAATGTATACGAGATGTCAGAAAATGGCTTGGAAATGGGGGCCTTTAATCACCAATCAAGCAGCAACAACCAATATGAAGCGAAAAAACCAAAAGCATACTTTTACAGGCATCAGGACGAAAATTTTGTGGCAGCAACAGACAATTTTAGTCTATGGGAAGCTACCAGCAATGTTAATCTAATGGCGTAAGGAGGGAGACCATGACGGAGATCAACACGACATACGATGTTTCGAATCAGTCAAATCAACAGCAAAAATTGGGTTCCACCTATTTAGGCAAAGACGACTTTCTAAAACTCTTAGTTACTCAGCTCAGATACCAAAATCCGCTGGAGCCCATGGATAACAAAGAATACATAGCGCAGCTAGCACAATTTAGTTCTTTAGAGCAGATGCAAAATCTAAATGTGCAAATAGCTAACCTTTCAGCAATAAGCACCATTGGCAAAACGGCAAAAGCTATAGTAGAACAGGTAGAAATAGAAGGTACTATAAAGGGCATTGCTTTTGACAGGGGGCGCGTAAGCCTAATAATTGAAAATGAAGATAATGAAGTGAAGGTGCCCATTGAAAACGTAGCTGAGATTAGATAAAGAGGTGGGGCAAGTGCAAGATTATACTAAAATAAATACCGGGCTTATAGGTGTTTCACCGGTTACACAAGGGGTAAACAAGCAACAGCAGGTTAATAAAAATGGCTTTGAACAGATTCTTCAACAAAAAATCGAAGAAAAAGAGCTTAAAATTTCCCAGCATGCCCAAATGCGCATGAATATGAGAAATATAAGATTAACAGAAAAGCAAAAAACCATGCTCAGCAATGCTGTTGAAAAAGCCAGCCAAAAGGGTGTTAAAGAATCCCTTATACTAATGGACAATTTAGCCTTTGTTGTCAGCATTAAAAATAGGACTGTAATTACAGCTATGGACGGAGACAGCATAAAAGAAAATGTTTTTACAAATATAGACGGTGCCGTAATTTTATAAGCTGGACCGCAAGGAGGCTTAATGCTCTGGAATGACTGAAGGAGCAGGCACCGAAAAAGGGAGGAATTTTGTATGATGCGGTCAATGTTTTCTGGGGTCACAGGCCTTAGAAATCATCAGATAAAAATGGATGTTATAGGCAACAATATTGCAAATGTAAATACTGTAGGATTCAAAAAGAGCAGAGTGACATTTCAGGATACTTTAAGCCAAACCATGCGAGGAGCGGCGGCTCCACAAGGAAACCGCGGCGGGACAAATCCCATGCAGGTAGGGCTCGGTATGACTATTGCTTCAATAGATACTATACATTCTCCCAGCAGTGCTGAATCTACCGGCAACATGACCGATATGGCCATTGAAGGCGATGGATACTTTATCCTGCAAGGCGAGGGTCTTGATCAATATTATACGAGAGCGGGGAATTTTGGATTTGACACAAATGGAAATTTGGTAAATACAGCGAATGGCTTAAAAGTACTGGGCTGGCAGACTGATGATTTTAAACTTCCTAGCGACAGATCGCCGCAGGATATTGGCCCAATACAAATAAGAAAGGGAATGATGGTTCAGCCATCTGATACCACAGAGGTTTATTTTTCAAAAAACCTTAATGCTGAAACAGAAAGTGGAGGGACATACTCAATTCCTTTTAAGGTGTATGATTCCATTGGATGTGCACATAATTTGACGATTACGTTTACCAAGACAGCTGATAATAAGTGGGATTATGAAATCACCCATGAGGATGGAACTATTACAGTTCAAAATAATACTGGTACAATAGCTTTTGCTACCGACGGCACATATGATTCTGCCAATTCCACGGTCGATAATCCTGTTACATTTACACCTGGCACTGGTGCTGCCGATGTTGAATTTACAGTCGATTTTTCAGGTATTACACAGTACGCTAAAGAAACAAATATTGATATGACTTATCAAGATGGATATACCGCGGGGACTCTTACAGGAATTACAGTCGATACATCAGGCGTAATAACAGGCATTTTTGACAACGGTCGCAGCTGGCCATTAGCCCAGGTTGCCATTGCGAATTTTGACAACCCTGCAGGCTTGATTAAGGCGGGGCAAAACATGTATCGCTCTTCAAATAACTCTGGCGAACCGCAAATTGGGGAAAGCGGTACCGGTGGCAGAGGCACCATTGCACCAGGATATTTGGAAATGTCTAATGTAGATCTTTCTGAGGAGTTTACGCAGATGATAATAACCCAGAGAGGTTTTCAGGCAAATTCAAGAATTATTACAGCCTCTGATGAAATGCTTCAGGAGTTAATCAACATTAAGCGATAAAATAAGTAAATCATGACCACCCGTAAAACGGGTGGTCTGCTCTAGCCCTATAAGGGCATTTACTGGCAGAGCCTTAAG
>NZ_JAFFJA010000046.1 GCF_021991635.1 Tepidanaerobacter sp. GT38
ATTGATGAGATACAACATTTGAGTTTAGCCAGGTCTGGTGGAAGTGAAAAAATGTTAAATTTCTTTGTAAACCTTATAAATAATGTAGGAGTGCCGATTGTTTTAGTGGGAACTCCGAAGGCAATAAAGGTACTTCAGGCACGAAGGGGGTCTGGTATTGCTGGTGATATGGTATACGATAGGATTCAGAAAGACGAGATATGGGATTTATTAATAAATTCAATATGGCATTATCAATGGACTAGAAAAGAAACTCCTCTTACCCCTGAATTAAGCAGTGTTCTATATGAAGAAACTCAAGGAATTCCTGATTTATTAAAAAAAGTTTATGCTATTGCTCAAGCATATGCTATTTCATCAGGTAAAGAGGAAATAACTCAATATATTATTAAGAAAGTAGCAAAAGAAAATTTAAAACTGATTCAGCCGATGCTTAATGCATTGAAGACAAATAATCTGAGAGAGATTATTAAGTATGATGATATATATATGGAAGATATTGACTATACTGATTATTTAACCCGAACAAAGGAATCAATTAACCTGGATTTACGTGCAAAGGAAATAAGGAAAAAACAGAAAAAGATGAAGCAGGAAAACCTTATGGAGCGGAAAAAGAAAGTTATATTAAAACTTGTTGAGTTAGGTATAGATGCCAAGAAGGCTCAAAAAATAATTGATACCATGTTTTCTCAAAATGTAAGTATAGAAGATATAATAAAAAACGCTATGGAAATGGTCAGAAATGATAGGATTAAGGAAGAAGTGGAAGAGAAAATAAAGAAAGAAAAACAAAACGTAGTAAATCATCTTGATATCCGGACTATTGTTGCACAAGCCCAAAAAGATAGTAAAAATGTATATGAGGCTATGAAGGAATCAGGATATATCATTAGTTATGAGGATGATATTTTTTCTAAGGAAGTGGTATCGTGAACTTCTTTCCTACACCTTATGCAGACGAACTTTTATACAGTACGTTGGCACGATATTGTATGCGGAGTGGGAATATAAAGGAAATACATAATTTTGAAGATTTATTTGGGACAAGGAATTGCATAGCAACTATGGAATTGCCTACACAATTAGATGCATTGATTCAAAATATGCCTGCAAACTCAAAGTACACAGCAGAATATTTTATCTATAAACATACCTTATTTCCCTTTCTTGCAGCATTTATTCAAGAGGGACGTGTTAACAAAATAATTAAAACTATGAGAAAAATGGTGAAGGTGCTGTTTCTTACATGAGTTTGGGTCTTGTTACGAGTTCCGTTACTTTAAATCGGTACTTTCGATTTTGTCCTGAGTGTTTTAAAGAGGATATAGAAAGATTTGGAGAACCATTCTGGCATAGAAGCCATCAAATTACAGGGGTATTTGTATGTGCAAAACATAAAATACCCCTTTATAATAGCACGGAACTTATAAGGGGAGGAAATAGACAAAGATTTATTAGCGCTACTCATGCGAATTGTATAGTAGAAAAAGAAATAAGTCTTCCTAGCGATTTAATGGAAAAGATGCTTTGGATGGCAGAGGATGCAGAAATACTTTTAAACAATCACTTTGGCTTTAAAGAACCTGATTGGTTTAAGAATCAATTCCGGGCAAAATTAATTGAAAAAGGTTATGCAAGGATGAACAATTATATTCACCAGAAGAAATTAAAAGAAGATTTTATAGAATTTTATGACTATGAATATCTGAAACTTGTTCAGTCTTCTCTACCTGATAAAAGTGGGGGCTGGCTGTCTGATATGGTAAGAAAAAATGACAGAACAACATATGCAATAAGATACTTGCTATTAACGAGATTTCTTGAAATACCTGTCGTTGAATTATTTAATACAAAACTTGGCTTTAATGATGAAAATGAAAGTAATATTGATGCTTATCAAGAACTGTGGGACCAGAGATTAATTGAACTTTCACAGTCAGGATTATCAATACGGGAAATAGCAGATATACTAAAGTCTTCTACGAAAACTATTAGAAAAGCGATTGACAGGTTAGGAATAGAGCCATTTTGGAAATTCAATGGTGGCGGAAAATACATTTATAAGAAATATACTGATACCGAAGAATTTGAAATAAAAAGAGAAGAATATAGAAAAAAATGGATCGAACTCCACGCTCAATATCCTGATAGAAGTAGTAACCAAATTAGAAGAAATAACGATGGATTGTATTCTTGGCTGAAAAAATATGATAGTGAATGGTTGGAACAAAATTATCGTAGAATAAAAACGACAGTTAACACTGTTGATTGGGCTAAAAGAGATGCGGAATTGCTACCTTTAGTAAAAGTAGTTATTGCAAAAATGAAAGAAGGTAAACCTGAAAGAATTACTTGGACAACCATAGGTAGTAAACTAGGGATTAGCGGATGGCTATCAAAGAAGAAAGATAAACTCCCATTGGTAAAGGCATATATAGATTCAGAAGTAGAAAGTCTGGAAGAATTCCAAATAAGAAAAATAAAATGGGGTATTGAGGAATTAGAAAGACAGGGAAAAGAAATAACAATATGGAATTTGGCTGAAACAGCAGGGGTTAAGCCACGGTATATGGAACATATTATAGAGAATATTGAGAATTTATTATTAGAAAAAGGATATTGTGTAAACATTTACAAAAATTTACGCAATGCGAGATAGTATAATATTCATATCTTATAGGAAAGTTAATATTATTTACTTGTTTTCATAATTCTTTGTTGTATCTGTGTCTGCATCAATTAAATTTTTTTATTTTGCAAATATTTAAGTTGAAGCAAAATATGGTTTATTGGGGTAAATGAATCATACAGGTCACGTTTTAAATATTAAATATGATATTGAATAAGGAGTGATACCAAAACATAGTAAATCAATAGATTAATAGAAATTATAGAGGGAAAAATAGGATTTTAAGTATAATGATAGAAGAATGCTGTGTTTTATTATTGCATTATATATAGAAATGATGCAATAATATAGATAATGATGCAATTAAAATGCATCATGTCGCATTTAATTGCAAAAGTAAGCATAAGAGGAG
>NZ_JAFFJA010000047.1 GCF_021991635.1 Tepidanaerobacter sp. GT38
TAATATTGCAATTTAAGATATATTATATATATTATCATAATATTGTATTTTATGTGAATTTAAATAAAAAAGGTGACAGAAAAAGAATCTGTCACCTTATATTTATTAAAGTATTATTTAAAGCGGTCTTTTAATTTTTCCATTACCTTTGGCATTGTTGTATATTCCATTTCATCTAAAGGCAACCGGTGTGGTTCAAAGGGACCTAATTGTCTTATATAATCTGCAATTTCAAGGGCCTTTTGTCGAGCTTTGTCAAAAGCCATATCAGCAAAAAGGTCTTGCGGGCCAATGAGTTTTCCATTCGCTAATTGAAAACCTAAAGCAATTACCCTCGGCGGTCCGTCAAAGCGTGTAGGAACAGCATCTTTTTGGGATACGGGAATCAAAGGCCCATAATGAGAACCTCGCATCCAGCCTGTTACAAGGTGAGGATTTGCAAAGGGTTCTAACACTTCTCCTACAGCCGGAAGGCCATTTTGGCATCTAACTATCATAACCGGATCATCTTTACCAACATAACGTCCTGCCAATTGATTCATTTTTTGCGTTGAAGAAATGGCCGCAATTTCCCCCGCTTTAGTAAAAACACCTTTAACCACAAAGCGATTCGGTGCCCCTAAAAATACCAGCAAATCATAGAGCTCCTCCGGGCAAGAAAAAGTAACCCGTTTATCCTCTATAAGGTCCAAAACTTCAAAGCAAAATCCTGAATGCATTTTGGGATCGATTACAAGGCCTATGGTGTTAAAAGGATCTGCAAATATTTTGTAAAGGGGGAAATTCCATGCTCCAGGTTCGGTTTTATCTGCCATAAAGATTATGATAGGCTCACTGGGTCGCTCTTCAAATTCCATTTCTGCTATACCCGGCCCCATGCCCTTTATGTTGCCGGAAAATGCATCTGATAACAGATCTTGGCCAGCCCCATAAAGTTTTATTTTTTGGGCAACTTCAGTACAGTTTAGAAAAGTATTCCAAACTAAAGTATGTATAGGCTCTGCATCAACGCCTTGTCTGTGAGTGAGGACAATATTAATGTCGTCTCCTACATGAGTCACAAAAAAGTCAATTAATATATCTTTTCCATTTTGCTCCAAAGTCTCCCGGGCTTTTTGAAGCATATCCGGATGTACGCTTCCATGACCAACATATCCGCCAACATCAGCTTTAAACACGGAAAGAGTCACTCTAGAATTCATTACATTTTCCTCCTGATAATATAATTATGTTGTACAATATCTAATAAATTAATTAATTATGCTACACTATATATATATTCGATATATTATTTAACATTCCTTCTTTTAAAAAGTAGTCCTGAATTTGTAAATTATGATATATTTTCGCCATAAAAAAAGAGTATGGTAATCTACTATTAATGGTTTACCATACTCTTTTATTTTTTTATTAATCTATTTCAACAATAGGGGTGTTGCTGCCTTTTCTAATATCAACAAGGATTTCTAAAATTTCATCTTTATATGAAACAGGTGCACTGACAAATCCCCAGCCTTTTTGGGTCTGAAAGATACCATCGTATACTGGATCATGATACGTTCCAACAAAATGTGGTATTCCACGCTCTTTTAGCAAAGAAGCTAAGAGTTTTGCCTCAATCTCATTTTCAAGAGTGGCCACTTTTATAACTTCTTCCATACCCCGCTTCACTCCCACTCAATAGTAGCAGGTGGTTTAGGTGTGATGTCGTATACGACACGGTTTACTCCTTCTACCTCACTTGTAATTCGAGTTGATATGACATCCAATAAGTCGTAAGGTAGTTTTGCCCAATCGCCAGTCATGCCGTCCTCGCTTAATATTGCCCTAATAGCAACAGTATGTTTATATGTTCTTGTATCCCCTTTAACGCCCACACTTTGTATTCCAGGGAGAATAGCAAATGCCTGCCACAAGTCTCTATAGATTCCAGCCTTTTTTATTTCATCGGTTACTATAAAGTCTGCTTCCCTTAATATCTCAAGTTTTTCCTTTGTAACCTCACCTAATACCCTTACAGCAAGACCCGGGCCTGGGAACGGATGACGATACACAAGTTCTTCCGACAGGCCTAACTCTAGGCCGATTTTTCGCACTTCATCTTTAAACAACTCCCGAAGAGGCTCTATTAATTCAAAAGCCAAGTCTTCGGGAAGCCCTCCTACATTGTGATGGCTTTTGACAAGTCCCGATGATGATGTGCCGCTCTCAATTACATCAGGATAGACGGTACCTTGAACTAAAAAGTCGATTTTGCCAAGTTTTGAAGCCTCTTCTTCAAAAACTCTTATAAACTCCTCACCTATTATCTTGCGCTTTTTTTCAGGATCGATTATACCTTTTAATTTATTTAAGAAACGCTCAGATGCGTCTACAGCTATCAGGTTCATGTTAAATTTATTTTTAAATGTTTGTATAACACTTTCAGGTTCGTTTTTGCGAAGGAGGCCATGATTTACAAAGATACACGTCAAATTATCGCCTATGGCTTTGTGCACTAAAAGAGCAGCAACCGATGAGTCCACTCCACCGCTTAAAGCACATATAGCCCTTTTATTTCCAACCTTCTCTTTTATGAGGTTTACCTGCTCTTGTATAAAGGCCTTAGTAGTCCATGTTCTGCTGCAGCCTGCTATATTAAACAAAAAGTTGCTCAATATTTTATTTCCATAGAAAGTATAGCGCTCTTCGGGATGAAAATGCACTCCGTATAAATTTTTACCATTGCCAATAGCTGCAAATGGCGTTTTGTCAGTATGAGCTAGCACTTTGAAACCTTCCGGTAATGAAACTATATTACTACTTGCATCCATAAATGCCATAAATTTATTATCTATACCTTGAAATAATTCTTGCACCTCATCTATAAACAGCTCTGCAGGTCCAAATTCACGGCTTGCGCCTGTCTTTACCACTCCTCCTAAACTCTTTACCATTACCTGCAAGCCAAAACCTATGGCAAGTGTGGGTACATCAGCTTTAAACACTCTTTCATCACAAATAGGTATATTTTCTGTAGTTTGCAAAGAGCCACCGGATAAAATAATTGCCTTTGGTTTTTTTCGTATAATTTCTTCCCAACGTGTTTGATATGGCAGTATCTCACAGTAAACTTGAGCTTCTCTTACCTGTCGAGCTACCATCTGTGCGTATTTTCCGCCAAAATCAAGTATTATTACTGTTTGTCTAGCTTCATTCATGTATATTCCTCCCAAAATATCGTATCCTTTATAAAATCAAGATGAACAGATATAACTAAAAAGTGCACATTCAAAGAATATATTCCAAAAAGGTCACTCAAATGGTCCATATAATCGCTTTTCAGTTATAATCGCGTCCATCTTTATGTCATGAGATTCAGCAGGAATAAAATCAACCATCTGCATTTCAAAGGCGACTGCAATTTTTTTTGCATCTTTTCTTAGTTTAGGTAAAAACCTATCATAATAGCCGCCACCGTACCCTATACGATACCCCTTTTTGTCAAAAACTACACCTGGAACTACAACCAAATCAATTTCCTCTAAAATTACTTCTTCCCTTTCCGGCGGCTCAAGTACTCCAAATGTTCCGGTTTTTAGTTCATCAAGGCTTTTAATTTCTATGGCAAGAAGTCCATAGCCCTTTTTAACTCTGGGAACAACAACTCGTTTCCCTTCACTAAGGGCTTTTATGATAGCTTTTTTCGTCATAACCTCATTTCGCATATCCACATAAAACATAACCACTTTTGCTTTTTTATAATAATCAGTTGAAAAAAGTGTCGACATAATTGTATCGCTTTTTTGTTCAACCTCTTTTTGCAAAAGACTTAACCTTTGTTCTATAATTTTTTTTTCGGAGATTTCTTTTGTCCTCCACTTTATACACCCTTTATAAGCAATTCTCTTGCCATTATATCACATATTTATGCATTTAAAAAATGCCGGAAAAAATTTTATCCGGCACTTTTTTATTTATCAGTCATCGAAAGATACCAAAATTTTGTTATAGGAAATAGTTTGTTCAGCCATGCCTTTCAAATAGTCAGCTATATCTTCTAATGTAATTACGTGCGAAACCATTTCCTTAAAGTTTATTAATCTCTTTGTCATAAAATCAATTGTGGCTTTCCAAGCAATTCCAGGAAAAGGCGCAGTATAAGAGTTCCAGGAACCCCGGATCGAAATCTCTCCTCTTAAAATATGTTCAACAGTATTTTCATCTAGATGTAGACGGCTATGTGAAATTCCCACAAATACCACACGCCCTTTTTTTCTTGTTGATAAAATTGCCTGTTGTTGTGTAATTGAATTGCCTGCAGTTTCTGCAACAACTTCGGCACCACCACTTGTAATTTCGTTTATTCTCTTTACTGCATCAATTTTACTTGAATTAATTGTTATATCGGCACCTAGTTTTCGAGCTAAATCTAATTTTGCATCATCGATATCAACTGCAACAACCGTTGAAGCTCCAGAAATTTTAGCCCATTGCAAAGTTAACTGTCCTATTGCACCACACCCCATGATCACTACCGTTTCACCTGGTCTTATATTCACTTTCTCCAAAGCATGGTATCCTATTGTGGCTGGTTCAATACCGGCTGCTGATACAAAATCAAGACTGTCAGGTATTTTTAAAACATTATTCTGCGGCGCAATCACATATTCCGCAAATGCTCCATTGCTGCCGGTACCGATAAGGTTGTAGTGCTCACAAATACCAAAAAGTCCCTTTTTACAACACTCGCATTCTTCACAAGGTATCAATGGCGCAACTACAACTCTATCATTAGGTTTTACTCTTGTGACATTTGCCCCAGTTTCTACCACTACCCCAGAGAATTCATGCCCGAGTATAAGAGGATATTTTCTAGCACCAGTAATCATAGCACGTGGAATATCAGACCCACATATTCCGGCGTATTTTACTTTAATTAATACTTCATTATCATTACAAGTTGGGATTTTGCACCAATCTACTTTTATATTTTTCAAGGAATATAAGATTGCAGCTTTCATCTTTCCCTTCATAAACTTACCACCTTTTACCTTTCTATAGGCATCAAATATTAGTAGTTCCTATAAATTTAGAAAAAGTACTCACTCGGATATATACTACAAAATGGGCCAACCAATTATAAGTTGGCCCATTTTTAGCAAAGCAATCAAGTCTAAAAACTGCTAATATATGTAACTTGTATCTATTCGATTACCAAATCTTTATAGTATGCTTCAAGCTCGTCTATAATCATGGGAGCTCTTCTAGTACCGAGACGATTTGCACCTGCAGCTATAGCCATAATTGTCAACTGAGCAGGATTGTAACCTCCGTAACCCGAAAATTTAACGCCTACTTCAGGAGGAACTGTTTCTCGCATAATCTTTACGTGTTTAATTGAAGGATTTCCACCTCTACCAGTTGAACATTTCACAAAGTCAACTCCTGCTTTAACTGCACATTCGCAGGCTGCTCTTACTTCATCATCTGTCAGCATAGCTACTTCTAAAATTGCCTTTACTTCTATCCCAGCATCATGGCCCACCTTCACAACTTCAGCTATATCTTTGGTGTATAGGTCATAATCCTTATCTTTGAGTCTCCCGATGTTTGTCACCATATCGATGCAACCTGGCCTTTTATTCAGCATTTTTACGAGTTCTTTAGCTTCATTTACCTTAAAAGAAGTTGGATTGGCACCAAAGGGGAAACTTACCACAAGACCAGTCTCAATACCCGTTCCTTCTAATTCTTGTGCTACTAATGGTACCCAGTAGGGGTTAGGGTGAACTCCTTTAAATTTATATTGGCGAGCTATAGCACATGCTTCCCTTATTTGCTGTTCTTGTGTATCAGGATTTAAAATTGCATAATCCACCATGCTGGCTAATTTTTCTTTTGTATATTCAACGCCTTTGATAATCACCTGTGTCACTCCCTATAGATTTGGATTTATCTATTAAAATACTCCACCTTTTTCAAGAGCAGTATAAGCATTCACATACCTTTGATAAGCTTCATTGTAGGCTTCAGCAACCTTCGGATTCGGTTCAAAGGAGTCTTTAATATGAACAGCTGTCTCAACTGCTTCCTTATAACTCTTGTAAACTCCGGCACCAACACCAGCATAAAGGGCAGCACCTAGTGTACCTGTTTCATGTGTCTGTAATCTGTATATTGGCACTTGGTAAATATCAGCTTGCATTTGGCACCAAAGTGGTGATTTAGAGCCGCCACCAGTCAGGCGAATACCAGAAACGTGAACTCCTGCCCTCTTTTGTGCGTCTAATATTGTTCTCATTTCATAGCAGATTCCTTCCATAACGGCTCTTGCCATTTCAGCCTTAGTGGTTCCTAGGGTCATGCCTATAAATGCGCCCCGGGCATTACCGTTTGGTCTCGGAACATTGGCACCCTGTAAGTATGGCAGGAATGTTATTCCATTTGCTCCAGGAGGTACGGTCTCTATCTGCTGATTAATCAGATTATATGGATCATCTTTAAGCAATTTGGCAGCAGCGACTTCTACCCCGCCAAAAGTATCTCTGTACCACCTGTAGCTGCTAGCTGCGGCAGCTGCAAAAGCTTCTATAGTCCAGTTTTTCGGTCCTGCATTTCCTTTAACAACTAAAACTCTATTCGGATCTCTTATAGGTTTATCGGAAACAACGAAGCAAGAACCAAAGGTCCCAACGACCATTGCTGCAGTACCACCTTCTACCGCGCCGCAACCAAATGTGGAACAGTTTTGATCATGAGCACCTACACATAGAAGTGTTCCTTCAGCTAATCCTGTTTTTTCTGCTACGCTCTTAGGAATCCTTCCAACAGGTTGACCACTGTCAACGATTTTGGGATGTTTACTCATATCAAGCCCAAGGGCATCAAATACGCGCTTGCTCCATACATGATTGTCAACATCACAGAGTCCATCTCTGCTGGCTGAAGAAATATCTGTGAAATAATCATCGGCGCCAAACTCTTTTAAGAAATAGTCCTGATTGGTTGTAAACACGGCGGTTTTTTCAAATATATCCGGTTCGTTATTTCGAAGCCATAACAACTTTGTTATACTAAACATCAAGCCCAAAGGATATCCAGTAATTTTATAATATTCATCCAGTGGTATCTTCTCTTCGACTTCCTTTAGCTCTTTATCTCCTCTTAAATCTTGCCAGCCGATAAATGGCCTTAGAAGTTTACCGTTTTTGTCCACTGGTCCAACAACGCTACCTTGGCTTGATAGGCCTATAGCAACAATTTCCTTTGGGTCGATACCCGCTTTAGCAATTGCGGCCTTGCAAGATTCAAAAAGAGCAGGTGTCAATTCGTCTGCTAACTGTTCAACCCATCCAGGTTTTGGATAATAGCATGGATATTCTCTGTAGTCACTGCCAACCAGATTGCCTTCTAAATCAAAAATACAAGTTTTGCAACCGGTAGTACCTTCATCGATGCCCACGAGATACTTCCCCATACATTTTCCTCCTTTTGATTAATTATTTTTCATTTTTGTTGTTTTAACATATCGGCAATGATGCCGGATAACTCATCTACAATCCAGGGAGCATTTCTAGTTCCGATGCGCTCGGCACCAGCTAATATGCATCCAAGAACAACCATTGGCGTCCAGAAGCTGCCCGTCCCAGCAACTTTTACTTTTACCTGGGGAGGTGAACTTTTGCGCATCAATCTGACTTGTTCTAAAGTTGGACCGCCGTGCCTTCCGGTTGAGGTCTTTACCCAATCAGCTCCTGCTTCGGCTGCCAATTCGCAGGCTGCCACTATTTCATCATCTGTTAAAAACGACACTTCAAGTATTGCTTTACATTCTACGCCAGCATCGTGAGCCACTTTTGCAACTTCCGCAATGTCCTTTTTGTAGTAGTCGTAATCCTTGCCTTTTAACTTTCCTACATTTGTAACCATATCTATAACCCAAGGCTTGCCTTTTAAAATTTTTGCAGCATATTTGGCTTCAGCTACTTTTAACTCAGTCGGATTAGTACCAAATGGAAAACTTACAACATAGCCCGTTTCAATACCTGTGCCTTCCAATTCCCTGGCTACTGTAGGAACCCAGATAGGATTAACATGAAACCCCTTAAAATTGTATTCTTTCGCTATTCTACAGCCCTCTAAAATTTCTTTTTCAGTCACATTTGGATTTAAAGAGGAATAATCCATCATCTGTGCCAATTTTTCTCTAGTTAGATCAATATTCACTATATCCACCACATTCACCCTCTTTTTTATATTTTGATAATTCGGGATATTCTTCAGCGCCTTATATATAATAGGCGCTGAAGAGTAACAATTAAGGTCTATACTCCGGAACCAAGCCAATTTCTCTCATTTGATCCAATGCTTCTATAATCTGCGGAGCTGCCCTGGTGCCTATTAAATCCGCTCCAGCCAGCAGAAAGACATATGCATTTTGAGGACGTGGGAATTTTACCCCTGACACCTTGAGTTTTACATCTGTCCCTTCCAAAGTTTTGCGCATGAGTAGGAATTGCTCCATGGTAGGTCCATCAAACTGACCAGATGACGTCTTAGCATAATCTATCCCTGCTTCTGCAATTAACTTACACGCTGTTTCTATTTCTTCGTCTGTCAAGTAACATACTTCCAGAATGACCTTAGTAATAGCATCCCCTGCAGCTTTTTTAAAATCTTGCAGCTCTTCTTTTATTACATCATAGCGTTTGTCTTTAAGGGCACCTATATTCATTACCATGTCAAGGGCGGTGCAGCCTAATTTTACAGCATATTCAGTTTCATACGCCTTTACTTTTGAAGGTGCCGAACCAAAGGGAAATGCAATCCCTGTTCCAATATGTATATCAGTTCCCTCTAGTTCTTCTTTTATAACTGGTGTCCAAAATGGACTTGAACTGTAGAAGCTGGCACAATTGTATTTTACTGCTTCGCGGCAGCCATCACGTATGTCTTTTTCTTGGGTCGTCTTAGGTAGCACTGAGTGATCAAATAGTTTACCAATTGAGTTTTTGTCGTATTTTGATAAATCAGCCATTTTGTACTTCCTTTCTACGCTAATTTATATTTTGATTTGATATATTTTAAAAATATAGACAATAGAGAATAAATCCGCCTAGAATGCCTCCGAGAATTGCATTAATAACCATACCTATACCTTTGCCCACATCATCACCAGATAAAGCCGAAGCTACAAATAACCCTATAAATGCCGACCAAGCCATGTCAATCCATGCCGCACCAGACTGATATATCAAGCCTACTCCGTGATTGAGTGTCCATGTGGTGCCAACTATAAAACCAGCTGCAAGCCAACCGCCTATTGGCCCAAAATTGTCAACCAGTTTTCCCCATAAAAGTCTAATTAGGAACGGGAATATAAAACCACCAGCCATTGTCGCTATTATCTTTGGAAACGTCATTAATATACCCTCCCCCTATTTATACTTTATTAGACTACATGGAAATTTCTTTGCTCTTTGCAGAAACAGCGGCATCTCTTTCAGCCCACATCTTTTCTACGGCTACTGCTGTTATGCCGCCAATTGCTGCTCCAATTGCAACAAAAACCAATGTAGGCAGTGAATCGATTCCTGCTTGCACGCCTTTGAGAAATATATCTCTTAAAGTTCCCGTTAT
>NZ_JAFFJA010000048.1 GCF_021991635.1 Tepidanaerobacter sp. GT38
TGATAATGTGTTATTATCCAATTGGATGTTACCTCCTCTGATTTAGTTTTGCGGTTGGCCAAACCCGCTTTATTTTATCAGAGGAGGTATGTTTTTTCTACTCATAGCTATAAGCTTTTCGGAACCACGGGCATAGCCCGTGGTATTCGAATGACAAAAAATGACGTCAATACTAAACTATTGACGTCATCAAAAACCTTCACTAAGCTATTTTATTCATACCCCTTGTATTTTCAGCTGCTTTTTTTACTTCTTCCAAGCTTTTTCCGAAACTTGCCTCCATGGACGCAGCAATAGCACCTTCAAAGAAAGGCGAATCTGCCAGGTGGGTCTTGGACCTTACAGGTTCCTCCAGACTTTCTATAGCCATCTCAGCACTCATTACCGCACTGCCAAGATCAGGAATAATCAACACTCCGTCACCATCAAATACTTCCAAGACTTTTTGCTCAATTAGGAAAACATCGGTACCCAATCGATTATCGGATGTTCCGGCGGCAACCTCAATTTTTACTTTATCTCCTATAACCTGAGTAATTATTTCTTTAGCCCCTTCAGCCATTTTTTTGCTATGTGATACCAATATTATACCGACCAACGCATCACCCCATTCCAGCACAATCAACTGCTTTTTTCACTAAGTGCTCTATGTACTGCCGCTAACATAATATAACAGGAAGTGGCTCCCGGATCTTGATGACCTATGCTCCTTTCGCCTAAGTAACTGGCTCTTCCCTTTTTAGCAATGATACCTTTTGTATATTCTACACCATCTTTAGCTGCTTTAACTGCCTCTTCCAGAAGCTTTAGGTTAACCGGTGATGATTTTAACACTTCTACAGCCGGTTCCAATGCGTCAACAATAGTTTTTTCGCCCTTTTCAGCTTTCCCCCGCATTTTTATGCCTTCCAATGCCGCATCCAGTATGAGCAACAAATCATCAAAGCCTAGTTCTTTTTTAGTTCCTACGGCTTGACCTGCCCGCATAAATGCAGTACCGTACAAAGGCCCCGAAGCACCGCCTACCGTTGAAACCAGCGTCATACCGACCGTCTTTAAAATACTGCCGCAGTCTTTGTCGGTCATAGCAGCTATTTTTTCGGTAACCGCTTTAAAACCTTTTGACATATTTATACCATGGTCGGCATCGCCGATGGCTGAGTCCAGTTGAGTCAAAAAATCTTTATTTTCTTGAATATCATTTGCAACAAGGTTTATAATTTCAATTAATTTTGCGCTGCCTACAGCCACGTTTAAGTCCCCTTTCAAAATATGTATCAGAGCTGTCTAAATGCAGGTGTATTAGCCTGTGCATCTAAAAGCTGTTTTAATTCATCATCTAATTTCAATAGACTGATTGAAGCTCCGGCCATTTCGATAGACGTCATAAATTCTCCTACAAAGGTCCTGTATACCGCAATGTTCTTCTCTTTCAAAATCTGACTTACACGGCGGTTCATTATAAACAGTTCCATTAAAGGTGTGGCACCCAGGCCGTTTATCATAACTGCCACTTCATCCCCGGATTTGTAGGGAATATCCTGTAAAATCTTTTCCATTAGATGGTCGACCAGTTCGTCAGCACTCATAATATGGGTGCGCTTGGTGCCGGGCTCTCCGTGAATACCCATTCCTATTTCCATCTCATCTTCTGCCAGCGTAAAGGTAGGCTTGCCAGCAGCAGGCACTATACACGGCGTGAGGGCCATTCCCATGCTTCTAGTATTCTTTATGACTTTTTCTGCTACAGCCTTAACTTCTTCCAAAGACCCTCCGGCTTCCGCTTTGGCTCCTGCAATTTTATGAACGAAAACTGTACCCGCTATGCCGCGCCTGCCAGTGGTGTAAAGGCTGTTTTCCACTGCTACATCGTCATTTACTATGACACTGGCAACCTTTATGCCCTCGGCTTCTGCCATTTCTCCTGCCATTTCAAAATTCATGACATCGCCTGTGTAGTTCTTGATAATTAAAAGTACGCCAGCGCCACCGTCAACAGCTTTAATTGCTTCAAAAACCTGATCAGGGGTGGGTGATGTAAAGACAGCACCTGCCACTCCTGCATCCAGCATGCCCTTTCCAACAAAGCCCGCATGGGAGGGTTCGTGACCGCTGCCACCGCCGGATACCAGTGCTACTTTGCCTTTTACTGGCGCATCTGCCCTTACAATAACCTCAAAGCCATCCAACTTGCGCACGTACTGGGGATATGCCGCCACCATACCCTCCAGCATTTCCTGAACTACATTGTCCGGACTGTTAATAATTTTTTTCATTGAACCCCTCCTGAAAAAATAATTTTACTTTGAAAATATAGCACAAATCGTACCAAGGCCTAAAACCAATAAAGACTTGGTTTTTACAAAATTACAACTATACCGAATTGGTAATTTTTATCAAATTGCGTCTCTGACTACTTCCCGAATAATATCATAATTTTCGTCTTTAGCTTCTATAAATCCATTAATAATTGAGCCTTGGTGTTTTTTAGAAGCTCCATTGTCCTTATATTCCAAGAAAGCATTTTTTAGCTTCTCATACATTTCCATGTCAAAGTCTGGCCGTGCTGCAATGCAATCTTTTGGTATAGGATCTGTTTGGGCAAGAAACACGAGTTTCCCCACATCAAGGCCCCTATTTTTTGCATCATCAATTGCTTCAGAGTAAGTGGCACCAACTTTAACAGCACCCGATATTACTGCTTCAACTACATTACTGTGAGTCCCAAGAAATATTTGCTCTTTTAAATCTCTTTCCGGATTTATGCCGGCCTTTTTTAAGAGAAGTCTGGGGTATGCATATCCCGATGCAGATTTTGGATCCACAAAGGCCATTCGTTCACCTTTAACATCCTTTAAATCGGTTATTCCTGAGTCTTTGTTGGTGATAATAAATCCCAAATAACTGGGAGCACCGTTTACTATTGGAGTAACCAGAGGAATAACTGCAGCCTTGTTTTTTGCATTTACATATGCAAAAGGTGAAAACCAGCCCACATCTACTATGCCATCTAATAAACCATTAGCAAGGGCATCGTAGTCTGCCGCAACAAGAACTCTTGGTATAAGGCCAACACTATTACAAACACTATTTATCACAGGAAGATATAATGATTTTATGATTTCCGGGCTTAGAGCAGGATTTATGCCAAAAATTATTTCATCCTTCTCCTTTAAACTGGTGGTTTGCTTTTGCAGTGAATATACTTTCTCAACTAAATTGTCAGCAATTTCAAGCAGCTGTTCATTTTGCTTTTCCTGGTCCTTTATTAAAAATGTCACTTTCACGGTTGAGTCAGCAGTAGATGCTGTTTTTTCTGAAAAGGATGTGAAAATATCTGCTAAATACTGGGTTGTCTTCGCCTGTTCTTCTGAAGAATCAAGTAGTTTGCTGTTTAGCTGCGATATATCTTCAAATATGGTAACGGCGCCGTTCATTACATCTTTTCCAAATTGCATTTTAGCTTTTAGATTTTTTAAGCTGATCCCGCTATCTTTAAATATCTGACATGCCTCACTGATACCATCGTCTATATCTTCCGCAGTTTCGTGTATTTCATACGCTTTATCCTTACTTAACTCAGCAAGCTTTCTTATCTCTGATGCAACAACACTAAATCCTCTACCAGCTTCACCTGCTCTAGCCGCTTCTATAGCAGCATTTAAAGCAAGTAAATTTGTCTGCTGCGCTATATGCTTTATAAAATCCACAAATTCTTTTACCTTTTTTGTAAGCTCAAGTATGATTTCAACTTTACTGGATGTTTTGTCCATTTCTGAAGAGACTTGCTCTAGAGCAGCTTCTACATCGCTAATAGCCAGACTCCCTTCTTTTACTTTGTTTAGATAACCCTTTGACATATTTGCCACAGAAGATACGGTTTCTTTTAGATTTGCTGCTAGATGGGATAAACCACTTAGTTGCTGTGAACCGCTGATAGAATTGGCACTGATTTCTTGCGAATGACAGGATATAGTTTCTATGACCTTAACTAGATCTCTAATGGTATTGGAATTCTGCGCAACTACCCATCTTATTTCATGGGCAGTATAACCCAACTCCTCGCTTAAGCGAAGTATTTCTCTCTGACAAACAGGGGATAACTCTCTGTTAGTTTTAACTTTTGAATTTGACATACTAAGGCCCCTTTTAAAATTTATTTTAAAAGACCATATCTCCTGGCTTTGGCCGCCACGGTTTTATGCGTTATACCCAAAGCTTTGCCGGCAGCGTTGAAACTTTTATACTTTTTTAAAGCCATTTTTATAATAGCTTTATCATATTCTTCATAGGGCGCCAACTCACCATTTGAATCCAGATTAATAAGGGAGTGTTTCTTTTCTGTACCTTTTCCTGTTATATGTGATGGCAAATCCCAAACATCAATTACATCACCATCTGCCAGGTTTATGACCCGCTCAATTATGTTCTCTAATTCACGAACATTTCCCGGCCAGTCGTAATTGTATAGGTACCCGATAGCTCTTTTTGTCATGGTTTTTTGTTTTTTCCCCAGTTTTTTACAGAGATTTTCTAAAAAATACTCCACAAGCAGGGGTATGTCGTCTTTTCTTTCTCTTAAACTAGGGAGAGTAATTGGCACAACATTTAGACGATAATAAAGGTCTTCTCGAAATTGCTCTTTGTCTACCATTTCCTTTAGGTTCCTATGGGTTGCTGCTATTATTCTTACATCAGTTTTTAATACTTGGTTCCCTCCAACTCTCTCAAATTCTCGGTCCTGCAACACTCTCAGTAATTTTGCCTGCAAGTTTTTGTCCAGTTCACCTATTTCGTCTAAAAAAATGGTGCCGCCATTAGCCATTTCAAATTTGCCGATTTTCTGATAAATTGCTCCTGTAAAAGCTCCCCTTTCATGGCCAAAAAGCTCACTTTCGATTAAATTGGTGGGTATGCCGGGGCAGTTTACCTTTATAAATGGAGCCTTTCTGCGGTTGCTGGCACGGTGTATGGCTTCTGCCACAAGTCCTTTTCCAGTGCCGCTCTCCCCCTGCAATAGAACCGTTGAAGATGTATTAGCAGCTTTGTACGCTATATTTAGCGCCTCCACAAACTTTTCACTGCGACCTATGATGTTGCTAAAGGCTTCATCAAACTCAAATTCCTTTGCTTGTTCAAATAATAAATCTTTTTTTGGGGATATGTTCAGGCTCAAATCTGAAAAGAATTCAGTTGTCGAAGTGTTTCTGTTAAAAACTATAGAATAGCCCGTTATTTCCCCTTCCACAAAAATAGGTTTTATATCTGCTGATGCCAACTTCTGCCTAGTATTATCATTTGATCTGAATACACTTACTCCAATAGATAATCCGGTAGTTAAATCTAAACCCGGAATTATATCCTGTATATTACTTCCTAAAATATAATGTTTTTTTATACCTATTAAATCTTCCGCAATTCGATTACACAAAATCACAGCGCCGGCTTTATTTGTGACGATAAGGCCAAGGCCAATGCTGTCAAAGATTTTATCGGCTTTAATGGTGTTTTCTTCCAAAATATCGTCAACCTGTTCTAATTCTACATTGCTCTGAGGCAATAGATCTCGTCTAAAAAGCTCCTCAAAGCTATCTATCGCCTCATTCACATTAGGCCCTCTGGCTACTATTGTAATGCGTTCTCCGGGCTTGATATTCAGTGAGTGAATGGCCATCAGAGCTGTGGCAGGCACTTCTCTACCAGATTGATTGCGTATATAAATACTGGTTCCCATCATGTTTTTAATCTCATAAGCCTTATTTACAACCATAGCCGCAGCTCTGATATGCATTCCTTTTGGATGGGTAAAGACGGCATCCTTTTGAAGCAAGGATTTCACCCTCTCAACTCGTACATTCTATTTGGCATTTCCTGTTGCTATCAAATCAATACCTGTGCCTGCTATGTTCTTAACCAGCACATCCCCTACCTTTACAGGAGGTTCCACTACTATGTTTTTTGTTTCAAGCATGGCCTTTTTCAGGCATTTTTTGGGGATGGGTTCCTTGGTCCTTACCGGAATAACCCGACCAGTGGAAAGTTTTAAGGTAGTAGTGAGCACTCTCCTGGGGTCTAACACCTCGTTTCTTGCGTAATCTATACCCCGCTTGCAACCATAATTTTCTATGCTGATTATTTGGCCATTTTCAAGTTTTACATCAATTTGGCAACCTTTTGGGCATACAATACATGTTATCTTCTTACTTTCCATCAGCTACACCTTCTTCCTGAAGGAAAAATCTCAAACTCTTTATATCTTTATTTATCAAGTCTTCTTTTTTAATCTCAATATTGATCATCTCACTGGGCCTGACGTGCTGAAGTACCTTTGTTCCAATCAGATCCTTGTCAGATTCAATGAAAAGTCTCGCCTTTTCCATTGGCTTTGTACTGCGCATAAAGAAATTTTGCTTTTTATCTAAAATCTTTTCTGCATCAACTAAATGAGGCACTACATAACTAATTCCGGGACCGGCAGAGACTGAAATCCTGTCACTAGATGGTAATTTGTCTTTTAGGTAATCAACTGCTCCGCGACCTGCTAGTCTCGCTTCCATTGTTACAAAATCCACTAAATCATGGACATGAACTACATTGCCACAGGCAAAAATTCCCGGCACCGATGTTTCCATCCTTTGATTTACAACAGGTCCTGATGTAACGTTGTGAATTTTGATGTTTGCCATTTTTGATAGCTCATTTTCGGGAATCAGGCCTACTGAGAGCAGTAACGTATCGCAGGAATAATATTTTTCAGTAGAAGGAATCGGTTTTAAATTCTCGTCAACCTGGGCAATGGTTACTCCTTCTACCCTATCTTTGCCGTGAATATAAACAACTGTATGGCTTAAAAGCAGTGGAATATCAAAATCCTCTAGGCACTGCACTATATTTCGAGTTAGCCCATTGGAATACGGCATGATTTCTGCTACACATTTTACCTTGGCTCCTTCTAAGGTAAAGCGCCGCGCCATGATTAAACCAATGTCCCCAGAACCCAAAATAACTATCTCTTTTCCTGGCAAATACCCTTCAATATTTACAAATCTTTGAGCGGTACCAGCAGTAAATATTCCTGCCGGTCGAAAACCAGGAATATTGATGGCACCCCGAGTCCTCTCTCTGCATCCCATTGCAAGGATAACCGCTCCTGCTTGAATTTGCATCAATCCATTTTGGCGGTTTACTGCAGTAATCTGCTTATTTTCGGTAAGCTCAATTACCATAGTATCCAGCAAAACCTCTATGTCCAGATCTTCCAATTCCTTAATAAATCTATCGGCATATTCGGGTCCGGTAAGCTCTTCTTTAAAAACGTGAAGGCCAAAGCCATTGTGTATACACTGCGGCAGGATACCACCTAAACGGGAGTCGCGTTCAATAAGTAAGATATCATTTACACCGTTCTTTTTGGCTTCAATTGCAGCAGCAAGGCCGGCAGGACCACCGCCTATTACTACTAGTTCCTTATTTATCATTGTTGTCACCGCCTTCGTCTTGTAGAAATTCTTTGATACGACCAACTAGCACGTTAGAACCGGGCCCTTTTTTGGTTACTTCAAGAGGATCTATACCCAGTTCTCGCTGCAAAATCTCCAGCACCCTAGGCGAGCAAAATCCTCCCTGACAACGCCCCATACCCGCCCGGGTCCTTCTTTTTACAGCATCTATGCTGCGTGCACCTACGGGTCTTCTTATGGCATCTACAATCTCAGCTTCTGTGACAGTTTCACATCGACAGATTACATGGCCATACGCAGGATTTTCTTTTATAAGCCTGCTGCGTTCTTCATTATCTAATTCTCTAAACCTTACCTTTTTAGGTCTGTGTGGTATAAAATTCGATTTTTCCTTTAAACTAAGGCCCTCTTCCTGCAATATATCCTTTACCATAAGTGCTATAGCCGGTGCCGATGTCAAACCGGGGGATTGAATGCCTCCTACATTAATAAAACCTTTCACCTTTTTAGAAGCTTCAATTATAAAATCATTGGTATTTGATACTGCTCTCAGGCCCGCAAATGATGTTATAACATTTTTTAAAGGTAAATTAGGTACAAGCTTTCTGCCGCCTGCGATAATTTCTTCAATACCCGGATTGCCTACGCTGGTATCGTACTTATCTTCTATATTGTTGGAGTTGGGGCCAATGAAAACATTGCCGTCAACAGTAGGACAAACCAATATTCCTTTTGAAATTTTAGTGGGAGTAGGAAATATGGCCTTTTTTACCAGGTTTCCAAATTGCTTATCAAATATTAGATATTCGCCTTTGCGTGGAGTAATTGTATACTCTTCCGCCCCGGCCATTTTAGATATTTCATCAGCAAAGAGTCCCGCAGCATTTACTATATATTTGGCCTGAATTGTCCCTTTCGGGGTCTTCACGAGAAAACTCTTGTCTTCTAGAACTTCAATATCAACCACGGGTGCATTTAGCCAAAACTTTACACCATTTTGATTGGCATTTTCTGCGAGAGCTATAGTAAGTTCATATGGACATACCAACCCACCTGTTGGAGCGTCCAGAGCAGCCCGAGCATTAGGACTTAAATTGGGTTCTAAATCATGTAGTTCATCTTTTCCTATGATGCGAAGGTGCTCTACACCGTTAATTCTCCCTCGTTCCAATAATTCTTCAAGAGCTTTCTCTTCTTCTTCACTTACGGCTACCACCAAAGAACCGTTCATCACAAAAGGCACATCAAGTTCTTCGCACAAAGCAGGAAAAAGTTTATTGCCTTTTACATTCAATTTAGCTTTCCAAGTACCTGGGGCTGCATCAAAGCCCGCGTGAATTATAGCACTGTTTGCTTTACTTGTTCCGCATGCTACATCTTCTTCTTTTTCTACTACAGTTATTTTTAAATCATATCTTGATAGCTCGCGAGCTATTGAACAGCCTACTACACCTGCTCCAATAATTACTATGTCTTCCATATTCACCCTCCTAAAAATAGGAAAACCACACCTATATAAAGGTGTGGTTCTCCTTATTCTCCGCCACAACTTTAACAGTTAAGATAGATTCTTTTTTAATTTGTTTGGTGTTATTGCTTCT
The DNA here is from genome assembly GCF_021991635.1 of Tepidanaerobacter sp. GT38. Classification (GTDB taxonomy): domain Bacteria; phylum Bacillota; class Thermosediminibacteria; order Thermosediminibacterales; family Tepidanaerobacteraceae; genus DTU063. Next base: position 9,062 of record NZ_JAFFJA010000048.1, read on the forward strand.
CTTCCCAATCAAGGGCTCTTTGTACTGCCTTCTTCCAACCTTTATATAGATTGTCTCTCATTCCGCTGTCCATTTCGGGTTTAAAGGTCCTGTCAATTTGCCATTTAGAGGCAATGTCATCTTTATCTTTCCAGTATCCTACTGCAAGACCCGCAAGATATGCCGCGCCTAAAGCAGTTGTCTCAATTACTTTTGGCCTGTCAACGGGAACGCCTAAAATATCGGACTGGAACTGCATTAAGAAGTTATTGGCAACAGCTCCGCCGTCTACCTTGAGGCTCTTAAGGGTTATACCGGAGTCTTTCTGCATGGCTTCAAGGACGTCACGGGTCTGATAGCAAATGGACTCAAGAGCGGCTCTTACAATATGTTCACGCTTTGCGCCACGGGTAAGGCCTACAATGGTGCCTCTAGCATACATATCCCAGTAAGGAGCACCAAGACCTACAAAGGCAGGTACCAAGTATACGCCGTTGTTGTCCTGAACTTTTGTTGCGAGCTCTTCACTCTGAGCTGCATTATCTAGAATTCTAAGCTCATCTCTGAGCCACTGTACTACGGCACCGGCAATGAAAATACTGCCTTCCAAAGCATATTCTACTTTTCCGTCTACTCCCCAAGCTATGGTAGTCAGCAATCCGCTTTGGGAAGTAACAGCTTTTTCGCCGGTGTTCATCAACATAAAGCATCCTGTTCCGTAGGTGTTCTTTGCCATACCGGGGCTATAACAGGCCTGCCCGAACAGAGCTGCTTGTTGGTCACCAGCATCACCGGCAATTGGAACTTCGCCGCCGAATACTTCTGTGGTGGTGTATCCGTATACATGGCTTGAGGGCATTGGTTTCGGAAGCATTGACCTAGGTATGTTAAGTTCTTGCAGTATCTCGTCGTCCCAATCCAGCGTGTGGATGTTGAACAACATGGTTCTGGATGCATTGCTGTAATCGGTGACATGGACTTTGCCGCCTGTCAGGTTCCAAATAAGCCATGTATCCACATTACCAAATAACAATTCGCCTTTTTCTGCTTTTTCTCTTGCACCTTCTACATTATCAAGTATCCATTTTACTTTTGTGCCGGAAAAATACGCATCTACTACCAACCCGGTCTTCTCGCGGATTTTTTCAGCAAGGCCCCTGGCTTTCAGGTCATCACAAATCGGAGCTGTTCTACGGCACTGCCAAACAATTGCATTGTAGACAGGCTTACCTGTATTCTTATCCCATACTATAGTGGTTTCCCTCTGGTTAGTAATGCCAATTGCCGCAATATCGCTTGGAGACAGTCCGCTCTTTGAAAGAACTTCTCTGGCTACGCCAATCTGACTTCCCCAAATTTCCATTGGGTCATGTTCTACCCAGCCTGGCTTAGGATAAATCTGGGTAAATTCTCTGTTGGTTACACCCTTAATCGTTCCGTTTTCATCAAAAATAATCGCCCTTGAACTGGTTGTCCCCTGATCTAAAGCCATTATGTACTTGGCCACTGGACATTACCTCCTTGTTTTTATATAATTTTTATTAAATTATATTAGCTTATGGTTTTTATATCTGAGGTGCGGTCTGAACCGCACCATTATCATTCTTTTTATATCACATTAATAATTTTTAAATTTTTGCATTTAGCTGATGATATTCTTATTTTTCAGATAATTATACATACAGGCAGTAGAGAATAAATCCGCCTAGAATGCCTCCGAGAATTGCATTAATAACCATACCTATACCTTTGCCTACATCATCACCAGATAAAGCCGAAGCTACAAATAACCCTACAAATCCCGCCCAAGCCATGTCAATCCATGCCGCACCAGATTGATAAATCAAACCTACTCCGTGATTGAGTGTCCATGTGGTGCCAACTATAAAACCAGCTGCAAGCCAACCGCCTATTGGCCCAAAATTGTCAACCAGTTTTCCCCATGCAAGTCTGATCAGGAACGGGAATATAAAACCACCAGCCATAGTCGCTATGATCTTTGGAAATGTCATTAATATACCCTCCCCCTATTTATCTTTACAAAACTACGCGGAAATGTCTTTGCCCTTTACTGATACAGCAGCATCTCTTTCGGCCCACATCTTTTCTACGGCTACTGCTGTTATGCCGCCAATTGCTGCTCCAATTGCAACAAAAGCTAATGTAGGCAGTGAATCGATTCCTGCTTGCACGCCTTTGAGAAATACATCTCTTAAAGTTCCCGTTAT
>NZ_JAFFJA010000049.1 GCF_021991635.1 Tepidanaerobacter sp. GT38
AATTTTACAATTAACCAATGATTTTATTAATAGAAACTTCTGCTGAAGAACCCACTGAAGATTTCCAATTAGGTAAGTAAAAATACTCCTCCTGAGTAGATAGCAAAATTTACTATAGGGAGGAGCATTTTTATGTCCATAAAGAAAAACTGGCAGCTTTTAAATAACACAAAAATGACACCAACCATTGTAATGATTGGTGCCATTAATTAAAGCTTTTTTCTTGACTTATTTAATTATAAATATTAAAGGTTGTTTTTGTTGTAATTAATCAATGAACCGCTGACTAAAATCTCTACATCTTTATCCGTCAATGATCCAATAGACAGCGTAATTTCTCGTATTTTCTCGCCTAATACATATGCCTTAATTTGCTCATTCTTATTTAAAATTGAGGATTTAATGTTAGGTATGAATATGAAATCATCTTGTCCAATCAGAGATTTATCTTCTATCAGGAATGGTATGATTCCCCAGTTTATGAGGTTTGACCTGTACCTTTTCGTGGCATACTCCTTTGCTATGTTTGCCCAAGCACCCAAAATGCGCTGGCAGGATGCAGCGTACTCCCTTGCGGAGCCGTCACCGGGTTTATTTGCGTATATAGTGCTGCCTATCCCTATTTCCTGAACATTTATGCCCTCAAATCCTTCTATTTTCCTTATTGAATCATATATTGCTTTCAATTCTTCAATTTCTTCAGGATTGGTTCCCTTTTCCCTAAGTAATTCATAATTTAGAACTTCTTTAGCTTTTCTTACATATGAGGGATCTTTTCTGCTAAAAGTAAACTCTGCCAGTTTCTGGGGGTTAGATCTGTAGGAGGATGTTTCTCCCGATGGTATGATTTCATCTGTAGTGGTGACCGGGTCATTTATGTAAGTTATAACCTTGAGCAGTACATGCTCTGTCAGAGACGGCATGCTGGGCCAATCCTTGATATTTGGTCCGTAGACCAATTCAACGGTAGTATCTTCCTTGCCCCAACCGTTGTACACCCTCTTTTCATATATGCTTCTATCAAAAAAGTACTTCTTGTTAGAGATGCTGATATCTATTTCATCGGCAGCTGTCAGAATGCCCTTATTTGCTGCTGTAGCAGCAATGGATCTTGCGTCCATGAGGGCTACCATTGATACCTGACCTTCAGTTGGTTTTGAGCCTTCTCTATTGGGGAAGTTTCTTGTGGAGTGCCTAATGGAAAATTCATTATTGGCGGGAGTATCTCCGGCACCGAAGCATGGACCGCAGAAAGCAGGTTTTATTAAAGCTCCTGCAGCCATTAAATCAGCAACCGCCCCGTTTCTAACCAGCTCCAGGTAAGTTGGCTGGCTTCCTGGGTAAATGCTTAGGGAGAAGTTCCCGTTTCCTATGGATTTTCCTCTTAAGATATCGGCAGCGGCCATAATGTTGTCAAAGGTTCCACCCGCGCAACCTACGATTATGCCCTGATCAAAATGAATTTGGCCGTCTCTAATTTTGCTCATCAAATCAATATGAACATCGTTGGAACTAAATACCTCACGGCTGTTTTTTTCTATGTCGGCAAATATGTCCTTTGCACTTTCCTTTAATTCTTCTATTGTATAGACATTGCTGGGATGGAAGGGAAGGGCTATAGAAGGCTTAATTTTAGAGAGGTCAACTTCTACCAGGCCATCATAAAGTGCCATATCTTCGGGTTTTATTTTTTTATAATCGCCTAAACGGCCGTGCGTTTCATAGTAATCCCTCACCAGGTCATCGGTTTCCCATATAGAGCTCCAGCAACCGGCTTCCGTAGTCATTACATCAATTCCATTTCTGAATTCAACCGGAAGGCTTGATACACCTTCACCTATGAATTCCATAACTTTATTTTTTACAAAGTTATTGTTATACACAGCTTTGATAATGGTCAGAGCTACATCGTGGGGTCCGACGCCAGGGTTTGGCCTGCCTTTTAGATAAATTGCTATTACCTGGGGGTATTTCATATCATAGGTTTGTCCTAAAAGTTGCTTAACTAATTCACCGCCGCCTTCACCTACACCCATGGTGCCTAAAGCGCCGTATCTCGTATGGCTGTCAGAACCCAGAATCATTCCGCCACATTTTGCCATCATTTCTCTGTTATAAGAGTGAATTACGGCAAGATTTGGCGGTACATAAATGCCACCATATTTTTGGGCAGCAGAAAGGGCGAACTTATGGTCATCTTCATTAATGGTTCCGCCAACGGCACACAGGCTGTTGTGGCAATTTGTCAGAACATAAGGTATTGGAAATTTATCCATGCCGCTTGCCCTTGCCGTCTGTATGATACCCACGTAAGTGATATCGTGAGATGTAATTGAGTCAAATTTCAGCTTGAGAAAGTCTGTACTTTCCGACTTATTGTGTGAGGATAAAATTTTATAGGTAATCGTTCCCTGCCTAGCTTTGGACGAACTGAAATCTTTGCCTAATCTCGAGCTTACAGTTGCTTGGAAATCATTTTTGTCCGTTATTAATTCTCTGCCATTTAGAATTAATACATTGCTATTAACAAGCTTGACCAATACACAGTCCTCCCATCATTTTTTGTAAATTTTGTATTTATATAATATTGTATGGTTTAAGCGGAAATTAGTCTAATATTATTTTTTTATAAATAACATAGGCTTTGTCAATATCGAAAATAAACATGAGATTTTTATAAACCACACAAAAGTCTTATCAAAAAACATATTGAAAAAGGTGGGTATCCTTAGGAAATATGGTCACTCGGCTATAACTCATAAAGGAGCCCACTTAATGTCATTATATAACAAAGTCAAGCTGTCTGAAAGCCCTCTAACTCCATCTCAGAATATTATTCATATACTTCAAACTATCTCCACGGGAAGTTTGTTTTTTAGCCATAAACTCTGGATGTCATATTCCTAAAAACTATACGTTATTAGGCTATAGTTATTCTTTATATTTAATATATATAACTCCTATTAGATTAACAGAAAATTTTGATATACAATCTTATGTGAGTAGATTATATATAGTTTTGCGTGTATAAATTCTTATTATATACAGGACGTACCAATGAACAGAGTGATAACAATTAACTTGGAGTAAAAATAACTGGCTTAGGAGTTTTTGCCGAACTTTAACTTTGGTTGTCCTTTTTCGAGATAAATATAACTTCTTACGGAATTAGATAAGGAAAAAATAATAGCCGATGCTTTAAGCTATGATGCAGGTTAGCTTCACGCCAGGTAAAGAACATAAAATAGCCTATACTTTTGGTGTTCCAAGCACATTGCTAACGATTATTTGTATTTGTTGTAAGAGAAGGAAGAGAAACGCATGGGGAATATAACTCTGAGAACCGTAAATCTAAAAAGAGAAAAAGAAAGGAAGAAAATAGATGAATTTTTACACAAATTTGAGTTGATTCTAGAGAAGGACGTAGAATACACCTTGGCTCTCTATGATGATGAGCGAATAATTGGGACCGGTTCAGTATCAGGCAATGTATTGAAATGCATAGCCATTGACCCCGACTATCAGGGGGAAGGCATGGCAAATAAACTGGTTTCAGATTTAATGAATTATCAATATGATAGGGGTCGCACTCATTTGTTCATATTTACTAAACCGATGAACAAAAGAATATTTGAAGATATGGGTTTTACCGAAATAACGCGATTAGATGGCGTAATTTCACTACTTGAAAATGATCCAAAAGGCCTCACGAACTTCTTAAAGAAATTGAAGAAAAAAAGACAAGATGGCAGGATAATTTCAAGTATTGTTATGAATTGTAACCCATTTACTCTGGGGCATCAATATTTGATTGAGTATGTCTCTAATAATAGTGATGTGGTTCATGTCTTTGTTGTATGGGAGGACAGGTCTGTCTTTCCAAATGATGTTAGATACAGGTTGGTTAAAGCCGGAATAAAGCATTTGCCCAATGTAATTATTCATAAGGGCAAAGATTATATAATATCTAATTCTACATTCCCTTCCTATTTTATTAAGGAAAAAAACTCAATTGTAAAAATACATGCACAACTGGACTTGAAAATTTTTGGAGAGTTCATTGCTCCTGCCTTAGGAATAAATAGAAGGTATGTGGGGCATGAACCTATTGACCCTCTCACGAGGGAATACAATGCAGTGATGAAAAACCTGCTCCCGCAATACGGCATTGAGGTATTTGAAATAAATAGGCTAGAGTACCGTGGCTTGGCGATCAGTGCTTCAAGGATCAGACAGGCTATAAAAGATGATAATTTAGATTCAATTAAAGAGATGGTTCCTAAATCTACCTATGAGTTTTTAATATCTGAAGAAGCAAAGCCAATTATTGATAAAATAAAAAGTCTCTGAGGGAGGTATGACACTTGGAAATAAAAAAAATTGGCAGGGCAGGCACTGTCGAATCTAATGATATTAGTATTGTTATTGAACCTTCGGACAAAAAAGATATTGAAGTTGAACTGCAGAGCGCAGTGCTGAAGCAATTTGGTCGGCACATTAAAGCACTTATTATAGATACTTTACAGAGCAAAGGAGTAAAAAGTGCTTATGTGAAAGCCGTAGATAAAGGTGCCATAGATTGTGTCATCAAGGCAAGGACACTGACGGCTCTTTATAGAGCCGCCGAGTCTGAAGAGTATGTGTGGGAGGAATGAAAGATGGCTAGGCTGAGAAGGACTATGATGTATGTTCCAGGCAACAATCCTGCAAATATAATGGGTGCGCACTTGTATGGTGCCGATTCCATAATGTTTGACTTGGAAGATTCTGTATCTATAAGAGAAAAGGACTCAGCCAGGTTTCTGGTATATTACGCACTAAAGAATCTTGATTTTGGTAACACTGAGACTGTAGTTAGAATAAACGGGCTTGATACACCTTTTGGCAGAAAAGATTTGGAAGCTATAGTTAGGGCCAAGCCCGATGTAATTAGAATACCTAAGACTGAAAGAGCTAAGGATGTCCTTGAGGTTGAGTCGATAATAGCGGAAATAGAAGAGAAGGCAGGCATGGAAGTTGGAACAATAAAGCTTATGGCAGCCATTGAAAGTCCTTTGGGTGTCATAAATGCATTTGAAATAGCAAAATCAAGCAAGAGGTTGATAGGTATCGCTCTAGGGGCGGAAGATTTTGTAACGAGCATGAAGACTACAAGGTCTAAAGATGGGCTTGAGCTGCTGATGGCAAGGAGCCAGGTACTGATGGCAGCCAGAGCTGCCAATATATATGCCTTAGATACAGTGTTTTCGGATATAAACGACGATGAAGGTTTTATTAAAGAAGTTGAACTCATAAAACAATTGGGATTTGACGGCAAATCAGTCATACATCCCCGTCAGATTCCGCTGGTACATAAGGTATATGCTCCAACGGAGAAGGAAATAAATCATGCCCTTCGTGTATTGGACGCAATCAAAGAGGCTGAAGAGAAATCGTCAGGTGTTATAGCACTGGATGGTAAAATGATTGACGCTCCCATTGTTGAGAGAGCATACAGAACTTTAGAGTTAGCCAAAGCATCAGGCTTATATGAGGGGGACAATTAGGATGATTAAAAATGGAGTTGGCCGAGAAATACCTGAATATCTTGAACATATTGGAAAACTTGTGCCTTATGAAAATGCTTTTAGCATCATGCCTGAAGGAAATAAAGTAGGCTCTAAGCTTAAGAGACAGTTGCCGCACAAAAGTAAACTTATAAGTTCGATAAAAGAAGCTATAAAAGCTTGCGGCCTTAAAGATGGAATGACAATATCGTTTCATCATCACTTGAGAAATGGCGACTACATAATTAATATGGTCATGGATGCAATAGCATCTTTAGGTATAAAAGATTTAAAACTGGCGCCCAGTTCATTGAACCCTTGCCACGCACCTTTAATAGAGCATATAAAGAATGGCGTAATAACGAGCATTGAAACAAGCGGTATTCGTGAGCCCCTTGGAACAGCAATTTCACAAGGTATATTGCCAAATCCTGTAGTAATAAGGTCCCACGGTGGCAGAGCAAGAGCCATTGAAAGCGGTGAATTAAAAATAGACGTTGCATTTTTGGGAGTCCCCTGTTGTGACGAATACGGCAATGCAAACGGGTTTTATGGAAAATCCGCATTTGGGTCGCTAGGATACGCTCTGGTAGATGCAAAATATGCTGACAAAGTTGTTTTAATTACCGATAACTTGGTGGACTACCCCTGTTTACCTGCAAGTATCAATCAAAGTCAGGTAGATTACGTCGTCAAAGTTGGTTCTATCGGTGACCCGAAAGGCATAGTTTCCGGGGCTATAAGGTTTACTAAAAATCCTAGAGATATTTTGATTGCTGAAAATGCTGTAAAAGCTATCGAAGCTTCAGGTTATTTTAAGAATGGGTTTTCCTATCAGACCGGAGCGGCAGGTGCATCTTTGGCAGTTACACAATTCTTGAGAGAAAAGATGATTAATCAAAACATTAAAGGCAGTTTTGCTTTAGGTGGCATTACTTCACAGATAGTTCAATTGCTTGAAGAAGGCCTGTTTAAAGGTATTTTTGATACACAGTGTTTCGACTTAGATGCAGTAAGGTCCATAGGGCAAAACCCGAAACACTTTGAGATAGATGCTGCAACTTATGCAAGCCCATTCAATGCAGGTTGTATTGCCAATTATTTGGATATAGTCATGTTAGGTGCTATGGAGATAGATACGGACTTCAATGTCAACGTAATTTCCGGTTCAGATGGTATAATAAGCCAGGCGGCAGGAGGTCATCAAGATACAGCAGCAGGAGCAAAAATGTCAGTGGTATTAGCACCCCTCATCAGAGCCAGGATACCGATTATTGTGGATAAGGTTACCACCGTTGTCACTCCGGGTGAGACAGTTGATGTAATTGTCACTGACTATGGCATTGCAGTGAACCCGAGAAGACAGGATCTAATAGATCGTTTCAAAGAGGCCAAATTAAAGCTTTACGATATTGAAGAATTGAAAGAAATTGCGGAAAAGATTACTGGAACACCTGAAAGAATTAAATTTAAAGATAAGATAATAGGGGTAGTTCAATATAGAGACGGTTCGGTTATTGACGTATTAAGGGAAGTGGATGATGCGTAGTAAAGCATGAAAAAGGTTCGTGAAAACATGAAAGATATGAAAAGAGTTCCAGTAAGTATATACGCCTACAACAAAATAAAAGCTGCGATACTGAACAACGAACTGATGTCTGGCGAAAAACTAGTGGAAGAATCATTAGCAGAGTCACTTAAAATAAGCAGGATTCCGATCAGGGGGGCTCTTCGTCAACTGGAGCAGGAAGGTTTTGTAACATATTATCCGCAGAGGGGGTCAATTGTAAGTCATGTTTCTGCTAGTTTAGCTCAGGAACTTTATGAAGTGAGAGAGGTACTTAGCGGTTAGACTTATTTGCGAAAGAGCGGAAGATAAAGATTTGGAAATACTAAATAATATCGTTGATGAAATGAGTATGGCAGTCGCAAATAAGGATTACAGCACCCACGTGTCTCTTCAAAAGAAGTGGACAGAGAGTATTATTTTTGCTAAAAACAATATATTAAAGGACAAGCTGACTTCTTTAAATGAACACCTTGCAAGGTTGAGGAAGATATCCCTTGCCAATCCCGAACAAAACCTGGAAGCATACGATGAGATAGTTTTGACGTTATCTGCAATTTTGGAAAGAAATCCGGCAAAAGCAGAAAATTTGGCAAGGCAGCATGTGGCAAACGCTAAAAGAAGATATTATAACTATATAAATGTGGAATAAAAACAAACGCTCCAAAACGGAGCTTTTCTTTTTTATTGCAAATCCTGCTACTTGATGAGCGCTCATCAAAATGGTAATATACATATTAAATTCATCAAAGCAAACATTATTGCAAGATTGGAGGTTTTTACATGATAAAAATAGTAGTAAGCGGAGCCAGGGGCAAGATGGGTAAGGCCGTAACAGAGTTGATACGTAAGGAGCAGGATATGGAGGTAATAGCGGGGTATGACACTTGCAGTGAAGCGGGAGACATTGTCGTATACAATGACCTGCATAAAATTCCCCACATTCCCGACGTAATTGTAGATTTTTCACACCCTTCAGCCATAAGGCAACTTGCCGAATATGCTGCCATGAAAGGGGTAGCCTTGGCTGTAGGCACCACAGGCCTTGGAGAAGAACATAAGGAGATGCTTTTAAAGACTTCACAAAAGGTGCCGGTGTTTGTGTCACACAATATGTGCTTGGGAGTCTTTTTGCTCATGAACCTGGCAAGGCAGGCCGCTAAGGTGCTTGGGGATTTTGATATAGAGATTGTAGAAAAACATCACAATCAAAAAATAGATGCTCCCAGCGGCACTGCTTTAATGATTGCAGACGGCATCAAAGAGATTAGGCAGGAAGCCGATTATATATACTGCAGGGCAGACGTTAGGAAAAAGCGGGAGAAAAGAGAAATCGGCATCCACTCCATCAGGGGTGGCAACATAGTAGGTGAACACACGGTTTTATTAATAGGTGAAAATGAGTCGATAGAATTGACCCATAAAATAACTTCAAGGCAGGTTTTGGCTGCCGGAGCGGTAAATGTAATAAGATATATAGCACAGCAAAAACCTGGTTATTACACCATGAAAGATTTGGTAAATGCAAATCTCAATTAGCGCAACTAGCGCTTTTGGCCGCAATATGGGCAATATGCAAAGTTGGGGTGCACGAATGCACCGCAGTTAGGACAAATATTGCTGGGCATCTGCATTTTGCGCAGCCGATCAAAGTCCACATTTGTGCTGCGCTTAAGTTCGTCCACGTAATCGGGATCTACAATGTATATACTTCCACAGCATCTTAGCTGCAGATAATACTGCCTGTTCCATTTAAACAGCGGGATAAAGAAAAAGTGAAAATATGTATATGATTCCCGAAGCTCCGCTCTGGATAGTCTCCCGCAATCGGGGCAGATGATGTTGTCAAATTCCTTTACGGAGCGCTCGCTTTGCTGGATCCCAAAAATACCGAAGAAAAACACAAAATCTCCTCCTCAAGTCGAACTAACTATTTTAAATTATATAATAATTAATGGCTCAAATAAAGTACAAATAAAAAAGCTTAGCTTTCAACCGATGAACCCTTAAATTACACAAAAGGCCTCTTTAAGGCCTTTCAGCCTGTTGACAAAGTCA
>NZ_JAFFJA010000050.1 GCF_021991635.1 Tepidanaerobacter sp. GT38
TTTTTTCTTTTGCTGTTAAATACAATATTTAATAAATTTGTAACGTGTTTTGTTGTTTTTATTTTATGCCAAAGGTGACATTTTCACTGAATAAAAATCACGCCTTTTAGGTGACATTTTCAAAGATTATTGACAGAGGCTTTTTAATAATTTGTATAGATGAGCCAGAGATTCGTTATTTGAAAAAGTAAATTCCACCCCTAGATTTTATGGAGTGGAAGTAACTTTTGCAGTTCTTTTGTTGAACCTATATTAACTTTAAAAAATAGATTACAGGATATTAGTCCATGAGAAATCATTAATCTACCACGTGCACCCGAATCAGGTTTGTGGTGCCAGTCACATTAACAGGTACTCCAGCTGTTATTACAACCAGATCACCGCTTTTAACCATTCCAGAAGTCACTGCCCCTTTTAATGCTTCGTGAAACATTTCGTCGGTTGTTGATGTTTTATTTACTTTAAGAGGCATCACACCTCGTATAAGCTGAAGTGTCTTTATGACTTTCTCATTATAAGTTACAGCTATAATGGGGGCTTTTGGCCTAAACTTTGCCACTGCTCTAGCTGTATATCCAGATTTGGTAGAAGTGATAATGGCTTTTGCTCCAAGCTCAGAAGCAATTGAACACGTGGCATGGCTTATAGCATCGGTTATGGATTTTACAGTAATCTGTCTTTGCTTTCCAGCTTCGAGTGCGGCGATATCTGCCTTTTCCGCAATTTTAGCCATCATTGTCGCTGCTTCTACCGGATATTTACCTGCAGCGGTCTCACCCGACAGCATGATAGCATCGGTACCATCAAAGATAGCATTGGCAACGTCCGTAGCTTCAGCCCTTGTAGGTCTTGGATTTCTTATCATGGAATCAAGCATCTGCGTAGCAGTGATAACCGGTTTTCCTGCAATATTGCATTTGGAAATAATCTGTTTCTGAACTAAAGGCACTTCTTGAACCGGAATTTCAACACCTAAGTCTCCACGGGCTATCATAATGCCGTCTGCTACATCAATTATTTCGTCTATATTGTTTATACCTTCCTGATTTTCTATTTTTGCAATTATGTGTATATCACTGCCGCCGTTTTTATCTAATACTCGCCTTATTTCCCGCACATCATCAGCTTTTCGAACAAAAGAAGCTGCTACAAAGTCTGCACCCACCTTTACAGCAAACTGTAAATCTTCTATATCCCTTTGTGTCAATGCTGGTAAAGGCAATGATTTGTTAGGGATATTTACGCCCTGCCTGTCACCTATTTCTCCGCTATTTAAGACTGTGCAGATGACATTTTCCCCTTCTATCTTTTTTACACAAAGCTCTATTAGACCATCTGACAAAAGTATTTTTTCACCTGGCTCAACTGTTTTTGCGATATTATCAAAATTAATAAAAGCTATTTTTTCATCCCCAATTAAGGGTTTAGAAGTAAGTATAAATTCCTGACCCTTTTTTAGAGTAATTTTTCCTCCATAAAAAGTCCCCAATCTTATTTCAGGACCTTTAGTATCAAGTAATAAGGCCACATTAACTTTTAATTCTCCACAAACCTCTTTCAGTGCATTAATTCTTTTTCTATGCTCATCATGGGTTCCGTGTGACAGGTTGATTCGTGCTATATTCATGCCTGCCTTAATCAGTTGCTTTATTGTCTGCTTATCTTCACTGGAAGGACCAAGGGTGCATATAATTTTTGTCCTAAGCATTGCAATCCCTTCCCTTTACACTTATAATGACAGTATATCAGCCAGTTGGTATAGTTCCATATCTAATGGTTTTGGAGTCGAAAGTACTCTATCTATATCTGTTAAAACTAGCTCCCCATTTATTAAACCAATCATCTTATCTTTTACATTTTCTTTTAACAAATCAACCGCTTTTCCACCAAAACGGCTTGCTAATATCCTGTCATAGGCTGTAGGGGTGCCTCCTCTTTGCAAATGGCCAAGTATGATAACCCTTGTTTCTAAATTGGTCTTTTCTTTGATCACCTTGCCTACTTCAATACTACTTGCAGCGCCTTCTGCAACAACTATAATGCTGTGTAACTTTCCTCTTTTGTAGCCTGATTTAATTTTTTCACAAATAGCGTCTAAATCAAAAGGTATCTCCGGCACCAAGATAGCTTCTGCGCCACTTGCGAGACCAGTGTATAGAGCTAAATGGCCGGCATTTCTGCCCATAACTTCTACGACAAATGTTCTTTCATGAGATGTAGCGGTATCTCTAACTTTGTTTAGAGCATCAACAACCGTATTAACAGCAGTATCAAAACCTATACAGTTGTCAGTAAAAGCTATATCATTGTCGATGGTGGTTGGAATACCAATAGTTGGAATGCCCATATTAGATAGGACATTTGCACCTCTTAGGGAACCATCTCCTCCTATGACTACAACGCCCTCAATACCGAAAGCCTCTAAGTTTTTTAAAGCCTTTTCTTGACCTTCTTTTGTTTTAAATTCATCACACCTGGCAGTAAGCAGTATTGTTCCGCCTCGATGTAATATATCACCTACCGAGCTAATATCGAGCTTAACAAAATCAGAATTAATAAGTCCCATAAAGCCTCTGTGAACACCATAAACTTCTATGCCATAATGGGCTGCTTTTCGAACTATAGCTCTAACAGCTGCGTTCATTCCAGGTGCATCCCCGCCACTGGTAATTATTCCAATTCTCTTCATAGTATATATTTTCTCTCCTTTCAGGTTAAAAGGTTCTTCTCCAAAATTACATTTTGAGCCTCTTGAGCCTCAGATTCGGGGACAATAATTTCTATGCAACAACCGCGTCTTTTGCTTTTCATAACTTCTCTGGTCTTCACCAGTATGCCTTCTTCCTTTATTGCCTTTGCTACCCTATCAGCTGTTTCTCTATCAGTAGCAATATATATTACTGCCCACAAACCGACCGGCCTCCTTTTAGTGGTTTTATTAAAAACAAAACGTATTTACTAGCTCTTTACCATAAATTTATCCCAAAATACATAATTTCTCAAACCTGTTCTTTTAGCCAATAGGTTTAAATTATCAACAGATGCGTCTATTTTTTTGTCTAATAGGAAACTTTTTGCTGTCTCTTTAACGTATATAACAACCTGGGAGTTTCCCAAATTATTAGATATAACTTCTTTAACTTCATTTACATTTATGTTATCTTTATTTGAAACTATAAAAACAACTACGCCTCCCATGATGTCTTTGTCTAAAGGTCTTACTTCTTCCACAATCAATTTCGGTGCCTCATCTTCTTTACAATTAATTCTGCCTTTTATATACACTTTGGAATCGGGAAGCAATAAGTTTTTGTATTTTTCAAATACTGTGGGAAAAACTATAGCTTCCATATTCCCGGTTAGATCCTCTATATTTACAAAAGCCATAATTTTTTCATCTTTAGTGGTTTTTGTAATAATTCCGGTTATAATGCCGCCTATTACTACTTCTTCATTATCTTTTACGCTGTTTACCTTATCCTTATCTGCGATGTAATAAGTAACATTTTTTGCAAGTTCACTTTTGTATTCAGATAAAGGATGACCGCTAACGTATATACCAAGCATTTCCTTCTCCATTGCAAGTAGCTCGCTAGTTGAATATTCGGGTAAGTCAGGTAAAGTCTCTTGTGCTATAGAAACATCGTCTAGCATTTGGAAAAGGGATATTTGATTTTTCATGTTTTGTTTTTGCTGTTTTTGAACCCTTGCAAATGTTTCTTCGTAAATACTTAGAAGTTGTGAGCGTTTTGCTCCCAAAGATGTAAAAGCACCGCTTTTTATTAAACTTTCTAAAGCCTTTTTGTTAACTTCTCCGGAAACTTTTTCTATAAAATCTGCTAGCGAGGTAAACCTGCCTTTTTCTTTCCTGGCTTGAATAATAGCTTTTGCTACATTTTGTCCTACATTTTTTACTGCAGTAAGGCCAAAGCGTATTTTGTCCGATACTACCGTAAAGGCTTCGTAGCTTTCATTTATATCCGGAGGCAAGACCTCTATACCCATGTGACGACACTCATTTATATAATACGCCACTTTATCGGTGTTGTCCATAACACTAGTTAAAAGCGCTGCCATATATTCAACGGGAAAGTGAGCCTTTAAGTATGCCGTCTGATACGCTATAACTGCATAAGCGGCTGTGTGGGCTTTATTAAAACCGTAACCGGCAAAATACGAAATTTCATCGAAAATTTTACCAGCCGTTATTTTGTCTATACCGTTTTTTATACAGCCGTTTATGAAAGATTCCCTTTGGGCAGCCATGACGTCCTGCTTCTTTTTGCCCATGGCTTTTCTCAAAATATCCGCCTGTGCCAACGAAAAACCGGCCAACTCCTGAGCAATTTTCATGGCCTGTTCTTGATAGAGAATGATACCATAGGTTTCGGATAAAATAGGTTCTAACTTTGGATGTAAATATTTAATGGGTTTTAGGCCGTTTTTGCTTTTTATAAAATCGTCAGCAGCACCACTGCCGAGAGGCCCTGGACGGTATAGGCCAATAATTGCTACAACATCCTGAAAGGTTTCCGGTTTTAACTCTGTAAGCAAATTTCTCATGCCGGAACTTTCCAATTGAAAAACCCCGGCCGTATTTCCTTGGCTCAGCATCTCATATACTTTTTTATCATTTAAAGGAAGTTTATCTAGATTTATATCTTTATTTTTGGTGCGACGGATAATGTTAATAGCATCCCTTATCACCGTAAGGGTCCGCAGACCTAAAAAGTCCATTTTTAAAAGCCCCAGCTCTTCAAGGGCAGTCATGGTATACTGTGTCGTTATATTTGAGTCGCCTAGCTTATGTAAAGGAACATGTTCAACAATTGGATCTTTGGATATGACCACACCTGCTGCATGGGTTGAAGCGTGCCGTGGAAAACCTTCAAGGGCTTTCGCTATATCAATAAGCCGCTTTACTCTCTCATTTTCATCGTATAGCTTTTTTAGCTCCGGATTTAATGACAGGGCATTTTCAATAGTTATTCCAAGTTCTGCAGGTACCATTTTTGCAATTTTATCTACTTCAGCATAAGGATACCCCATGACTCGTCCTACATCTCGTATGGCAGCCCTAGCTGCCATGGTACCGAATGTTACGATTTGAGCTACTCTATCTTGGCCATACTTTTGGACCACATAGTCTATGACCTCCTGCCTGCGCTCATAACAAAAATCCACATCTATATCGGGCATGGATATTCTTTCTGGATTTAAAAAGCGTTCAAACAGAAGATTATACTTTAGCGGGTCAATATTTGTAATATATAAACAATAAGCAACCAGGCTACCAGCAGCTGACCCTCTTCCGGGTCCCACCATTATGCCCTTTTGCCTGGCATAGTTGATAAAATCCCACACAATTAAAAAGTAACTGGAATACCCCATTTTTTTTATAGTATCAAGTTCATAATCCAGTCTTTCTTTTATTTCCGATGTTATTTCTGGAAATCTTTCTCTAGCCCCTTTGTAACAAAGTTGTTCCAGATATTCGTCTTGGGTATATCCATCTGGAACTTGAAAGCTTGGCAAATGTATGGTACCAAAATCCAAAGTCACGTTACACCTTTCGGCTATTTTAACGGTATTTTCAATAGCTTCAGGAATATACGAAAAAAGACTTGCCATCTCATCAGAAGACTTTAAATAAAACTCAGAACTTTCAAATCTCATTCGATTTTCATCGTCCAAAGTCTTTCCTGTTTGTATGCACAACAGTACATCTTGTGCAAGGGCATCATCTTTTTGAATATAATGAACATCATTTGTAGCAACTAAAGGAATTCCGGTTTCCTGGCTCAAGCTAATCAGGTCATTAATTATTTTCCGCTGATCCAAGAGGCCGTGATCCTGAACTTCTATGAAAAAATTATCATCTCCAAAAATCGATTTAAACTGTAAAGCAGTGCTTTTTGCCCCTTCGTAATTACCTTTTAAAAGTAAAGAAGGAATCTTGCCAGCAAGACAAGCGCTTAATGCAATAAGACCTTCTGAATATTTGGCGATAACCGACATGTCAACTCTAGGCTTATAATAAAAACCTTCGGTGAACCCCAGTGAAACGAGTTTCATCAGGTTTTTATAACCTTGATTATCTTTTGCCAAAAGCACTAAATGGTACTGTTCTTCATCAACACCGGGCTCTTTATCGTGCATGGTTCGCTCTGCTACATATACTTCAGAGCCAATAATTGGTTTTATGCCGTAGGAATGCATGGTTTTATAAAAATCTATTACGCCATACATTACTCCGTGGTCGGTAATAGCACAGCTTTCCATGCCCAGCTCTGACAGGCGTCTAGCCAGCTTGTCTATTTCGCAAGCACCGTCCAAGAGACTGTAATTTGTGTGAACGTGTAAATGTACAAAATCTCCCACGGAACTCACCTACCTGTCAATTACCCTCACAGAAATGATAGATTTAGCAACTAAATTTCCTTCGTAGATTACATTTATTTCAGCTTTTCCAGACTTTCGGCCCATATCAATTATTTTGGCTTCAACTTCTATATCCTGTTCCAATTGAACGGGTTTTGTAAAATATACTGTGCAACTATCCAAGACAGTATCCAGCCTCTTTTGCACTCTAAACACTTCAGAACCCGCATTAGCCATAATGGTCATAAGTGCTCCACTGCTTGCGACGCCCTGTGGGTTTAACATGACAGGATCTGTCTTACCTCTGAGCCTTACTCCATTTTCGATTTTGGTCAAAGAAAATCGATTCATGACTATACCATCTACGGTTTCGCCTATTTGAGGTTGAAAACTCAATTGTTGGAAGGCTTTTATAGCATCTTTTTTGGTCAGAATTCCTACCAGTTTTTTGTTCTCCACTACTGGTATGAGCTTTATATCTTCCCACACCATCAATCGCGTTGCATGGGCAATAGGGGTATCTTTTGTAAGTACTATTGGGTCTTTGCTCATTATATCCTTTATTAAAACATTGTCATCTAGACTAGAAATATCATTATTGGTAACAATACCGCAGACTCTCATGTCTTTGTTGACAACGGGAAATTTGCTGTGTCTTGTGGCTTTGTACAACTTTCGCCAATCACCAACAGTAGCATCTATAGTTAAATAATCAGGATCTGGAACCATAGCATCTTTAACTCTGACCACATCTTTTCTCACTAATCTCTTATAAAGAGCCCTGTTTATAATAGTAGCTACTGTAAAAGTATCATATGATGAGGAAAGTAGTGGCAGTCCGGTTTTGTCTGCAAGCTTTATAACTTCATCATCTACGCCAAACCCACCGGTTACCAGCACTGCAGCCCCCAATTTCAAAGCAAGCATTTGTGCATCTTTGCGGTTGCCAACTATTAAAAGGCTTTCAGGCTCAATAAACTTGTCCATTTCTTTTACTTCCATAGCACCTATAAGGAACTTGCTAAGGGTCTTATGGAGGCCGGTTTTTCCGCCTAGAACACTGCCTTCTACAATATTTGCAACTTCTGCAAAAGATAAATGTATTATTGCTTCATCGGTCTTTTTTTCTATGCGAATAGTACCTTGTCTAGGCATTGTACAAACATAACCAGCCAGCTGGGCGTCTTTAATAGCTCTATATGCTGTACCCTCACTTACATCTAAATGACTTGCCAGCTGCCTAACTGATATCTTGGTGCCTACTTTTAAATTTTTGATGTATTCAATTATTCGGGCGTGTTTTGTCATAACACAATCCACCTTTGAACCATTATACTCAAGTTAAAAGCTACCGTCACGGTGTCACGGTAGCTTTTAAATTTATTCCTCACCAAATTTACTTTCTATTAGTTCCACTAATTTTTTTACTGCATCTTGTTCATCTTCACCTTGAGCGGATATAGTAATCTCAGTTCCCTGGCTTACTGCAAGAGACATAACACCCATAATACTTTTAGCGTTTACCTTTTTGCCCTGCTTTTCTATAAAAATTTCGGACTTGAATTTGTTGGCTGTTTGAACAAAAAGTGCTGCGGGTCTTGCATGAAGCCCTGTTTTGTTTTTAACGATTACGTTTTGTTGAAACATTAGATAATTCCCCTTTCGTAGACTGTAATTTGGAAGCTAAGTCTTCAATTTTTTTTAATCTATAACTCACTCCGGATTTGCCCAAAACTGGGTCCATCATTTGACCTAATTCTTTTAAACTCAAATCCGGATATTCAAGCCTGAGTTCCGCAATCTGTCTTAGTTTTTCGGGTAATTTATCAAAGAGGTTGTTTTCCTTAAAATAATTAATACTTGCGATTTGCCTAACCGAAGCATCTATGGTCTTGTTGAGGTTGGCCGTTTCACAGTTTACTATGCGATTGACGCTGTTTCGCATGTCTTTTAATACCCTAACATCTTCATATTTTAAAAGACTATTATGTGCGCCCATAAGCCCAAGAATGTCTGAAATATGGTCCCCATCTTTTAGGTAAATCATATAACTGGTTTTGCGCTCAACAACATTTGACTTTAAGCCAAAATAATCAATAATTTTAATTAAAGTCTTAGCCATATCTTCATCTTGGGTTACAAATTCCATATGATAAGGCCCCTTGGGATTGCTAATGGAACCACCGCCCAAAAAAGCTCCCCGCAAAAAAGACCTTTTGCAACAGTCTTTTTTTATTAAGTTTTGATTCATAATAGCTTTATTAAGCTCTATGCTTTCTTTTTGGGGTATTATTCCAAGTTCCTCTAATAGACTTTTACAATATTTCGTATCAATTGTAATGATGTACAATCTTTTATCCTTCAAAAAACTATTTCTTTTAACGGCAATCTGAATAGGAGATGGAAAATTTTTGCGAAATAGCCTGTAAACTCTTCGAGCTGTAGGGGGGTGTACAGTTTGAACTTGAAGTAATACCTTCTTTTCACCGCCCACTATTCTAATAGTTCCGGCCATTTGAACAAGCGCCGCCAGCTCTGCTTTCTGGCAACAGCTTTCGGAGGGTTGACGGGATAACTCTTCTTTGACATCATAAGAAAAAGACACACCCTCACCTCATTCCTTAATTCTACATAAATTTTTAAAAACCTTCAATAATATCAATATCTATTTAATTAATTCCATAATAACTTTTGACAACAATTCTGGGCTGTGGCGCACCACATCAGTAGGATTTATCACAGAAGCCGTAACGACTTTATATCCCATTGCCTCTATAACTTCTCTGTCACACTCAACAGGGGTAGCCCCATCTAACAAATAGCGCGACAATAGATAATCTGGAATTTGGCCTGAATTGATGATTACAGAATCTATCACATCGGGACTTGAATGATTAACAACAGCTTTAACATGATCTGAAGCTGAATATCCATCAGTCTCTCCTGGCTGTGTCATTACATTTACCACATAAATTTTTTTTGCCTTTGATTTTGATATGGCTAAAGTGATATCTTTTACGAGAAGATTTGGAATTAAACTTGTGTAAAGGCTCCCTGGACCTAATATTATGGCATCGGCTGCTTGTATAGCATCCAAAGCCTCATCTAAAGGTTTGGCATCAGAAGGTTTTAACAATATCTGTTTAATTCGCTTTCTTGAATTAGGAATTTGAGACTCACCACTCGCTTTGTCACCGTCTTCATACACAGCTTCTAAAATAACATCATCTAAAGTTGAAGGTAAAACTGTTCCCTTAACAGCAAGGACCTTACTTGACTCCTTTATGGCAAGTTCAAAGTCGCCTAACATTTCTGTCATAGCAGCTAAAAATAAATTTCCAAAACTGTGCCCTTTTAAAGTACCGCTGCTAAAACGATACTGAAATAACTGCTCCATAAGGGGTTCAGTATAGGCAAGAGCTAATAGACAATTTCTAATATCTCCAGGTGGAGGTATCTTTAGCTCGTCTCTAAGTCTACCTGAGCTTCCTCCGTCATCTGCTACAGTTACAATAGCTGTCAGACTATCTGTATAGAACTTTAAACCTCTGAGTAGATTAGGAAGGCCAGTGCCTCCCCCTAAACATACTATTTTAGGAAACATAGTTTCAACTCCGATCTTTATTTATGTCTCTATGATCCACAATGACTCTATGATGGCTCGCCTTTAACATTGCTGCTATTTCATTTGCAAATACTACAGAGCGATGTCTTCCCCCGGTACAGCCAATTCCTATCACCAACTGAACCTTACCTTCTCTTATATAATATGGGATGAGATATTGTATCATATCAAATAACATTTTGAGAAATTGTCTGCTTTCAGGCCATTTCATCACAAAATCTCTTACTTTTTGGTCTTTACCTGAGTATGGCCGTAGATCTTCTATATAGTAAGGATTTGGTATAAATCTCACATCAAAAATCAGATCTGCGTCTAAAGGAATTCCCTGTTTAAAGCCAAATGATACCAGATTTATTATGAGCTGTTCCTCTTTCTCCCGCTCAATAAATCTCATAATAATTTCTTCTTTAAGCTCTGAGGGTTTTTTAAAGGAAGTATCAATTATATAATCTGCCGCTTCACGCAGTTTCGACATTATCTGTCGTTCGGAAGTTATGCCTTCGACAATACGTCCTTCAAGTGCTAACGGATGGCGCCGGCGACTTTCTTTGTACCGTTTTATAAGCACTTCATCTGAAGCTTCTAAAAACAATATTTCATAATCAAATCCTAAGTCCGAAATTTCCTTTAAACTTTCAAAAAGCTTGTCAAAAAAACCTCCGCCCCTGATATCTATAACTAAAGCTATCTTGCTGATTCGTTTTATACTCTGACTGCAAAGTTCGATAAAAGTAGGAATTAAGGCAGGTGGTAGATTATCTACGCAAAAATAGCCATGATCCTCAAATACTCTCATAGCAAGTGTCTTGCCTGCCCCGGAAAGGCCTGTAATAATCATAAGCTTTAAATCATTCATATGTTTCACCCCTTTACATTAGCTCCAATCTCTCAACAAATTATTCAGCGTTGATTATGTCATCTTCACTTAATCCCACTTCTTTAACGATCTCCAAGGCCCTTTTAAAATTACCCACATTTTTAGGGTGATGTGCATCGCTGCCAATTGCAAATTTTGCTCCACAAGCTTTAGCGATCGCAATATACTCTTTTGTCATGTATCCGTGGCCCGCATTAATCTCAAGCGCCGTACCATATTTGGCAGCAGCTTGTGCCAGTTTAGCAGTGTCTATAGGCAGGTGTAGCCCTGGATGAGTAATAATTTTTATTTTGTTTTTGCTAATTGCTCTTATAAGGGCTAGAGTATTTTGCCTCATGACCTTTTCCAAAAGCCAATTACTTCCTACCGCCCTAGCGAGGACATTTTCAAAAAGGAGACTAAGACCATCTTTAAAGCTGCGTGGCCAGATTAAAGGATGCAAGCCTACCATTGTATAATCAAGTATCGAAAGAACCTCATTGGGAATGTCTAAGTCGCCGTCGAGACTTATTACATTTGCTTCACAGCCTAAAAGTATCTTTATATTTTTATATTTTGACTTTAATCTCTCTATCTCATCGCGCATTTTGTAAAAATCTTTAAGCTTTATGCGTAGGCCTATGTTGCCGGGGCCGTGTTCAGAAATTCCAACAGCGCGTAGCCCTTTTTCAATAGCTGCCTTTACATTTTGTTCGATTGTGCCTGTACCATGGCTGTATCTAGTATGCGTATGGTAATCGGCCCATATTTTCATAAAAGTCCTCCTTATAACAGTATAATATATATCATCTGTAAAATCTATGAGAAAAAAATTAGGCTTGGTAAACGCTTAAGATTTGCTATAATTAAACTAGAAGCTTTGATGTTAAGGAGGCTGTTGTATGAACGTCTATGACGCTGCACATCAGCTTGCAAGGAGTTTAATTGAATGTCCCGAGTACATAGAGTTTAAGAGAGCAAAAGAAAGTCTAAAACAAGATGCTCAAGCGGAAAAAATGTTAAAAGACCTAAGAAGCAAACAAATTGAGGTACAGACCCTTAAGCTTACAGGAAAACCTGCCGATGAAGCTGAAAAAATGCTACAAAATCTATACAATATTATTTCCCACAATTCACTGTTAAAACGTTATTTAGAAGCAGAAGAACGATTTGCTGTGTTGTTTTCAGATATTCAAAACATAATTATGAAAGGGATAGATCTGGACATAGATTTAGACAAATAAAAATATCGCCAGACTTCCAAGTTCTTGAAGTCTGGCGGCTTATCACCAATTCAAAGCTTTAAAATCCATGTAGCAGTAGAAAAATAGACAAAAAGCCCTACAATATCAAGGATGGAGGTTACCAACGGCCCTGAAGCTACGGCAGGATCATGCCCCAGTTTGTACCATACAAGGGGAATAAATGCACCTAACATGGCGGCAAGGGTTAGATTAAAGATCATTGCGAGTCCTACTACAACGCCCAATAACATTTCACCTTGCCAGGTATATGTTATAGCAGCCACCAAAAACCCGTTTGCAATTCCTAAAATTATCCCAACGGTAGCTTCTCGAAGAACATTTTTTGCTATGGAGGAAGTGTTCATTTCTCCGGTGGCAAGCCCTCTTACCATAATAGCTGCGGACTGTGTACCTACATTTCCACCCATATCCATAAGTACTGGAATAAAAAACGACAAAGCCACTATAGTCTGTAAAGCAGCAGAAAAGTCATCAATGACCCTGCCTGAAATAATCTCGCCAGCTATAGCTAATAAAATCCACGGCAGCCTGCGCTTTGCTCGTGCCCAGGGTGAAACCTCTCCCACATCAATTCGCTCATCTGCATTAGATCCTGATAACTTCAGTATGTCTTCTGTGGTTTCTTCTTCAACTACCGTCATCGCATCATCAACAGTAACTATGCCTAACAGGACATCGTCATCGTCTACAACTGGTAGTGCCAAAAAACCGTATTTTTTAATAAGTCTTGCGACTTCTTCCTGGTCCTGTAAGGCGTTTACTTTTTTTACATCTGTCTGCATAAAATCTTCAATAGGAGTTTCCTCCGGAGCTAAAATTAAATCACGAAGCGAAACGACGCCTACAAGTCTTCCCTGAGAATCTACCGCATAAACATAATAGATTGTCTCTGCATCAATGGCCATCTCTGCCAATTTGTTTAGGACATCTTTGGCCCTTTCCTCTTTGGGGAATGCAACATATTCTGTTGTCATTCGGCCTCCGGCAGAGTTTTTTGCATAGGCCAATAAATCTATTAAGTCAGTCTGCTTGTTTTCTCCTAGTAGAGATAGTATTCGTCTTTTTTCTTGATCTTCTAAATCACCCAGCAAGTCTGCCACATCATCTACTGGCATTTCCCGGATGAGCTTACGTGCATAACTGTGTTCTACATTTGTCAAAATAAAGTATTTTCTGTGCGAGTCTATTTCTTCTAAAACCTGAAGGGCAGCATCGAATTCTAATGCTGAAAACAGATTTATGCTTTCATCTTCTGAAAGCTCTTCAATTATTTGGGCTATATCAACAGGATGATATTGCTCAAGTATCGAGTTTAATTGGTCATAATTTTTTTCTTCTAGAGCAGCTTGAATTTGTTCAATTTGACTCATGCCAGCACCTCCTTTACGGTGCTGACAACAGCCGGTGAGATTACGTCAATAAGATGAGTTGAAATTGTAAAATATATTGCAAGGGTTGATATATCCACAATTGTGGTTATGAAAGGACCGGAGGCCACAGCGGGATCAATATTTAAAATGCGAAATATTAAAGGCACAAGAATTCCTATTAGTGATGCAAGTATTAAGGAAAGGCCCATTGAAAGGCCTACAGCCATACTTAACTGAGCATTATTTTGCCATACATATGCTAGAATTGATACTATTGCTCCACATATTACACCAAGTTGTAAGCCTGCCAGAGTTTCTCCTGCGATAAATCGGAATAAATTCTTTCTGGTCAATTCTTCTGTAGCCATACTGCGAACAGATAATGCCAGTGATTGAGTGCCTACATTTCCGCCTGTGGCCATAAGGACCGGAATGAAAAAGGCCAAGGCAACCACAGACTCAAGTACATGAGAAAACCCATCTATAACTTTGCCTGATAACAAGTCGCCTATAAGGCATACGACAAGCCACAAAATCCGCTTCCTTGAAGCACCCCAAATAGTCTTTGAAAAAGCTATATCTTCTTCAGGAGTAATACCTGCTAGCCTGTGAATGTCTTCGGTGTCTTCTTCCTCCAATACCTCCATTGCATCGTCAACCGTTACGATGCCCAGCAGCCGATTTGATTCATTCACCACCGGAACAGCAAGTAGAGAATATTTGGATATGATTTTAGCTACTTCTTCCTGATCCTTATCCACATTTACGGATACGACATTTGTATGCATTATCTCTTCAATTTTTTTGTCCCTTGGAGCTGTAATCAGTTCTCTTAAAGACAGTACCCCTTTTAGATGTTTGTTGTTGTCAACCACATAGATGTAATAAATTGTTTCTGCTTTATTGCCAAACTGGCGCACATCTGAAATAGCCTGACTAACAGTGGCGTCTGAAAAAACATATACGTAGTCCGTAGTCATAAGGCCGCCGGCGGTATCTTCTGCCATTTTAAGAAGGGATTTTAGCTCCTCATAGTCTTCTTTGGGAAGCTTTCTCAAAAGACTTTCAGCCTGGGCCGTAGGCATTTCTTGAAAAAGGTCTATAATTTCATCTACTGACATGTTTTCCAAAATTTTTATGGTTTCTGCCTCGGTCATCTCTTCAATGATGGAAAGCCGATCATGAGGCTCAAATTCTTCCAATACTTCTGCAGCCTTAGAACTTGTCATCATTTGAAAAAACAGCTTTTTGTTGCCGTTTTTGATTTCACTAAGTATTTGGGCTATGTCTGCCGGGTGAAGATTGGCCAGTATTTTATGTGCTTCGGCACTCTTATTAAGCACGAGGTGCTTAATAAGAAGTATGTCCTTTTTTGGAAGCAACATTGTCCCTCCTTTTCAAGAGGTCCATCTACACCGCAGCAGCAGCGGTAAGATAGACCTCTTTAATATTATGTTTTATTAAGTATTGACTAGGATCTGGGTCCACCATACCGCCCCCTTTATCTTAAAATTAACAAAGCCCTTCCGGACGAAAGGGCATAAAAATATTAGTTCCCCTCGTCTCGGTTTTAGCACTGGGCGACTTTGGAACACAGTTCCAGCCACATTAGATTTACCTTAATCCGGTAAAACCTGTTGACCCATTGGTGTCTCTCGACATTTCCGGGCAGTGGCTTATATTCGCACAGGAGCCTCACCTAACGGGAAGCAAATATAGACTTTATTTTCATCTTTATTTTAATCCTTTGATGAAATATATGTCAAGGTAGCCTCAACAAAAAGAGGAGGTTGTTTCCAGCCTCCTCACAATTTTTATAGTAGCTGTTGGCTTGTCTGCTGCGTCTGTTGCTGTTGCTGCTGTTGTTGGGACTGTTGAACTTGTTGATTTAATTGCTCCAGCTGCTTTGTTGATTGCTCAAGCAATTGATTCATTTGATAGTATACCTGGTTTGCCTGAATGCTCTGTTGAGCCTGAGAGAGAGCATTTATGGCTTGTTGTATTGCTTGACTTACCTTGCCATCAGTCTGCTGTTGTTGAGTCTGTGCCTGATTTTTTAGCTGGTTTAAAAGCTGTTGTAATTGTTGAGGAGATTGGCTTATTTGACTTGTGTTTTGTTGTGCTGCTCCCCCCTGAGCTTGTTGGTTTGCACCTTGCATTTTGTTATCTATTGCTTGAGAAACCTCAGTATCTGTTTTCTTCTCCAATAAAAAATCGTTAAAATCCTTTTTGTGGGTCAAGTCAACACCTCCTCAAAAATTTAACTTCCCGTATTAGCATGCCCTGTGGATTGAGTTTTACTATATGAATTTTTTCCATTACTGAAGCAAATTTTCAAGGGATTTGCTTAATTCACTAAATATTTTTTGCTGTTCAATGCCTTGCCGCGCTGCGTTTAACGCGTCTATTGCCTGCCTTATACTCTGTTGTAGCTGCAAATTAGCATAATTAGGAGGCACTGTACTTGTTGTCTGATTAGCTTGTGACATCAACTTAAGCTTGCCATCTGCACTTTTATAATCAGCAATAATTTGTTGAAAATATTTTAGGAATTCATTTACTATTCTATCTATTTCCTGGGAAATCTGCCCTAATGTATCATTTATTTTTTGTACTTCATTTGTTAAATCAATTTGCCTATAATAAATCTGCTCCTGGATTAGTTTAGTATTCGCTCCGAAAACCAATTTGGTTAAAAAGTTTTGACTGTTGTTGAGTTCATTTTTAATTTCATTAAAAGTTTTCTCTATATTGTTTTTAAATTGAAGTAAATCCTGCTGAACATTATTTAATTGATTGTTCAAATTCTTGATACTAGATTGGTTTTGGGTTACAAAATTTTCCAGTTTTAAAATTTGATCTGAATAATTAGTGTCGAGACTAAAATTATCCAAATTGACACCTCCTTTTGTTCCTAATAAATAGTGTATCCTTTATACGTTCTGTTCTTCATCCTTTTTTCGGTAAATTTTTACATTCATTTTACGGGATTAATAGTTTCCTAAAAAATAAAAGCTATAGCACTCTAACCTCAAAATAGCAAGCAGCAAAACTAATTACAATTCACTAAAAACAACCGACACGCCAAAAAAAGATTGCTGTCGGGTTCTGGAAACCTTGTTGTTTCACAATAAAAAAAGTTAAGTCAACTATATCAGTTGACCTAACTTATCAGATCAGGGCTTTTAGTCAAGTATACATCATTTGGGCGGTCTTGCAAGTATATCTTATAGTATTTTTGCACATCTGCTTCATTAAAAGTTTTATAGCCTTCGTCTACACATGACTGGCAGGCATCATAGGGTATTGTTACTGCAAAAATAGGCATTCCTATATCGCTGTTAGATTCTATAATATTTACACCGGAACATTTTTTACAAACTTTAAATATTTGTGTTTGATATTCCATAATGCCGTCTGTATCGTAATATATATGCCGCTGTCTTTTTATGTAATCTTTCCCTTTAAGCAATTCTTGAGCAATTTGCTCTTTTTGTTTCCAACGATAATATACATTATTACATAGCTTTTTTATGTAATCAGTGATTTGGGGCGATTGTTTTAATTTTTTGGCATCAAAATCAGGTTCGCAAATGTGCGAGTAATCAAGGCCTGCCATAGCAAGGATTATTCCTAGGTTTACATAGGGCAATGCACCTTCTATAGAATACCCACCTTCTAAAACTGCTATATCAGGATTTAATCTGTGATTTAATTCGGCATAACCGCTGGCAGTAAAGTTCATATTTGTAAGTGGATCCGTATAATGATTGTCTTGTCCCGCTGAATTTATAACCAAATCGGGTTTAAACTCATCCAAAATTGGTAAAACCAAATTGTCAAGGACGTATAAAAAACCCTCGTCTCCAGTACCCGGCGGTAAAGGAACGTTTATATTGTATCCTATTGCTCCGGGACCGCCAAATTCATCCAAAAATCCCGTTCCAGGATAAAGGGTTCTACCATCCTGGTGTAAAGAAATAAAAAGGGTGTTTTTATCATTCCAATAAATATCTTGAGTGCCGTCTCCATGATGACAGTCCGTATCTACTATTGCAATACGCAAAGGTCCGTATTTTGCCCTTAGATTTTCCAGCATAATCGCTTCAACATTGATTATGCAAAATCCTCGATCACCATATACTACTCTTTGGGCATGGTGACCCGGTGGTCGTACAAGAGCAAATGCTTTATCGACTTCCTTTTCCATTACCACATGAGCTGCTTTTATTGCTCCTCCTGCAGAGATCAAATGAGATTTTGTTACTCTTTCCTCAACATCAGGCACGCAAAAGTGCACCCTCTGTACGTCTTTTAATGAAGCCAACTCAGGATTATATGTTTTTATATTTTCTATATCCATGATACCTTCTTCAAAAATTTGATCCTGCGTATAAAGCAGCCTTTCTTCTCGCTCAGGGTGTGATGGACTGATAGCCCAGTCAAAGGCGGGAAAAAAGACTAAACCCAACCGGTGCTCAGCTTTTAACATTTTGCTCACTCCACAACTGGCTTATTAAACCAGGTTTAGTTTGGGCTCTAATCCTTATATTTTTACCAGTAGTATAGAAACCTCTCACCATGTTAAAGCTGCTCTCTTCTAATATCTCTGCTTCTATTTCATCATCTTTAGCTCCAAGCAGCCTAGATTGCTGCTTTATCAAATCCAAAGCACGCATTTTTGATTCTTCAAGGCTATATGCCGAACTTATTTTTTCATATAGGCCCATTTCAGGCACTGAAAGGGTTTTTTGTTCAGTATCTACAAACATTGTAATTTCTGCGGTAGTTCGTGCTAATGCGGCTCCCACTGCATTGGCTACTTTATAAAATTTTGGGTATATGCATGGAATGCGGAATTTTTCTTCAAGAACCGGAGCTAAGGCTTTTGCTGGCCCGCCTATGGCCTGTATTAATTGGGGTTTAACCTTTTTACCGTAAAGGAGTTCTTTTACTGTATAAACCGGATGTGAATTTATATCATCAAGCAACTCGTCCACTTTGCATTTAATCATATCTGCCATCGTGTCCAAAACTTTTTCTGCCGCCGACTCTGCCGAAAGGTTAAGGATCTGTCCGATTTCTTTCATAGCATAAGCAGCCTTCTTTTTATCACCGATATCCATCAGTCCCAATACTATCATAGCATCGGTTGGCGTGGGATATCTGCCACCTAAGGCTTTAGGTCGATCAAGCCGTTCAGGGCCTATTACTAATCTTTGTTTTTCAACACTAACCTTGCTATCTCCACCTACTCCTATGGAAACACTGTAAAGAGCTCTAACAAGTGTTGGAAAGCCGGCAATTTTTATTCCTAAAGGTTCAAATAACGGCACACCGTCGGCTAAAAATGCAATATCTGTAGTAGTCCCACCAATATCAAGAAATACTGCGTCTTTGGAGGTTTTAAGAAAAGCTTGGCCACCCATAATACTTGCTGCCGGACCAGACAGTATGGTATTTACCGGATATTTCTCACCGGCTTTTATACTCATAGTGCCGCCATCAGCTTTCAAGACAAACACAGGAGAATTAATGCTTTGTTTTTGCAGAGCACGGTGAATATTATTACAAAAGTTTTGAAAGATCGTATATACGGCAGAATTGTAATATGATGTAAAAACTCGGCGCGGGAAATTTAATTTCCCCGAAACAGTATGGCCTAATGTAATGGGTGAAAACTTATCTTTTATCATTTCGTTGATTTTTATTTCGTGTTCATTGTTGCGCACAGAAAATTTGCCCGTTACTGCTACTGCGGATATGCCGTGTTTTTTAAGAATTTCTACTGCATGTCGAATTTCGCCAGGATCAATAGGGCTTACCTCTCTACCTCTGTGGTCTATATACCCTGATATAAATATATTTTCCCGGCCACAACGCAAAAAGTCATTTGCAAGGCCGGGTCCACACTCTATTATCATTCCTACAGGATCTGTTTTATTTTCCACAATAGCATTAGTGCAAATGGTAGTACTTAAAATTATCCGCTCAATTTGCGAAGGGTCTTGTCCAGCCAGTAAATGTTTTAAGGCCTCCAAGATGGATTCTAGCATATTGCTGGGATCAGTGGGACTTTTGGTTACTTTCATAATCTCACCTTGATGAATTAAAACTCCATCAATGTGAGTTCCACCCATATCAAGTCCGACGATCAATCTTGCTTCCCCCTAATCACCACAAATTTTAATCTCCGACTCTAGTTCTATGTTAAATTTCTCTTTCACCTGCCTCTGTATATATTGTATGAGATTTACCACATCTTGGAAAGTTGCATTACCTACGTTTACTATAAAGCCAGCATGTTTTTCAGAAACCATGGCATCCCCTATTCTATAACCTTTAAGACCCGCCTTTTCTATAAGTGCGCCAGCGTAGTTACCCTGAGGTCTCTTAAAGGCACTGCCAGCACTTGGCAAATTAAGGGGCTGTTTTTCTTTGCGGCGAAGTAAAAAATCGTCCATTTTTCTCTTTATGTCATCATAATTACCCGGTTTTAACTCCATCTCCACTTCAAGCAACACTTTATCGCCCTTTTGAAGGTTACAGCTGCGGTAATCATATTCTAACTGACTTTTATGCATTTCAAAAATATTTCCATCTCTATCAATTACGGTGACATTTCTAACTATGTCAGCCATTTCTCCATCATAAGCCCCTGCATTCATTACAGCTCCTCCACCGATGGTACCAGGTATACCATGGGCAAATTCGAGACCGCTTAGCCTATTTTCTAGAGCTATTTTTGCTGCCATTGACATCGGCATTCCTGCTTTACATTTCATTATATTTCCTTGGACAAGGGCATCATTAAAATTTTGGGCCAGTTTCATTACTACACCTCTGATACCTTCGTCTTTTACCAAGAGATTTGTCCCATTGCCCATAACGAAAAAGGGAATGCTGTATTCTTTGCAAGCTTTTATTATATTTGCTACCTGTTCTATATTTGTTGGCAATACCATAATATCAGCAGGTCCGCCAATGCGAAAAGACGTGTGCTCTTTCATAGGCTCGTTTAGTTTAATTTGATTTTCAGGCAAAAATTCTCTCATGATATTATATATTTTTTCCAAATGCATGGTACCTTCCCTTCTTCTGTCACCAAAAACCTTTTCTCTTCCAACATATTATTTCTATAAAAAGGTTATAAATCCTGCTATTTATGTTTCATTAATAACTATATTTATTCTTCTGCGAATAATAATGTAATACTTTCCAATAATTCTGAGGTAGCAGTATCATTCGATATTTGGTAAAAACTTATATCTCCGCTGCTATCAACTACTATTAATGCTTTAGGAGTAATAGTGCTCCACAAGAATACTCCATATTTACCATAAGCTTGGATAGTAATACCAACCACACTAATGAATGTTAAACCTTTAACAGTAACTGGCTTACTTAACATTATTTTATCATAAAATGCATAATTTTTAAAACTCATATTGAGACTCCCTGCCCAATTCGACCTTGTAAAAAACTTATGCTGTTGTTATTTTTTGCCTACAGTTTTTCATTATTCACACTATGAAAATTTTAGTCAATTTGTTGACCTAAAATTGCATTGATGGCTTTTTCTGCGTCTTCTAGAGCCTGGGATGGCGTTTTTTGAGAAAGCAATGCAAGGCGAATTTGAGCAGTTAATTCCTCATCAATTTTATACCAATTTTTTATTTTAGGTTGATTTTTAGCCGTATCAAGGATTTCTTTCATTCTTTTCATTAGCGGATCTTCAATGCTATT
This sequence comes from Tepidanaerobacter sp. GT38, assembly GCF_021991635.1. Taxonomy (GTDB): domain Bacteria; phylum Bacillota; class Thermosediminibacteria; order Thermosediminibacterales; family Tepidanaerobacteraceae; genus DTU063. The sequence continues at coordinate 21,244 of NZ_JAFFJA010000050.1, forward strand.
TTCTAGGGCATTTTTATATACGGGAAACACCCCATAATTTGCCAATACTTCTTGTTCGCCCTCTGAAGTAATGTACTTTAAGAATTTGGCACAGAGATCTTTTTTCTTTTCGTCCTGCTGTTTGAAAATTCCGTATCCAGATACCAGCGCAATGGGAGTACCATTCCCTTTGCCTCTTGGATAGTGGGCAATATCAAATTCAAATCCTTTGCCGGATTTGTGCATGTCTCTGAGAATCTTTATAGCCCAAGGACCGGCGGGATATACTGCAATTCTCTGCTTTTCGCAAAAATCGCCCCAAACCTTAGTTTCTTCCAAATTTCCGAATTCCTCTAAAGGTGCTACCTGATATTTTGTTGCCAGGTCTACCAATTTAGTCAAAGCTGACACGCCTTCTGGGGAATTTAACACAAAATTTCCCTGTTCATTAAAAATTTCTGCTCCGTCCATTGTTAAAAAGCCCCATACTTGGAAACTGCCAGGTGATAAAAACAGATTAAAGCCATAGTTCCCCTTCTTATTCTTATCAACCACTTTTTGAAGTGCGGATACAAATTCATCATATGTCCAAATACCATTTTCAGGAATTGGCGCATTTTTAGCTTTAAATATTTCACTATTTATAAAAAGTCCATATGTAGTGATAAACCAAGGAAACCCATATATGCGTCCATTGTAGGTAACCGCTTCTATTGCTCTAGGTTCATACTTTTCAAGCTCCTCAGGAGTTAAATACTCATCTACCGGTTCAAGATGGCCCTTTGAAATAAAATCATAATCTGCTCCAATGGGTGCTATATCAGGATAGGTACCTGCAGCTGCCGCGGCACGAAGCTCAACATATCCATACTCCCACTTTAACGGCCTAAGATGTATGAATACTCCCGGGTGGGCCTTTTCAAATTCACGTATTTTGCTTTCAATCCATCCAAAGCGATTGCCATTTTGGTCAGGCCAGCGAGGAAAGTCCCATAGTGTAATCACGCCCTGCCACAAATCCTCTGATTTATCTGCTTGTTGCTTTTTTTCATCTCCACAGCCTGTTAATAAACACAATTGAACTGTTGCTATAACTAAAAGTGTACATAAAAATAGGATAATGGGTCTGTGGCGCATTTAAACCTCCTCCTTCAGACCTTATATCCTATTTATATTAAAATTTTACATGCTTTATTCAAAGTTTTATGTATCTTTATAACCTATATTTTTAGTATTGTTTTCTTTAGTCTTAATGCAAATATGAATCTACTCTTACTTCATATATTCTATCATTTAACAGTCACAAGTGTATCACATTTGAGTTGAGGTTTTGTGCTTGGGAACAATTTCTCTGCCCTTGGATTTTAAAAAGTCAATGACATTATTTATAGATATATTTAATATGTTTTCTTCTGATATCCCAGCTTTTTCAATTATCTCATGAGCTTTATCAAAGTTGCCTACATCAAAGCAAATGTGGGCATCACTTCCTAAACACACTTTTGCTCCTATAGCTGCTGCTTTTTTCGCAATCAGTATACAGTTTTTCTCACTGCCCTTTCGGCTGTTAGTAAACGAACTGTTATTTATTTCTATGTGAACATTAAATTCCTTAGAAGCTTCCACAAATCTGTCAATATCCAAAGGAAATTCAGGGTTCCCAGGATGTACTATTATATCTACATAAGGATTTTTCATAGCCCCTATAACCGCTTTTGTGTTGTCTTCCACTGATTGGCCAGAAAAACAGCCTGTGTGAAGTCCAGCTAAAACTATGTCAAGCCTTGCTAAAAAACGTTCAGGTAAATCTAAAGTCCCTTTACAATCTATGATATTTGCTTCTATTCCTCTGAGTATATACACTCCATTAATTTGCCTTGGTACAACGGTCATGTTTCCGAAATAGTAGTAATTAGTACCCTCGCCCATAGCGGGTCCATGGTCAGTTATAGCTATCATCTTTAGGCCTTTTTCTGCTGCAACTTCTGCATTTTCTTTAATTGTGCTGTAAGCGTGCCCACTGGCTATAGTATGGCAGTGAAAATCCACTTCATATTTCAAAATGACCACCCCATAATCTCATCCTCTCATCCGCTCTTTTAATTCATCAATAAAATCTATTTCTACAGGATCCTTTTGATTTAGAATTGCAAGATATGCAGTGACATAATCACCGTACATTATTTGATAAAGCATTTGCTCTAAGTGAGTTTCTCCTTTTGGCCATATATGAGTTATGCCGCTTACACTGTCTTTTATAATATCTGCTGTAATATCTATCCGTTTTTTAATACGGTCGCTTTCAAGATTTGACCGTAATATTATGATTTCTAAGTGTTTTAATAATTCCTTGTCACCTTCAAATCCCATTATTTCATTGTGATTGAGCTCAGGGAAGGCATTATAAAAAGCAGGATGTTTGGAGTTTTCATTAAATTGACCTTTCCATCTAACCGCAATAATATCTGTTAGGCCTGAAGAACCGTAAATTACAGGAATCTTGCCGTAGATTTTTCTAGCCAGTTTTTTTGCCGGATTGTCTTTTTCAGGCACTTTAATACTTAATTGATTTCGGACATCTTCTAATAGGTCAAGAGCAGTTTTAATGTCTTGCTTTCCGAAGCCTATTCCAAGTTCCTTAAATAATACTAATATGGGAAAAAAAGAATACCCTAAAGCCGCTCGCGGTGGCAAGCCTCCAGGAATCGTAATGCAGGGAACTTCATCTGCCATGGCCTTTTCCTTAAGCTCGCCACCAGTTGTAATAGCTACAATTTTAGCATTTTTGCTCTTTGCATTATCATATGCCGCTAAGGTTTCCTCTGTATTGCCTGAATAACTAGACGCAATAACGAGAGTCCGTTCATCTACAAATGCAGGTAAAGTATAGTCTCTGTTTACAATAATTGGTATCTGTGCACTATGAGTGGTTAGCATGCGGATTAAATCCCCGCCGATGGCAGAACCACCCAAACCTGTTATAACTACGTTGATAATGTTGTTTAGCCTGAGTCCCCGGACGGCCTCCTGAGCAATTTCAATTGCCTCTTTGCAGTGGTCGGGAAACCTGTATATTAGCTCAAACATATTTCCTGGATCAAATTCCTTGATTTTATCTAAATTGTCTAACATAAAATACCCTCCTACTGTTTATTATTTTTATTAATCTTTTCAAAAAGTCTTTTACTAAACTCCTGTGCCGAATTATATCCAAGTGCTCTTAAGCGAAAGTCCATTGCAGCTACTTCTAAAATAGCTGCAATGTTTCTCCCAGGCCTTATAGGTATAGTTTTCTTTGGTACGTATGAATCCAGAATTTTTATTTTTTCTTCATCAAGACCCAATCTGTCACTTTCTCTATATTTCTCCCACTCTACCAGCTCAACAACCATTTCAATTTTGATATTTTCTCTTATACTACCGGCGCCAAAAATAGTCCTTACATCAATAACCCCTAATCCTCTTACTTCCAAAAAATGCCTTATAATTTCAGGAGCCGTGCCAATTAAGATATTTTCAGCCGATTGTTTAATTTCCACAGCATCATCAGCTACTAAGCGATGGCCCCGTTTAACAAGTTCTATGGCTGTTTCACTTTTGCCTATGCCGCTTTCGCCTATGATAAGTATCCCTATCCCATAAATGTCAACTAATACGCCATGCATGGTTGTGCAAGGTGCTAATTCACTTTCAAGAAAACTTGTTAACAAACTTATAAAGCGCGTTGTTGGCATATATGTGCTTAAAATAGGTTTATTTTTTTGATTAGCAACTGAAATAAGCTCTTCTGGAGGTTCTAGATTGCGGGTAATTATTATACATGGAATATCATATGACAATAGTTTTTCAAGGCGAGTCTTACGAATCTGTGGTGAAATACTGTTTAAAAAACTTATCTCGGTTTTCCCAAGTATTTGTATCCTTTCATAAGCAAAGTATTTTAAGTAACCTGAGAGCTCAAGGCCGGGTCGATTTAAATCCGGCACAGAAATATCGGGCAGTACTTCACAGGAATTAACGATAACTTTTAAATTTAATTTATCTATTACTTTTCGAAGATTAACTTTTTGCATAAAAACCTCCGGAATTATCTTGAGAAAAAAATCCATTATTATTATAACACATAATATTTTTAATAAAATTTCTTTACAATCAGTCTTTAATTGACACTTTCGTAATTTTCCACCGCTGTCCTATTTTGAATAATTCAGCTCTGTAACCTATTTTGTGTGAGTTAAAATAATAATCTCCCATAAGGGTAATTTTCCCATTGGAATTGTAGTAGTAACTCACATCGGTTCTAATATTTTGTTCCCAGTTTTGCAGGCCTTTTGCTTCCATAAGCCATAGGCACTTTTTAAACTCCTTTTCCAATTTTGCCTGAACGTTGTCAGGTGTAAGGTCATTTACATAATACAGAAGTTTTAATAACAAGTCTCTATCTAAAGTTTCAAAAGATACATTTAATTTATCCATAAGTTTAATATAATTTCTCTCACCTTCAGCAAAAATGGGAAGAGATGAGTTATAGATCCATTGAAATTCTATAGGATTTTTTGGTGTTTCTATAGCAGTATAAAAACCATACAACTCATCTTTATTTGGCATAGGGCCTAAAAATACTGATGTGCCGTTAGGAGACCACAATGTGTCAAATTCGGAGTAATTGGCCTTGTCGTAAATAATACCAGAAATATTATCAAAAGTGCCGTCTATTACAAGAATCATGCCCCTGTCCACGGGGTTTCCCCACAAAGCATCTGTAGCTTCCACCTTGCCCCCATTTTCAAGGCTATATATTATATTGTCTTGTTTGTTTATAGTTTTAGTAAGTTCAAAAGTAAAATATATGGATTTATGTTTTCCAAGAAGCCGCCCCTTACCCCGTATTAAACCTGGTTTTGCGTATAAAATCTCATCTTTTGATGGAGTGAGACTGTCTATTACGAGCTTCATATTGCTTAAATTGTTCTTCGCTGCATAGACACGCCCACCTTCTGTCTGATAAATTAAGCCTTCCCTGCTTATTACCGGTCTATGCCAGGGCATAAAACCTTGCACATAACCAAATTTGGCTATAAATGTAGGCATACCTGCTACTATTGCCATTAAAAATACAGTCAGAGCAGTGTTAAGCATAGACTTGCCATATCCTCTAATATGCTCCCTGGGTTTCTCTGCAACCGGTTCCTTCATGACTATATCATTAAAGAATAACATAATCGCATATATTACACAGGTTCCTGCAATTGGCCACAAAAATAATGCTAAAATCAATCCGAAATTTCCTGACAATTTAAAGAGCAAACCAATAACTGTGTTGATAGTTAAAATTTTAGCCAATATGGCGATAAAATACCTAACATATTTTAAAAAAACTTGTGGCGCAGCTAACAAAGCTTCAAAAAAGCCGAAATCTTCCATAACTATTAAATATGGCAAAAAAATGAATAAAACTTTTAATACAAAAATAATCCTGTCTACTTTGCCCGGATTAGCAAATACGATAGCAGATAAAGCAAACAGGTTATAAAAAAGAAGCATTATAAATAATCTGGGCCCATAGTACCAAGCAAATTGAATAAAGGTCCTTAAGGTAGGTCTGCGATTTCTAAAACTGTCTTTTAAAGTCCCAAAAAAACCACCCACAACAAGGCCGTTTAAAAAAAGATAAGCTCCAAAAGCAAGAAGCCCCTCCCAAGATTTGTTATAAAAACTTAGACTTTGGTTGGAGATGTTTCTTAATAAATCTAAGTTCTGTACAGAAGGTAAAATAAAAGGCGGTACAACTGAAACATTTAACTGATTTGTTATTAAAGGCCAGAGGCCAAAGTTTTCATGCAGATAAAGGTTATAACCCAAGAACTTGCTCATATAAATTGCAACTATTTTAAATATATCCCAAAATATAGGCACAAAGATAATGGGCCATAACCTTTTTATTGTGCTTACAATAAGTGATTTTCCAATGCTGTTGAACACCCAAATAGCCCCCCCTCTTTATCTTATATTAAAATAATTAACCCAGCAATACTTCAAATAAAAAATGGCATTCAATTAATCAATCGAATGCCATCGTAGTACTTAGTTTTTTAATATACACTGTTTAAAAGCTCTTGGGCTTTTTCGCAACAACCAACCTGCCAATTTACACAATTTTTACAGGACTCATATTGGGTTATATAATCAGCAGGGTATCTAAAAGTGTTACCTTTTTTATAAGCCTCACATAATTTCGCTACAATAATAGTTTGCTCCGGGCTCAAAATTTCATCCCTCCGCTTTGTTTTTACTCTATAATTATAGCACATTATGCGAAATTATGCTATACTTATTGAAATTTATCTCTCAGTAACTATATCCTGCCAGCAATTTCTTGCATAGCAAAATAGATACTGTTGTACAAAACCAGCTATTTCACCGAACCTTTCTTCTGCAAACTTCTGAAGCTTTGTTAGTGAAACTTGTCTATCATTAAAATATATATGTTCAAGGATTCTTTGCATCCACACATCAATAGGAAAAGCATCAAATTTTCTCATCGAGTAAAGCATAATACAATCCGCAACTTTCCTGCCAACACCAGGTAGCGTTACCAGCTTCTTTCGCATCTCTTCCGTAGATATATTGTTAAAGTTATAAATGTCAACTTTCCCGCTAGAAATAATTTTAGCAGTCTCGATAATATACTTAGCCCTGTAACCACATTTTGTCAATCTCAATTCATCTTCAGAAACATCGGCTAAACTTTCTGGAGATGGGAAAGCGTAGTAGATTTTGCCTTTGAAATCTATTGGTTCTCCATACTTCATACATATATTTTCAATGGTCCTTTTAATATTTTGTATGTGATTGTTTGCCGAAATGATGAAAGATATGGTAGTCTCCCAGGGATCCTGAAACAGTATTCTATAGCCGCTGCTTAAACTAACAGCAGGGACAAGCTCCTTAAACTTCTTTATTTCGTGTTCTATTTGATTATAGTCCCTAGGAATGTCCAGATAGTCTTTTATAAACGCCTCTTCTTTATCCCCGCCACTAGATTCAATTGTTATCACATCACCACTTTGATAAATTTCAAAAACACTTTTTTTTACTACACCAGTGTACTTTCCGTCTGCTTGTCGATTCCAACGGAAAGCCTGACCCCCGTTGGCTATCAAATCAAAATTAAAAGGATAAACACCATTTAAAACTATTGGCATAAAAATCTCTCCGTTTATCTAAAGCTATTTCTTTTAAAATATAACGGTCAAGACTACCTTTACAGTAATGACTACTGTAAAAAGCCCTGACCGCTTATTAATTATGCTATACTTACTTAATATCTTTCCCAGCGAACAATTTCGTCTAAGGTCTTTTTGTCTCTTGTTACCTTTTTGTCTGAATAACCCAGAGAAATTAAGGATATTAGCTTATACTTTTCCGGCACTCCTAAAAGTTTTCTTATATCCTCACTGTAAGGTCGTTCATATCCGGCAACCCAGCAAGAATCTATGCCATAGGCCTTAGCAGCAATGAGCATATTTTGAGTTGCAGCACAACCGTCTTCCACTAAGTGGTTTGCGTCTTTTTCACAAAAGACGCTTATACAGGCACCTGCATTTGCAATAAATTTACCATAAAGGGCGAGTTTTGATATTTCTTCTTTTATCTGTTTTTCCGTAGATACAACGAACAGCCAAGGCTGAAGATTTCTAGCACTTGGTGCCAGGCGCCCACAGTCTACGATATCTTCCAGCACTTCCCTGGGTATGGGTTTGGGAATATACTCTCTAACACTTCTTCGCTCCTTTATGACCCTTATCACCTCATTAGCCGCCAAAGACATCACTCCTTATTTAGCTTTTTTTACACTAATTTTGACCTTATGGTCATTGATGTTCCACTCTTTGGTATAGCCGTCTACCGGCAGTGAAGTCTTTTCAATGGCTATGGCCAACGTATCTGCCTTTATATCTTCGCCATGTATTTCTAATACTTTATCTATAGTATCATCTCCTACGCAGTAAAGGTATATTTTGTCTTCAACTTCAAAACCTGCTTCTTTTCTCATGGTTTGTATTTTGCTCACTAACTCTCGAGCAATACCTTCAAGCATCAGTTCAGGAGTGATTGTAGTATCTAAAACTACATAATATCCGCCTTCACCTTCTGCGCAGAAACCTTCTTTGTCCTGAGCTCTAATATCCAGCTCGTTTTCCAAAATTGTTAGTGACTGGCCATTTACATCAATTGTAATATGACCATTTTCCCTGGCGGTAGCTAAAAGCTCAGTAGCTTTAGCAGAGGATACTGCCTTGGCAATTGCTGACATGAGTTTTCCATATTTAGGGCCTAGTAAATCAAATCTCGGTTTTACAGTATACGTGAAATATTCTTCAGCTACATCAATATATTCAATTTCTTTAATGTTTAATTCTTCTTTGATGACATCTGATAAATCAAAGATCAGATTTTTCTCATCAACATTTCTAAGCTGAACCATCATTTTTTGGAGTGGCTGGCGGTTCTTGACTTTGCCTTTGTTTCTGGCAGCTCTGCCCAATTCTACTATTTTCCTTGCCAGCTCCATCTTATGCTCAAGTGTTTCATCGATTAATTCTTCTTTTACTTCAGGAAAATCACATAGATGAATGCTAATAGGAGCATCCGTATATGCTGTCCGCACTAAGTTCTGGTAAATCTCTTCGGTAATAAAAGGTACAAAGGGCGCAGCCATTTTTATAAAATCGACCAGAGCTTCATACAAAGTCAAATACGCTGCTATCTTATCATCATCCATCACGGATTTCCAGAAGCGCTCCCGAGAGCGGCGCACATACCAATTGCTAATGTCGTCTATAAGGGATTCCATAGTCCGTGCTGCATCAGTTATATTCAAATCATCTAATTCCTGTCGTATCTTTTTATTTGTACTGTTTATCTTAGACAGCAACCAGCGGTCCATTTCACTTCTATCCTCAGGAGCTATATTGTACTGCTTCGGATCAAAATCGTCAATACTGGCATAAAGGGTGAAGAACGAGTATACATTCCATAAAGTCCCCAAGAATCTGCGCTGGGATTCACTTACAGCAGTCTGATAGAATCGGCTGGGATTCCATGGTGGACTTGCCACATATAAATACCAACGCATGGCATCTGCGCCTTGCTCATTTAACACCTTCCATGGGTCAAGCACATTGCCTTTATGTTTGCTCATTTTTATTCCGTGCTCATCCAAGACATGACCCATTACTAAGACATTTTTATATGGAGATTTGCCAAACAGCAAAGTCGAGATTACCAAAAGGCTGTAAAACCAACCTCTAGTCTGGTCAATGGCTTCCGAAATAAAATCTGCCGGGAAGTGTTTCTCAAAATACTCCTTATTTTCAAAGGGATAGTGCAGTTGGGCAAAGGGCATAGCACCGGAATCAAACCAGCAGTCGATAACCTCTGGTACACGCTTCATGTCACCACCACATTTTGGGCATTTAAGAACTACATTATCTACATATGGCTTATGAAGCTCTATATCGTCTAATGGTTCTTTACTCATGTCTTTCAATTCTTGAATGCTTCCCACCGCATGCTGACAGCCGCAATCATCACAGATCCAGATGTTTAAGGGTGTTCCCCAATACCTCTCTCTGCTCAAACACCAATCTATGACGTTTTCAAGGAAATTTCCAAAGCGGCCGTCCCGAATATGCTCTGGATGCCAGTTTATCCCTTTATTTATTTCAAGGAGTTTTTCTCTTATTGCAGTAGTTTTTATGAACCAGCTGCTGCGGCCGTAGTACAAAAGCGGAGTGTCACAGCGCCAGCAGAATGGGTAAGTGTGTTTATATCTTTGTGATTTATAAAGGATGTTGCGATTTTTTAAATCTTTTATTATACCCTTATCCGCCTCTTTAACAAACATGCCTTTCCAAGGAGTTACCTTTTCTGTGAATTCGCCTTGAGCATCTACCGGCTGAATCACTGGCAGGTTATATTGATGCCCTACGCGAGAGTCATCTTCACCAAAAGCAGGAGCTATATGAACTATGCCGGTTCCATCATCAAGGGTTACAAAATCTGCTGTAACTACAAAGAAGGCCTTATCTCTTTCTTCTTCAAAAAACGGAAATACGGGTTCATACTTTAGTGAAGCCAGTTTTTCTCCCGGAAATCTATCAATGACTGTGTACTCCCCGTCTAATACTTCTAGCCTGCTTTCAGCTAAGATCAACTTTTCACCGTTATGCTCTACCTTTACGTAGGTATAATCATCTTTAACCGCAAGGGCTACGTTAGACGGAAGGGTCCACGGTGTTGTAGTCCAAACCAGAAAATAAGTGTTTTCTTCGCCCGCAACAGGAAATTTTACAAATATTGAAGGATCTTCTACTTCTTTGTATCCCTGGGCAACTTCATGGCTGGAAAGAGAAGTTCCGCAACGCGGACAGTATGGGACAACTTTGTTTCCCTTATAGAGCAGTCCATCTTCCCAAATTTTCTTAAGGGCCCACCAGACCGATTCAATGTAGGTATTGTGATATGTTACATATGGATTGTCCATATCAATCCAGAATCCTACTCGCTCGGTCATCTTGCGCCATTCCTGCTCATAAGTAAAAACACTGTTTTTACACTTTTTAATAAAATCTTCAACGCCATATTCCTCTATTTGTGGCTTCCCGCTTATGCCCAATTGTTTTTCTACTTCAAGTTCTACCGGCAGTCCATGTGTATCCCAGCCAGCTTTTCTGTCAACTTTGTAACCTCTCATGGTCTTGTAACGGGGAATCAAATCTTTCACTACCCGTGTAAGGACATGACCTGCATGGGGCATACCGTTGGCAGTGGGAGGCCCCTCATAAAAGACATAGTTGGGTGCGTTTTCACGATTTTTGATGCTTTTTTCAAATATCCGTTCCTTTTTCCAAAAATCTAAGATTTTTTCTTCGATAGGAACAAAATTCATTGTTGGTTCTACTTTCTTAAACATCAAGATCCTCCTGTTCTAACAGTATATATTCTGCCCTTAAAATTTTAAGAAGCTATTAACCATTTGTAAGTTAATGGTAGTTCTCAAAAAACGATAGATATAAAAAAATCTCGCCCAAAGGGACGAGATTTTCTCCCGCGTTACCACCCAAATAGTAAAAGACCACTTATAATAATAAGTAGTACCTTTACCTCTTCATTCAAATAACGGCAAATACGCCGTCCACCTTTACTCCGAAAGTTTCAAGGTGGCACTCAGGGGGGATATTCAGCCATCATCACCTACCGGGCTCCCACCGTCCCCGATTCGCTGTAAGGCTTCATGATGCCTACTGGCCCCATCATCGCTTTAAATATATATTATTACCTTATTATGATATATTATTTGAAACGTGATGTCAACGATTTTGCACATACACATACTTGATATATTAAGACACTTTGTTTATTATATAAGATGTTAATTTTGTTGGCCCCTTTGGCCTTTCCATTGCCTTTTTACATAGTTTTCATATATTTTTTTGTATGGTATAATGTTTTTGTTGGACAGATGCTGTATTTAAATAGCTTAATTTAATTATGGATTTCCCGAATATTGCATTTCACTTATTTACGGAGATCGGGGGACTTAAAATGTCAAACAAAAAAACTCAAAAAAAGCGAAAGATATTCTCTTGGTATTATATAATCATTTTTGCCCTAATACTAATTACAATCGGTTTTGGGACAGGTTTAGGAGTCTTTTTATATTATGTAAAAGATGCCCCAGAATTTGATCCCACAAAATTGAAACCTAGTGAAACTTCCATAGTTTTAGATCAAAACGGTCAAGTTATCGCTGAGCTTCACGGTGAGCAAAACAGAAAGCCGGTACCACTCGAAAAAGTACCTAAAGATTTAATAAATGCTTTCATAGCAATTGAGGATCAATACTTTTATTCCCATAAAGGTATCAATATCCGATCTATTATAGGATCACTAATTACGAATATGCTCCACGGCGATATTAAGCGCGGTGCCAGCACCATCACACAGCAGTTGGTAAAAACCGCCTTTTTATCTCCTGAACAGACTTGGAAGCGAAAAGCTCAGGAAGCATGGCTCGCCATACAATTGGAAAGACACTATACCAAAGATGAAATAATGGAATTTTATTTAAATCAGATTTACTTCGGTCATTCAGCTTACGGCGTTGAAGCCGCAGCCGATACTTTCTTTGGTAAAAGCGTTGATCAGCTAACTTTAGCAGAATCAGCAATGCTGGCCGGTATTACGAAAGGCCCTGATTATTATTCACCATATAATAATTTTGAAAGGGCAAAAGAGCGCCAGGAGATTATCCTAAATACTATGGCTGAACTAGGTTTTATAACCGAAGAGGAAGCCAGAAATGCAAAACAAGAAGAAATAAAGCTTGTTGGTTTGAAAAATGTGGCAGCAGATTATAAGGCTCCATATTTTACAGATTATGTGATACAGGAATTGGCAAGTCTTTTACAAAAAGAATTAGGCATTTCGGAAAGTGAAGCGTATAACAAGATATATACAGGTGGTTTAAAAATATATACTACGGTAGATATGGAAATCCAGGAAGCAGCTGAGAAGGTATTATCTGATCCTAAAAATTACCCTTATTCTAAAGAGGATGAAAATGGAGTTGTGCAGCCCCAGGCTGCTGCAGTGATCATAGATCCTCATACAGGGTATATTAAGGCTTTAGTAGGCGGTCGGGAGCATCAGAAAAGACTTGGTTTTAACCGTGCCACTCAAGCCTTTAGGCAGCCTGGCTCTACCTTTAAACCTGTATTGGTATATACAGCTGCAGTGGATATGGGATATACCGCTGCAACTGTAGTTGATGATTCTCCTGTATCTTATCCTTCGGGTTCTGGAGGGGTATGGTCTCCCAAAAACTATACAAACAACTTCAAGGGTTTAACCACCATAAGAAAGGCCATTGCAGATTCAGTAAATATTGTAGCTGTTAAGGTTTTTAATGATATCGGAGTTGACAGGGGTATTGAATACGCTCAAAAGCTTGGCATAAAAAACCTGATTCTGACAGGAGCTAAAAATGACAGGCAGCTGTCAGCTGCTCTCGGCGGTATTACAAAAGGAGTAACACCCTTGGAGCTGGTATCTGCCTTTGGCACTTTTGCAAATGAAGGCATACATGTAGAACCAGTGGCTATTTTAAAGGTTGTAGATAAAAACGGCAGGACTATTTTGGAAAATAAACCTCAACAGTGGAGTGCGATCAGCAAACAGGTAGCTTTCATAATTACTGATATGCTAAGGAGCGTCGTAACCGAAGGTACAGGAACTAGACTGGCGGATTTCCCATTCCCGGTTGCAGGAAAAACAGGTACTACTTCCGACGACAAAGACGTTTGGTGGGTAGGTTATACTCCACACCTTGCAGGAGTAGTATGGATGGGACACGATGATCCGACACCTATGCGCAATGTGGCAGGAGGCTATCAGCCGGCCTTAATGTGGAAACAGATAATGGCAGTTGCTCATAAAGACCTGCCAAAGGCTCAATTTGCCAAACCCGAAGGTATTGTAGGCCCTATACAGGTTTGCATAGACTCTGGTAAACTCCCTACGGAACTTTGTAAAAAAGACCCCAGGGGACACAGAGTTCGAGGAGAATATTTTATAAGAGGAACTCAGCCTACAGAAACCTGTGATGTGCATGTTGAAGAATTTATTGACACTACAACCGGTCTTCTTGCAACAGAATTCTGTCCTGAAGAAGTTGTTCAAAAACAAGTATTTATAAAACGGCATGAACCTTACAAACCTTCCCCCACAGGGCAGATACCGTTAGATGCTAAGTATGAATTGCCTACAGAATACTGTAATCAGCATGTGTCAGCGCCTGAAGTGACAATTCCTGGTGAAAACGAACATGAAAATGAGAACAATGGTTTAGAAGGCAATAATAAACAGGATAACCGCAATAAGCATAGCGATCCTAACGAACACAGAAATAATCGTAATGAATGGATAGAAAATTGGTTTAACAGCAACGAATTGCAGGGATTTTAATGTCAAAAAGCACCTTTTGGTTAAAACCCAAAAGGTGCTTTTTGTATCTAAATATCTTCTGCGAAACCTATCTTTCAATAAAATGAGACGAATCTATAACTTTTACGCCGTGGGCCTTTAAATAAGCAGCTGTAACTCCCATGCCATCGCGCAATGTACCGCTGAAAGTGCCATCGTACACACATTTTGTACTGCAGGAAGGGCTTCTGGATTTTAAAATAGCCGTATCCGCACCGATGAGCTTTGCAAGTTTCAGTGCTTCTTCAGCACCTCTAATAAAAGCTTCTGTTACATCTTCTCCCTTATCCGTAATCACTCTAGCTTTGCCTTCCAATACATCTCGACCGTCACCGCCCGTTATTTCAGATGGATTTCTGGGGGTAGTTAAACCTCCAGCCTGTTCAGGGCAAAATGGAACAGCTTTCCCCTTTTTTACCATATCTGCAAAAATCTCATTGTAATTATGGCCGCCATTATACTTGGTATTAAAGCCTGCTAAACACGCACTTATCAAGACCCTTTTCATAATTCCACCACCGTAACGCCAGTGCCTCCTTCGTCCACATTGCCCAATCTAAATGACTTTATATCTGATCTGTTTTTGAGCATCTCATTTATCCCACGGCGCAAAGCACCGGTGCCTTTACCATGAATTAAGGTTACTGTTTTCATGCCGGCCAGTTTGGCATCGTCCAGGTAATTGTCAATTTTAATTAAGGCTTCGTCAACGGTAAGACCCCTTAAGTCAAGTTCTCTAGATATTTCTCTAGCCTTTGTTAACGCTATAGATGCAAACCTGCTTTTTTCAATTTCTGATTCTCGCTCTTCATCAATAGGTAGAAGGCTTGCAACCGGAACGTTTATTTTCATAATGCCTACTTGTACTTGAGCGTCTTTAGAAACATCATCAATAGACAAAATATATCCTTCCTGGTTTAAACCTGAAATCTTAACTTTCTGACCAGCTTTGAGAGGCCGCTGTTGCTTGGCTTCTACCTTAACAACAAGGGAATCTCTAGAATCCTGCAACTGTTCATCGGTCATTCTAAGCCATGCTCTGGCTTCCTGCACCGCCTTATTCCTCATACTAACTTGATCTTCGTTCTCCATGTCTTTTAAAGTTTTAATAATCTCTTCAGCTTCTCTCTGCACTTTACTTAGTATCAGTCGAGCCTCTTCTTTAGCCTTCTTAATAATCCTTTCCTGCTCTAAACGCATTTTCTTCCGTTCTTCTTCTAGTTTATCAAGTTTTTTTAGATACTCCCTTTTTAAAGCCTGCAATTTTTCGCTTTCTTCCTCTGCCTTGCTTTTTTGTTCTTCAATATGTGTAAGCATGTCTTCTATCTTCAGATTTTCTTCGGCCATTAGGCTTTTGCCGAGCTCCACTATCTCTTTTTTTAATCCAAGCCGCATCGCAATCTCAAAAGCGTTGCTCTTTCCCGGAATGCCAATCGTTAACTTATAAGTGGGGCTTAAGGTTCTCACATCAAATTCCATACTGGCATTTTCCATGCCAACTTTTGAAAAAGCAAAGGTTTTAAGTTCACTGTAGTGGGTAGTTGCCAACACTTTGCTACCTTTTTCATAAAGATAGTTTAAAATAGCCATAGCAAGTGCAGCACCTTCTGTAGGATCCGTCCCAGCACCTAATTCGTCAAGAATTATTAAGCAATCATCGGAAGCTAAGTCAACAATTTCTTTTACATTCTTCATATGAGAGGAAAATGTGCTCAGACTCTGTTCTATGCTCTGCTCATCGCCAATATCTGCAAAGACCTCCTTGAAAACGGCAATCTCTGTACCCTCTTTGGCAGGTAGATGCAGCCCTGATTGGGCCATCAGCACAAAAAGGCCAACAGTTTTAAGTGCCACAGTTTTACCACCGGTGTTGGGACCTGTAATTATCAATATGTTAAATTTATCTCCTAAAAAAATATCCAGTGGCACCACATGACCTTTAAGGAGCGGGTGTCTTCCTTGAGATATATTTAGATAGCCCCTGCTATTAAAAATGGGCTCGACTCCGCTTATGTCAATACTGTAGCTGGCCTTTGCCATGATAAAGTCAAGCTGTGCCAAATTATGAAGTGTATCCCTTAATAAATCGTGATTTTCTTGTATTCTTCCAGAAAGGTCCCATAAAATCCGTTCAATTTCTTTGTTTTCTTCAAGCTCCAACTGCCTAAGTTCATTATTCATCTGTACTACTGCTATAGGTTCTATGTAAAGCGTAGCGCCGCTGGCTGATTGGTCATGGATTACTCCCGTAATGCTTCCTTTAAATTCCTGCTTCACCGGCACTACATATCGGTCTTGCCGAACAGTAACTATTGGTTCTTGCAATACTTTTTGATATTGAGGGGAAGAAATTATCTCATTAAGTTTATTCTTTATATTTTGAGCCAACATCTTTTTTTGTCGTCTGATTGCACTAAGCTTTGGACTTGCATTGTCTGATATCTCTTCTTCACTAATAATCGCCATTTCAATCTTCTCCTCTAATGATTGAAAGGAATGTAAGTTATTTATTATATTATTTATGATGGTAATATCATTTAGCTTTTTCTCGTTCCAAATGGCTTTTACTTGCCTGGCAGTCCGCATAGTGGACGCCATTTCCAGCAGTTGTCCAGGTGATAGCATAGCACCCATTTTAGCTAAACGGAGTCCGTTTCTTATATCCTTAAGACCGGAAAGAGGAAAATTAATACCGGCTTTTAACAAGGCCACACCTTCGCTGGTTTCACGCTGAAGTTTTTTTACAAAATCTATATCATCTAAAGGCCTCATTTGTAAGACTTTTTCTGCTGCAAGTGGTGAGATTACATACTCCTTCAATATGTTTTTTATTTTGTCATATTCTAATACGGATTGCACCTTTTTGTTCATTTCATCACCTTTAAGAATTCTAAAAGTTTTTCCAGTGAAAAAGTGTTTATAATGTTTTCTGCAGTAAGCCACCCGCGCCTAGCTACCCATATTCCGTACATTATGTCAGTTAGTGCTTCACTGCTGTGGGCGTCTGTGTTTATGGCAATTTTTATTCCCTTTTCCATCGCCCGCTTTACATATACATCGTTTAAGTCAAGTCTGTCAGGTGAAGAATTTATTTCAAGCACTGTACCTGTTTGAGCTGCAGCTTCTAAAACCGAATCCATATCCACATCGTAAGGTGCCCGGCCGTTTAATATCCTGCCGGTGGGATGTGCTATTATATTTACATATGGATTGTAGCAGGCTTTGACGATGCGCGAAGTTAATGTTTTTTGGTCCTGTTTAAATCCGCTGTGCACCGATGCTATTACTACGTCCAACTCCTTTAATATGTCATCACCCAGATCCAAACTTCCGTCAGTCAAAATGTCAACTTCTATACCCGTTAATATTCGTATGCCTTTACTTTTGGCATTTAAGTCTTTTATTATCTCAAGCTGCTCTCTCAAACGCCGTTCATCAAGGCCTCGTGCAATTCTAAGAGACTTTGAATGGTCTGTTATAGCTATATATTCATATCCAAGGGCTTTTGCCTTTTCAGCTATAGCTTCTATCGAACTTATTCCATCACTGAAGTTGCTGTGGACATGAAGATCCCCACGTATATCTTCCAACTTTACAACATCAGGTAGATTATCCAAAAGAGCTGCCTCAATCTCGCCTCGATCTTCTCTGAGCTCAGGAATTATATACGGCATGCCGAATTTTGAGTAAAGTTCTTCTTCACTTTTAGGACAAAAGACCTCTCCGCTTTCTTTTTCGAAAATCCCGTATTCGTTTAATGTGTATCCATTCTTTAAAGCTATACTCCTGAGCTTCGCATTGTGCTCTTTGCTACCGGTAAAATGTTGCATAGCAGAATAAAACTCATGGGGCTTTACTACTCTTAAATCCAACTGAATTCCCATATTGAGCATAACACTGATTTTAGTTGGCCCTTGAGCTATGACCTCCGAAATAATCGGAAGCTTTAGCAAATCTTTTGCTAAAGCATCAGGTTTTTTCGCAGCAACTACGATATCTATGTCTTTAACCGTGTCTTTTTTACGACGAAGGCTTCCTGCAATGCCAATGTTGGTTATTTCCTTTATACTGGAAAGAATATCTACAATCCTATTTGCAACTGGCAAGGCAATCGCCAGCAGCACCCTATCTCCCTGACCCTTTAGGGTTTGTATACCTTTTAAAATTGACTGTTCAGTCTTTACACCCATACCCGGTAATGCCCTGAGTTTATGGGCTCGTGCAGCTTTTTCTAATTCTTCAATTGATGAAATGCCTAGATTATCGTAAATAACTTTTATTTTCTTTGCACCAAGTCCCGGAATTTTGAGCATTTCTACTAGGCCCCGGGGAAAATCCTTTCTGAGCTCTTCATAGTACCGGCATGTACCGGTATTTATTATTTCACGGATTTTCTCCTCCAAAGCCTTTCCAATGCCCTCTATTTCCTGTAATTGAGACTTTCTTGCTAATTCTTCTATCTCAAAAGGGAGATTTTCTATTATGTGTGCAGCTTTGCGATATGCTCTTATTTTAAAAAAGTTCTCGCCCTTGATTTCTAAAATGTCGGCAATGTCATTGAATATAAATGCTACTTCAAAATTTCGCATAACCCATCAACCCTTCGTTTCGCTATCAAAAGCGGTTAAAAACTCATCATATTCCTGCTTTAATTTAAATAACTCATCAGTAATGTTTATTGCCGCCAGCACTGCCAATTGGGTTCTGTTTAACTTGGAACAATTTTGTTCCAAATCATGCATCTTTTTATCCACATATCGAGCCACTTGTCTAATATATTCCTCAGATACTGTTCCCTTTATATAATAATCTTCTCCATTAATTTTAACTTTAACCCGATTTATTGCCTTAGTTTCATTGGACATGCAGACCACCCCAATTTTTTCATATGCCATAACATTTTAAGAAGCGGCAAGTAGCCGCTTCTTATTTTTGCAAGCAGTTATTTAATTATTCTTCAAATATCTGTAAAATCCTTTATTTTCTCAAAGTAGCGTCAAATTTTTCATAGAGTCCTGTCTGTATCTTTTCTATAATGTCATTAACCTCTTTATCAGTAAGTGTTCTGTCTTCAGCTCTAAAAATCAGGGAAAAAGCCATGCTCTTGTATCCTTTGGCTATCTGACTTCCTTGATACACATCAAAGAGCTCTACTTTTTCTAACAGTTCTCCTCCAATTTCTTTTATTGTACTAATTATATCATCTGCTAAAATCCTTTCCTTTACAACTATAGCTAGATCCCTATCTGATGCTGGGAATTTTGGCAGTGGCTTGAACACAATTTTCCGCGAAGCTTTACTTAAAATTGTATCTAGATTTAACTCTGCCAGATAGGTCTTTTTACTTATTTCATAGTTTTCCAGCACATCCGGGTGTACTTCACCTGCATATCCAATCTCTTGACCATCAATTTCAATACATGCACAGCGACCTGTGTGGAAAGCAAAATGTCGTGACTGTATAAATTTGTAATCTCGTATTTGCAATTTGTTGAAAATAGTTTCTATTATTTGCTTTAAATCATAAAAATCAATTGTATCTCCGCACAAGCCAATGGAAATTCGCTTGTTCTCATAGGGAAGTTCCTCTAGAGGCAGTTTTTTAGGCAGATAAACTGCTCCAACTTCAAAAAGCTTTAAGTCATGGGCTTTGTGGCTTAAATTGAAACTGACCACATCAAGCATATTCGGTATAAGGGTGGTTCGCATTATGCTGTGGTCTTCACCCAATGGGTTTAAAAGGGTTATGACTTGCCGCAGGTCACTTTCTTTCGGAGCATTTATATTGTCAAACACCTTAGGGCTTACAAAAGAATAAGTATAAATTTCAGAATATCCGTTATGGACCAACAAATCCTTTATGTCATTTAAGTATTTTTGCTGTGAATTTAACCTGCCATGGGTTACATTGCCTTCGGGCAAAGTAATCGGCAATCTGTCATAACCATAGATTCTGGCTATTTCCTCTACGATGTCCGCTTCCTGGGTAATGTCCATTCTAAATGAGGGGACAATTGCTTCAAACCCATCGCTGGTCGTGTTCACCTTAATCTCCAAGCGATTAAGTATATCTACCATTTCATCAGCACTAATATCGGTTCCCAGAACCTTATTTATTCTCTCAGGATTAAAGGGAACTACTTTCGAAGAAGTTTTACGAGGAAATACATCCACATAACCCTTTAATACTTTTCCTGCCCCAAGCTGTTCAATTAATTCGCATGCCCTGTCGGCCGCTTTTAAGCACAAGTTAGGGTCGATACCCTTTTCAAATCTCATGGAAGACTCAGACCGAAGGCCCAGCTGTCTTGAAGTCTGTCTTATGCTAGAACCTAAGAAATTAGCTGATTCCAACAAAATTCGGGTGGTAGTAGGAGTTATTTCTGAGTTGGCTCCTCCCATCACTCCAGCAACAGCTAAAGGCTTATTGATGTCTGCGATAACCAGCATATTTTCATTTAGGTCTCTTGTGACACCATCAAGTGTATCTAATTTCTCCGGTGGCTTGCCTCGGCGCACAATAATTGTACCGCCTTCTACTTTGTCAAAGTCAAAGGCATGTAAAGGCTGCCCAAGCTCAAGCATGACATAGTTTGTAATATCGACTATGTTGTTGATAGGCCGCACTCCACATGTTTGTAATCGCCGCTGCATCCAGAGGGGAGAAGGTTTTATTACCACATCTTCTACTATTCGCGCTACATATCGATGGCACAAGTCCTCAGCTTCTATGTAGATCTTAGCTACGTCTTGAGCTGTTTTTTCTGATTCTTCTTTTAAGCAAATAGCAGGTACGTTAAAATCAAGTTTAAAAGTTGCGGCAACTTCCCTAGCCATCCCCGTAATGCTTAAACAATCTGAACGGTTTGGCGTTATCTCAAAGTCTATAACCGTATCTTCTAAATTTAAGTATTCTTTGATATCAGCGCCTACAGGAGCATTTTCTGGCAGAATGAAGATTCCCTCTTGAACTTCCTTAGGCAAACCGTGGTCGTCAAAACCCAATTCTTCCGCTGAACACAGCATTCCTGCCGATTCTACTTGCCTAAGTTTTGACTTTTTAATTTTTTTGCCTCCTGCAATAGTTGCACCGTGCAGGGCAACAGGCACCTTATCTCCTTCTTTGATATTGGTGGCTCCCGTTACTACCTGTAGTTCTTCGGTGCCTACATTTACTTGTACAACAAGCAATTTATCTGCATTAGGATGTTTTTCCACTTTTGTAATAAGACCTATGACGACGTTGCTAATTTCCTTGCCATAGTGCTCAATACCTTCCACATTAGATCCGGACATAGTTAGCCTTTTTGATAATTCATTAATGTCATTGGGTACATCAACAAAATCTTTTAACCATCTAATTGGCACCAGCATTCAAATATCCTCCTTCTAAAACTGCTTTAAAAATCTCACATCATTTTCGAAAAAGAGTCTTAAATCATTGATTCCATATTTTAGCATTGCAATCCTTTCAACACCCATTCCAAAAGCAAAACCATTAACTTTTTCCGGATCAAAGCCAACATTTCTTAAAACATTCGGATGAACCATACCACATCCAAGAATTTCAAGCCAACCTGTGTAGCCGCAGATGCGGCACCCTTTACCTGCACAAGCTATACATGATATATCCATTTCTGCACTGGGCTCCGTAAACGGGAAAAAATGGGGGCGAAACCGCGCCTTTCGATCGTGCCCAAACATTTCCTGCACAAACTTAACAAGGGTGCCTTTTAGATCTCCCATAGTAAATCCTTCACCTACAGCTAGTCCCTCTACCTGATGAAACATAGGTGAGTGGGTAGCATCTACAGCATCCGAACGATAAACTCTGCCGGGCGCAATGATTTTCAAAGGTGGCTTTTGCTTTTCCATGGTTCTCACTTGAACCGGTGAAGTCTGTGTTCTAAGCAGGATATTTTCGGTAATATAAAATGTGTCTTGAACATCCCTGGCCGGATGGTCGGGTGGTGTGTTTAAAGCCTCGAAATTATAGTAATCTAGTTCAATTTCCGGTCCTTCTACCACTTCATACCCCAAGCCTATAAATATATCCCTGATTTCATCCATAACCAAAGTCAGTGGATGTTTGCTACCTATTGATATTTTTGTAGGAATGGTTACATCTACAAACTCCTGCTGCATCTTTTGCTCTTTCAGTGCTTTCTTTAAAATCTGCATTTTCTCGCTAAATTTGCTTTCAAGGTCGTCCTTTATTTCGTTGGCCATTTTTCCGATAACAGGCCTCTCTTCTTGCGAAAGACTTGCCATGCCTCTGAGGATTTGTGTAAGTTCACCCTTTTTGCCCAAAATCTTTACTCTTAGGCTATTTAATTCGTCTATATTTTGTAGATTGTCTATGGCTTGTATAGCTTCTTCTTTTAAGCGCATTAAATCTTCTTTCAATTTTATATACCTCCCGCACATTTATCTATAGTAATGAAAAAGCTTCCGCCCTGCTAGGGACGAAAGCTTCCTTCCGTGGTACCACCCTTTTTCAGTTTGAAAAACAAACTCTCATTATTCAGTAACGGCGAAAACCGAGGAGACCTACTAAAATTCAGCCCCCCTGCTCCAGAGTGAACTTCGGTGGAATCAACCATAAGAAGGCTTTCAGTCAACGACCCTCTCTCCCTGAAAGGCTCCTCCACTTACTCTCTCCTTCATAGCTTTTATGTTGTTAATAATTCTTTATAAATAAGATAAGCAGTAATAGAACCTGTAACCTCAAAAATATTCCAAAAAAAGTCGGCGGTCAGCATCGGAACACGCCCTTTCCCGTAAGGTTTACCACTATTATAGCACAGCACAAAAGTATTTACAAGAGAAAGAACTCTAATGTTATTGACAGGTAAAAGTTTATAGCCATTTCTTCACAACTTTCATTCTGTACAATAATTTCAGTTGTTTTACTCTATAAACATCAATTCCGCTAGTTGCAGTTAAAACTGTACTTCAACTCTTATTAACTTACTTCTTTAAAATATACTTTTATAAAATTGATGGAATTACCTTTATTTTACAAAGAGCTCACTTAACATATATTACTAAGTTATTTTATTAATAATATATAATTTATTTCTCGAACACTTCTGATTCTACAAATGCACAAATAAAATGGTAAATGGCTAAATGATATTCTTGTATCAAATATGTATCTTCTGCTGGCACTTTTAAGCAGCAATCAGCAACGGAAGCCAATTTTCCGCCATCCTTTCCTGTAAGAGCAATACATTTTATACCTTTTACTTTCCCTGTCATTAAAGCATAAAAGACATTTTCTGAATTGCCAGATGTACTAATCCCAATTATAGCATCACTTTTGTTAGCATATCCAATAACTTGTTGCGCATAATTTAACACACAGTCGACATCATTTATAAAAGCAGTATTAAAAGCAGTATGAGCACTCAAGGATATGGCAGGAAGGCTCCCTTGTAACTTTTCAGCCACCTTACTTCCGGTTTCTCCGAAGCATTGTTTAAATTTCTCTTTGATAGAATTATCTAAAGGTCTTTGTAACTGATATCCCTTCATCAACTCTCCTACAATATGGTCAGAATCTGCACTGCTTCCTCCATTTCCGCAAATTAAAAGCTTGCCGCCATTTCTATAGGTATTTAATACGAGCTCGCACGCTTGTAAAATTTCTTGCTTCAAAAACTGTAAATCCCTATGGCTATCAAAAAAGGAATTCACTAATTTTAGTGTTCTTGCTTTCATTTAAAATCTCTCCCATTTCGAAAAGTATTCAGCTACCATTAGCGCAGCAATATCTCCCACAGCTTCAGAAAGCTGGCTTGGTACAACTTGACAAACTTTTCTCGACAATGGAAGAGCTTCATTACAAATCACTTCTTTGGCAAAAGGCCATATGTAATCATAACTTCGACTGAATATACTACCAATTATGATTTTTTCAGGATTAAGTAAGTCGATTAATATGGATAAGCCTCTACCCAGTTGTACGCCCACAATCTTTAATATCTCCCTTGCCAATTTATCTCCCTCTATTGCAGCACGTCCTACGTCTTCGGCAGTAATACTTTCCAAACTGGATGCTACCTCCGCCAACGCTGGTTTATTGCCGAGTTGTATTTCTTCCATAATCATCATCTTGGCAAGTTGAGCTATTCCTCCACCGCTGCAAAAACCTTCAAAGGAACCCATTTTCCCATAACCAACTGGGCCGTAATCTGCAAGTCTTATATGACCTAGCTCTCCTGCCATGTCATTTGTACCTGTATATAATCGATCATTTAAAATAATACCCGCACCTAAGCCTGTACCAAAAGTCAAAAAAATGATGTTTGAGCAACCTTTGCCCGCACCCAACTTCCATTCTGCTAAGGCACCTGCATTTGCATCGTTGCAAAGCCATGCTTTAAGACCAGTTCTTTCCTCAATATAATCTACGATAGGAATATCATTCCACCCGGGAAGATTAGGTGGAGATAAAATCACCCCTGCTTTACTATCCAGCGGTCCTCCGCAACTGATGCCAATTCCTTTAATCTCTTCATTTGATTTTAGATGCTCTTTGCATAATAGTATATCTTTAACAATTAGTTCTAACATTTGTTGTGGAGAGTATATTTTAGTCAGGTGAGGTTGACACTTATGAAGGATAATAGCACGGTCTTCTAAAATTTCTCCCAAGCAAACGCTACATTTTGTTCCACCAATATCGACTCCGATGGCACGCATACTATTCCCCCTCAAAGTGAGTTGAAATCCAAGCTTGCCATTTATCTATGTTTTCTTTAGTTAATAAGGTTTCAATTTTACTTATTGGGTTTTTATAATCTACATTACAAATATGTGACCTCAAAACAAACTCTTTTAAGGCATAATATACGCCTGAAGACAGTTGTTTAACTTTTTCTTCTGTATCTTCATCTGCAAAATGCACGTTATCAATCTGCTTTATTTTTGATAACCTATATATATCATTTTTCTCTACTTGATAGAGCGGTAAATCTTTAAAATCGACCCTAAGCCAACTCCATATTGTATATTCAATAAAATTTAGGTCATTGATCACATTCTCAAGATCCTCATTATTAGATTTGTTTTCGCTCAAGTACCAAAGGGGTAATATTTCATCGTTTAAAAAATACCTATTATAAAAATCAAAGTTTCGTTCATCTTTAAGACAATGAAATACAATGTTTTTTACAGACAACATTTCATCATTATTGTAGTTATTTATTATATATTTCAGTATTGTGTTAGAACCGTTTGTATTAGCACATAAATCTTCCAAGGCTTTTATTACAAGAGGTGCTTGAGTATAATGCAAAAACTCAGCTTTGGCAGGAAATGCAATAATATTTTCTTCATTCATTGGAGTAAGTGTTAACAAGGGATGATATTTTAATCTCATATATATATATTCTCTATAGAGCTTAGTAAATAAGTCCTCAATTTGTAAACTTAGGCTAGTTTTTAAGTCGTAAGGCAAACTCTCCATAGATTTATTTTCATAATAGGTTGCTAAACCTTCATAAAACCATAACTGAGGAGGTTTAAAAAATTTTTTTGATTTTACCTTTGTCTCAAAAAAACCATGAAACATGCGGTGACTCATAAGTTGCCAATCTCTTAAATCCGTATATTCAAAGGTTGAACCGACTGTTTTTGCTCCTGCTCCACCTATTATATATTGCTGATCTTCTTGGTTGCGGCGCAATAAAATTATCGAATAATCGTCAGGCACAAACTCAAATAAAGAAGCGTAATAATCAAATAAATAATTTAACCCTACTTCCGCCTCTTTAGGAATTGAATCGCACTTTACATCTCGATAGATGCGAAACACTGCTGGGCCTTTTTTGTACTCTTTTTTTTCTAAATCGCCATACGCAAAACACGAATTGTACAATGCATATAATTGAAACCAAGTTGGTTTATTTATTCTTTCGTAAGGTATCACTTTTTCCCAGCTTTCTTTTACATTACATTTAATTGCGATGCTGCCAATCTCACATTGGTTTGCATCAAAATCTTCATTATAAAAGTCAATCGGGAAAAGTAGTACTTGACCTCCATCAAATACGACTAAATCATCGTAAATTTTGCCACGATAACCGTGTTTCCCTAAAACCCCTATTTTTACATAATATAAAATTTCTATTTTTGATTTGTCTTTAGTCGGAATGCTAAGAATTCCTTGTTCTTCTTTAAAAATAATTTTGTTTCCTTTGTCATCTACACAATGGATAACAGCAATGTTTTTATCACCGGTGTAAAAATCAATTTTATTTTGATTGTTCTTAGAAGAAATTCCTACCTTTAACTTAACTTTTAGTAAATTATCTTCAGAAAAAATGGGCGTTATCTCGAAAGACATATTGTAAAGTGTTTGATCAGGAAAATGAGTATATGTAAAATAAGTTATAACGCTGGCGATTAATATTAAGAAAACAACTGTTGCATTAATTTTAGTTGGCACCTTCACTTGATCCATATAAACCAACCTTACTTACGTAATCTGTCCATTTTTCAATGTTTTCGCTATTGTTCAGTACATATCTTATTTCGGCATTTGAAAGATCTTTTTGACCGCAAATTTTTGCTCTCAGGGCATTCTGCATTAGTAGAAGATAAATAGTCTCTGAATAGTTTCTGACCATTTCCTGTATTTCTTGTGTCGCAAAACTTATCTTGCTATTTTTTATTTCTTCTAATAGACTTTTCGGTTCCAAAAGTATTACAGGATCATACGGAAATTCTCCTAATTCAGTTTGAAATAATAACGTCAAATACCTTTCATACATGTCTAAGTTTAATATAGTTTCTTCTATTTTCGGTTCTTTGATTTTATCCCATAAAAACGGTACTATGTCTTCTCCGGACAGATATGCTCGTATTTTAGCTTCTTCTTCTCCTAAAATTTCAGTCATAATTACTGCAAAATTTATGGTATCCAGGTTAGAATATTTCATCAAAACATTTAATAAATTGTCACTCGATCCGCTTATTTTTTGTGCCATATTTTCTATTGCTTCTATTACAAAAGGCACTTTATAGTTATAATAGAAATCACTCTGTGCCGCTAGCATGTATTCCTCATTGGCAGGAGAGACTTTCAAAAGTGGTTCTTTTAGGGCAAAATATAAATAAATATCGTACTTACTTTCAGGATTTAGATTTGTTTCAATGCCATACTTACTGCGAACAGTAGCAGGAATTTGACTTGCAGATTTATCTACATAATAGCTTGCTAAACCTTTATATAACCACAGATTTGGTGGGAAGTGAAGGTTCATCGCCTTAATTTTACTGTCAAAAAAGGCATGATATAAAGTATTTGAAAAAGTAAACCACTCATCTCCACTTTGTATATCAAATGAAATACCTAAAGATTTGCCACCTACACCACCTAGAATTAGTAAATCATTTGTCAAATTTCTCCTCAAAAGAACAATCGAGTAATCTCTAAGTCCACTTCCAAATTTTTCTGTATAATAATTGTACAAGTTCTGTATTGTTTTAACGTTTTCTGACGTTAATTTTTCCTTATATGAAGAATCGATTAAGAAGTTAAAACTTCCATCAACTGTGTTTATTGTAAGGGGTTCAAATTTCCCAAAGGCATAACAAGACTTAGCTAAATTATAAAATACATACCAGTCTGGACGGTTAATTGTTACTTTCTTGTCTTTATTTACATTGTTTTGGTAAGGCATTACCGCATTCCAGTTTTCATCGACATCTACTTGTATTGTAATCTTATCGATATATTCATTTATAGAGTATAAATCTTCACGGTTTTCAAAAAAAGGGAGTAATAATACATTTTCTCCTGAAAATACGACCAAGTCTTCATATAAATCTCCTACAACTCTATTGCCGCTCATCTCACCAAGTTTTGTCCTATAATTATATTCTACGAACTCTGTATTATTTGGAATGGGGCCAATAGTTATAATCCCCTCTGAATCTTTAAATGGTATATCATTTCCAGATTGATCAACACATTTTGGCGATATTACATTTATTAGCCCCTTAGCCAAAGATAGTTTTTCTTGATTAAACTCCTTTTTGTAAAGTCGAATACTAACGGCAATTGTTTTTGCCTTAATGTTTTCAGGCTTTATTGTATACTCAATACTCATTTTAGAATATGACATATGGGTTAAATTTGTTATTACCTACGCCTTTAACAATGCCTAATTTTTTGGCTATCCCTATTTTTTTGGCTATCCCTATCGGTCCATAATAGTACATGTGTTGTTCTACATCATCAAAGTTAGAATCGATTTCTCCCATGTTTTCTAGATTAAACGCTCTTACTAGCAAAGTAATAAATTCTGCTCTTGTGATATTTTTACCGGGTTCAAAAGTTGTTTCCGAAGTTCCTTTTATGATACCTAAGGTAGCTAATGTTTCTATTGCTTCTTTTGCCCATGGGTAGTCTTCAATATCTTCAAATGCTTTCTTTATAGGTGGTTCTTCTGGCTCTTCTGGTTCTTTAGGCTCCTTTGGTTCTTTAGGTCTTGATGATCCTCCTCCACTACCAGTGCTTTCTTTAAGAACTTTTACTTCGCAAGTTACTTCCTTACCTTGATACTTTATAGTTATGACAGCATTACCAGCACTTATTGCTTTGATTTTACCTTTTCCGATGACCGTTACAACTTTGGTATTTGAGCTCTCATAACTTGCTTCTTCTGTCACGTCCTTTTCTGTTCCATCACTGTATTTGGCTTTAACTATTAGTCGATAGGTCTCGCCCTCTTTTAGGAAAACTTCATCAACATCTAGTTCTATAGCTTCAAGCTCTGGAATTGTTTCTTTTATCACATCGAAGTATTCTATTGCAGTTATATTGCCCTTCCCAACTATTACTGTATATCTACCAACTGGCGCATCTCCTGGTAATGTGATGACATCTTCAAAGTCGCCATTTTCTGTCCCTTTAATTACGTTAACATACATTATTGTGCCGTTTGGTCTTAAAATTTTTATTGTTACTTCATCTAGATTGGTTGTACCTTTTATGACCACCTTATCTCCTGGCATCTTGTCCGAAATTTGTTCAACGTTTACTGTCTCTTCAGCTAGTGCATTTAGTGGCACTAGCGTTGTTATAAATATTATTAAAGTTAGTATACCTACAACCTTTTTTATCACATCCTCACTCCTTTCTATAGACTAGACATTCGATTGCTATCAAAGTTCATATAACACAGCTACAGACAAATTCTTATAAAATAATTTTATATTTTTACAATTCATACCATATATGTAATTTTTTGTAAAATAATGTGCATAATTACTTTAATTTTTATATTTGCAAAAAGCACATTTTGCAATATATTAATTAATACCATTTGCAATATGTTATAAATTACCTATTTTTGAATACATATAACGTTGTATATTTTTTATTGACCGAAAGTTAGTGAGATCAGAAGTGACATTGTATCATAAATTTAAATATCTAAGACATTTACTAGGAGTAGGGTGGTTTATACGAATGTAAAACCACCCTTAAATTAAGCTACTTTACACCTATTTATACATCTTCTTTCTTTAACACTGATACACCTGTATCTATGTAATCTGGGCCAGTATCTTCACCCTTTAAAGCTTTTACTGCTGTTTTAATTCCTTCATAACCCATTATATCTGGGTTCTGAGCCATTGTTGCATATAAGTATCCTTCTTTTATCAGATTAAGAATAGCATCTGATTTGTCAAACCCAACACCGATAACTTTTCCACCTGACTCCTTTATTGCATTTCCTGTACCTACTGTACATCCTTCATTTGCACCAAAAATGCCAACACAACCCTGTGTTATGTAGTTTGCAGCAATATCTTTTGATCTAGCAGCATCACCATCGCTATACTGGGTTTCTAGTATTTCAAAATTGGTATTTGCAAAAGCTTTGCGGAATCCTTCTTCACGGGCTACTGTAGACGCTGTGGCAGCATTTACATTAACTATGCCGATTTTCCCTTCTGTAATGCCATTAGCTTTAAGAGCCCCAATCAACTCCTCACCGGCTTTTTGACCTGCAGCAACGTTATCAGTTGCTATAGTTTGAACGGCAGGGAAAGCTGCTGGAGAGTCAACATAGACGATCGTAACTCCTGCAGCTTTAGCCTCTTCAAGAGCAGAAGTTACTGCATCAGGCCCATTTGCTGCTAAAAGTATTGCATCTGCGCCAGCTGCTACAGCATTATTTATGCACTCGATTTGTTTAGCATCATCTTTTACATCAGGAGCAAGCCAATGGTAATCGATATTACCTAACTCATCAACAGCCTTTTTACAACCTAAGTCAACATTTACCCAATGTTGGTCCATTTGATCCATAGTTATAAGGTATATCTTATATTTTTCAGATTCTGCCCCTTGAGACGTTTCTTGCTGCGGCGTTGTTTCCTGCTGTGCTGGTTGATTGCCGCCACAACCCGTTAATAGGCTGGCAACCATGATCATACATAAAAGCCCTACTATTAATTTTCTTAACACTTCAATTCCCCCCTGATTATTTTAGTTTTAGTTTAAAATTAAAGCATTTATGCTTTAATTTCAGCTTTATTAACTGTAGTAATGTTTTTCTTCTTTCTAATTGGTCTGCCTTTTCTTATAATAACATCTAGCAATACAGAAACTACAACAATAACTCCAATTGCTATGTTTCGAATAGCAACCGGCGCTCCTGCAAATTGTAGACCATTTTGAAGCACTCCCCATATAGAAGCACCGATTACTGTTCCTAATAATATTCCTTGACCTCCAAGGGTACTTACACCACCAATAACTGAAGCTGCAACTGCATACATTTCGTAACCGTTTCCTGCATCCATAGTGCCCATACCACTAATCGCACAAGTAATAAGTCCAACAGTACAAGAACAAAATGAGCTTACTACATACGCTGTTGTTGTTATGTGAGCAATATTGACACCAGAAAGTCGCGCCGCCTCTATGTTGCTGCCAATTGCATAAATATAACGGCCAGTACGTGTTTTGTTCAAAATAAAGTTGAATATTATCCATAATACAGCCGCAATCCATATTGTATTAAAAACCCCAAAATTCTTTCCATAGTAAAAGAAGTCCCTGAAACCTTTTGCGGCTGCCCCTATCGAATCAGTATTATAGTTATTGTTTACAATCTGTGCTATACCCCTTGCAATAGTCATAGTTCCAAGGGTTGCAATAAATGGAGGCAACTTACAGTTTGCAACGAGCTGACCATTTATAATTCCAATGGCTAAGCAACATATATATGTAATTAACACAGCAACCCAAGGATTTACGCCTTTCGTCATCATTGTGGCAGAAACCATGCAGCTCATGCCAACTACAGAACCAATGGAGAGGTCAATGTTGCCAGTAATTAATACGTAGGATTGACCTATGCCAATTATTAGAATCGGTGCAATCTGGCGTAACAAATTCGCAATATTTCTGTTTGAGAAAAAAACTGGATTTAATATTCCAAACACAATGCACAAAACTACAAGACCAAAAGCTACTGTAATTACCTGTCCCATTCCTCTTATAGCCATTATTTTTCTTAATATGTTTTTATCATCTCTCTTTTTCATCTTTAACTCCCCTAGATTGTGATATGTTTATTACATGCAAAATTATGCTAATTTACTTTTCAAATTTCGTTGCATATTCCATGATCATGTTTTGTGTGGCATGTTCAATATCCAACTCACCGGTAATTCTACCATTACACATTACAAGTATTCTATCGCTCATGCCTAAAATCTCCGGCATTTCCGAAGAAACGAATATCACACCTATTCCTTGCTTTTTTAAATCGTTCATTAGATTATAAATCTCGACTTTCGCTGCAACGTCAATTCCTCTTGTAGGCTCATCAAATATTACTACCCGCGAATTCCTAGCTAGCCATTTACTTACTACTACCTTTTGT
Organism: Tepidanaerobacter sp. GT38; assembly: GCF_021991635.1. Lineage (GTDB taxonomy): Bacteria > Bacillota > Thermosediminibacteria > Thermosediminibacterales > Tepidanaerobacteraceae > DTU063. The sequence continues at coordinate 53,187 of NZ_JAFFJA010000050.1, forward strand.
TGATTACCTCCTGAAAGGCTATCAGTTACCACGTCAATATCTGGCAACTTAATTTTTAAATCTTTTACCATCTTATTTGCAATTGCTTTTTCTTCGTTTTCGTCTACAATCCCACATGATTTAGAAAGAAAATCTAAATTTGGCAGAGCAATATTTTCTCTTACACTTAACTTTGTGCACAAACCGTCTCTTTTTCTATCTTCCGGCACCAAAACTATGCCAGCATTAATTGCATCTATTGGCTTATTTATAGTTACAGATTTACCATCTAGGATAATTTCGCCGGATTCTTTCGGTTCCGCACCAAAAATTGCACGTGTTGTCTCTGTCCGACCAGCTCCCATAAGACCGGCTATCCCTAAAATTTCACCTTCATATAGCTCAAAATTAATATTTCTTACTAGCCTGCCCGCATTTAAATTTTTAACTTCGAATATTTTTCCCCCTCTTTTTACGTTAACTCTAGGAAATTTCTGTTTTATTTCGCGACCCACCATGTTGGATATGATTTCCTGCAAAGTAGTTTCTGCGTAATTCATTGTTGTTATATATCTACCATCTCGCATAATAGTGACGCGATCCACGATATGTTGTAATTCTTCCAAACGATGAGAAATATAGATTATTCCACAACCTTCTCCTTTTAATTTTCTTATAATCTTAAATAAATCATCAATCTCTTTTTCAGATAATGCAGAAGTAGGTTCATCCATTATCAGTATTCGCGAATTTGTAGAAAGAGCCTTGGCAATCTCTACTAACTGCTGTTTTGAAACAGGCAAATTGCCAACAATTTCATCCGGTGAAATATCAATATTAAGCTTATCAAGAATACATTTGGCCTCTTTACTCATCTCCTTACTTGATAAAATTCCCATCTTAGTTATTTCTCGACCCAAAAATATGTTTTCGGCTACCGAAAGATGCGGACAAAGATTTAATTCCTGGTGAATTATAGCTACACCCAATTGTTGTGCTTTTTTCGGCGTCAATTCTGTAACCGTATCCCCAAAAATTTTAATCTCACCGCTGTCCGCAGTATAAACACCACTTAGCACCTTCATTAATGTGGATTTACCTGCGCCATTTTCCCCTAGCAGTGCATGAACTTCTCCCGATTTTAGATTGAAAGATACATCATCTAATGCTTTAACTCCCGGAAAAGTTTTATTAATGTGTTCCATTTCAACAATGTATTCTTGCATAAATACCACCTAGTTATAGGTTTTTGTTTGATATGATTTGTGCTATTGTTTATATAGTTTTTATTGCGTAATTATTTATAATTAACATACCAATATATAACTTCTGATAAAAGGGGGGAATTTTTGGATTTATGGGGGTTTTTTTAGAAATGTTCAGATGAGTATTTCAGAGGTGTTTATCATAGATTGGCTCGTAAATAGGAAAACTTCTCACTAGAATATTGTTTTTGCAGCCTTCCTTGTTCTATGACCATTAAACGGTTTGCTACAACAAGGCAATCAGATATACTAACTGCTAAAATAATCACTGTTATATGCTTTTTTCTCAATTGATCAATTAGCTGTACCAAATGATGCCTATGATACATATCTGCATCAGAAAAGGGTTGTATTAAAATAACAATGTCAGGCTTATAAAGATGAACCCTATAGTACACTAAATTATATAAAGATTTGGGCGTTAAATTTTTTATATCGCTTGCATAAATATCTTCACCGATTAATTTCTCATATTCTTGAATTACACTTTTTTGGATATTTTTCATTGGACACCAGAAAGATAGTTTCTTGTTTGCTAGAAAACATAAATTATCGATATAACTCATTTCTTTAAATAACATACTTTGAATTGGATTTTCTTGAATGAAACATATATTGTTTTTTAAATGTTTTAGGGTTTTAGTGTAATTTACTCCTTTAAAAAAAATTTGACCAGATAATGGTTTTATTTCTCCATTAATTAATTCTATAAAATCAGTTAAAACAGTATTGTTCATATCTAAAAAAACTACACATTCACCTTTTTGTATAGTGAAACTCAAATTCTTTATATTATCTGTTGAAATATTTTGGAATTTTAATATACCATTTTCACTTTCTCTAGAAACTAACGGAAAGTCAATATGGCTAAAATCAAGGCTAAAAGAAGCAATCACCTCATCTCGAAATTCACTTTTATTTAATACCTTAATTACTTTCCCATTTTTCATTATTGAAATTCTATCACATATTTTAAAAGCTTCTTCATGATGATTACAGATATATAAAAAGGATATTCCTTGTTTTGTATAATATCTAATGATTTTATGAATTTTTTTTAAATCTGCCGTGCTTATAAAATTGCTAATATCTCGAATAACGATTAATTTAACCTTTGCTACAATAGCCTTTAAAATTTCCACAACGCACTTTTCAAAAGGTGACAAATTGAAAACTAATTCATTGCCGTCTATCGAAATATTTAAGTCTTTTGTAAGTAATTTCAATTTAGCATTTAGAAAATTAGAATTAATTAAGTATCCTTTAAAACCTTTACTGATTACAAAAATATTGTCCACCACAGTTAAGTTTTCTACTAAACGACTTTGTCTTTCAATTACAGCAACCGGATTGTAACTCATAGAACTGTGTTCATAATTGTTAACCATGTTTTCTTCTAAATAAACATGACCATAATGTATGGGAACGTTTTGACAGAAAAGTTTGATAAGTGCTTCTTTGCCATGGTCGTTTAAGCATAATAGTCCCATAATTTCTCCTTTAAAAATGTGCATGCTAAAATTATCTAAAACGGTTACACCATCAATAATCTGAGTTACTCTCTCTAACCTAAAAATTTCTTGTTTCATCTATAGCACCTTCTGTTCTAAATATTCTGGGCAGAGTAATTTCTACATCTGTTCCTACATTTTCAGTGCTAAAAATATTAATACCGTATTGTTCTCCAAACAAAAGTTTTATCCTATTATTGACATTTATCATAGCAATTCCTGCTTTTTTTTCATCATCTGACTTCACATATTCAAAAGACTGTACATTGAGCTTTTCATTAAGTTCCATTAGGCGCTCTTCTTTCATTCCTATCCCATCATCAGAAACAGTAATTATTAATCTCTTGGGAGTGGTTTCAACCTTTATACGTACATGTCCTTTCCCCATCTTCTTTTCTATACCGTGAAAGATGGCATTTTCAACAATAGGTTGGAGTGTCAGTTTAGGCAACTGGTATTTTAGTACTTCATCTTTATTTTCGCTGTCAATTTCAATACTTAAACTAAGGCGTTCGCCAAAACGATATTGTTGAATATAATAATAATCTTCAATATTAGATAATTCATCCTCTAAAGTAACCAGATTATTATAATTAGAAATCGCGTACCGAAAAAATTTACCTAAAGCTTCAGCCATTTCAGCAATACTGTCTAAACCTGCTAGAATAGCCTCTCCTCGAATTCCTTCCAAACTATTATATAAAAAGTGAGGATTGATTTGGTTTTGTAGAGCAAGGTACTGTGCTTGCTTTTTTGTAGCTTTCATAACTTCTTGCGTATTATAAATTGCTTTAACTTTATTGATAACATCTTCCATTTCGGGGCTAAAAGGATATTGCAATTCAAACATTCCTTGTACCGTATAGCCTTTTACAAAAAGCTGCATTATTTTAGAAGTTTCTTTATACGGTATAAATAACCACCTATAAAACAAATATAAAGTGCCCAAGTATGCAAAATAGGGTACTATCAATAATAAAAAATAAATACTTTGTGAATTACAATAAATTACAGTTAAAAAAATAAGAAGATAGGCTGATAAGACAATCAAAGCTACAATTATATAAAAAGCCCTGTAAAATAAATACTTATTTTTATTCATAGCTCGATTTTCCATTCTAAGCATAAAGTTTTCTATATTCATGAGGTTTCAGTCCCGTAAGCCGCTTAAAAGTTTTTGTAAAATGCTTTAGGTCGTTATATCCAACGGTTTGGCAAATATCAATGGTGCTCAAATTTGTTTCTTTTAATAATTCTTTAGCCTTGTTTATTCTAATTTCCGAAAGATATTCCGTAAAATTTTTTCCGCTTTCTTTTTTAAATAAGGCACTAAAATACGACTCATTAAACCCAACAAATTCACTAACTTCTTTTAAAGTTATACGATGCATATAGTTTTGATGAATATATTCTTTTGCCATCAATATCGGTTTAATATCAGCTTGAATTTTTTCTTTTATAATAACATCTATAATTTTACTTATAGATTCAGACAAACAAATAAACAATTCCCATACAGAACTACATAGATCAGCTCGTAAATAAAAAGTCGAATTAGAATCTTCAATTTTATCTACGTCAAATTGAAAATTTCTAATCGATCTTAAAAACAAACTAAATATATCGATAACTAAATTAAAAACTTCCTGGCCAAAAACATTTGTTTTTCTTAAAACTTGATGCCTAAGAAAATCTATTTCTCTAACGACACCATCTTTGTCTAAAATTTCTAGTGAGGTTTCCAATTTTTTAATAGTGTCACCAAAAAGGACCTTTAAATCAGAATATACTTTCGGCTGAAAACCTTCAAGTATTTTCCCAGTTCCTTCTACCAAACGTTGTTTTATTGCCCATTCAGCTGTTTTAAGAGAATGTTTTATCTGGCATATGTCATTTACTGCCTCTCCACGACCTATCGTCACTTCTTTAGTACAAAATAAGTTTTTTTGTACAAGTATCTCATCTAGACTGCATTTTAGTTTTTTTCGTATGTTTTTTTTATTCTGCTCTCCATAGTTTAACATACAATATACTCTGCTATTTTTTAAGTAAATTTCCATGTCAAAACAGTCTGATATTAACTTTTCCCTTAAGATGTGTGAAATTTTTTGTTTTAGAATCTGTATGTTCCCATAAGATTCATTATGTTCGTAATCTAGTTTAACTACTAGCACTTCAAAAATGCCAGGGCAGAAATGAAAATAGTAGTTCTTATTTACTTCATCAATATTAAAATTAATTTGATTAACTACATCTTCTAACAAATCATTTAAAAAGCTAGAACGTAATTTTTCTGCATTGTTTTGTAGACTAAGTCGCAGCTGTTCTTGTACAGTATTGTGTTCTGTTTTTTGTTTATGTTTTTTACGGATATTGTTTAGAGTAGTAATAAGTTCTTTTTTGTTAATGGGCTTTAACAAGTAATCGCTAACTCCATATTTTATAGCGCTTTGAGCATATTCAAAATTACCATAACCACTTATTATGATAAAATCTATATTTTTGTTTATTTGCTTGCCTTGCTTAATCACTTCCAACCCATCATAACCAGGCATACGAATATCTGTAATCACTATATCAGGCTTTAATTTTCTTATTAACTCTAATGTTTCTAAACCATTATTTGCAATCCCAACTACTTCCATATCCATAGACTTCCAATCAATTAAACCAAAAATCAGTTGACACACTTTCACCTCATCATCTGCAATAATGACTTTAATCATAATATTTACCCCTCAATCAAAAAATTTATCCCTTCAACCCCCAAAACAGCATAGTAACTGGCAGTGCCAGAAATGCAAGAAAATTGAAGCAATCGTTCCTAATCTATATAATAAAAATGAATAGTTTGATTTGTCAAGTTCTTTAGATTTCGCAAAACTATCGTTAATGTTTGAATGGATTCAAAAAAAACAAAAAACTCCCGCAGCTTAATAAATCCAAGTTAAACTACGAGAGCTTCTAAAAAATTATTGTTCGTTTACAGAAGTACAAAACTTTTTTGTAAGGCTAACTGTCATTAAATAATGTGGAGAATGTTGTAAATAAATCGCAGCATATATCAAGAAAGTTTTAACATTTTTTTGTTCTGCTCCTTTGTCTTACAGCTTCAAATACTATGATGCCATGGGCTACTGCTACGTTTAACGACTCAGCCTGACCAGGCATATCAATTCTAACTAATTTATCGGAAATCTCAGAGATTTCTTGCGATACGCCACTCGCTTCCGAACCCATCACTATGACGGTACTTGTTTTAAAGTTTACATTGTAATAATCTTGTTTTGCAGATAAATGTGTGGTTACAACTTGCCCACCTCTCTGTTTTATCTCAAGAAGTGTTTTGCTTAAATCATCAGTATGCACTATGGGAATGTGGAATATGGAACCCATAGCTGACCGAACAACTTTGGGGTTGTATATGTCTACACACCCTTTTCCTACAATAATGCCATCAGCACCAGCTGCATCGGCAGTTCTTATTATTGTCCCCAAATTGCCTGGGTCCTGTATTTTATCCAAAGCAATTATTAGAAAGTTGTCTTTAATTATATTATCCAGCTTCGCATCTTTAAAATTGATAACCGCTAAAATTCCTTGAGGTGTTACAGTATCAGCCAGTTCGGTAAAGGATTTATTTGAAGCCTTGTATAATCTGTCCTCAGAAATTTTCTTTTTAAGCCTTCCTAAAAAGACATCATTTGAGTCTAAAAAACCATCCGATAATACGACAAATCTTATGTCATAAGCAGAATCAATAACTTCTTCAATATTTCTTACACCTTCAACAATAAAGCACCGATTTTTCACTCTTGCGGTTTTAGACTCTCTCAAGGTCTTAATTAATCTTTGTTGCCTTTTAGATAGTTCTTTTAACATTTATCTGCACCTATTCAAAATACCTTTCCAATTTTTCTATATCCTCTTTATGGCCAACCACCACAAGTATATCATCTTTAAAAATCACATCATCTGCATGAGGCGAAATTATTACATCATTATTATTGCGCTTTATAGCCATAACGTTTAATCCGTATTTTTTTCTCATATCGAGCTGTCTAAGGCTTTTATCAAACCATGCCGGTACAGCGGCGATTTCTACAATGGAATATTCCGGCGAAAGCTCTATGTAATCTAGAATATTAGAATAAATCAAATTGTGAGCAACTCGGACGCCCATATCCCTTTCTGGAAATACCACTCTATCAGCACCGATTTTGTACAACACCTTTCCATGTAATTGACTTTGGGCTTTTGCTACTACATATTTTATACCCATTTCCTTTAACATAATCGTAATCAGAATACTTGATTGAATATCATCTCCTATACTAACTATTGCAACATCAAAATTTTTAACACCTAATGCCTTTAAAATATTTTCATCTGTCGCATCTGCTTGAACTGCATGGGTTATGCTGTCAGCCATGTTCTGTATAATATCTTCATCTCGGTCAATTCCCATAACATCATAACCGAGGTTGTACAACGTTTTAGCTAAACTTGAACCAAAACGGCCTAAACCAACAACCAAATATTGCCTCATGCATCAATCCTCCATTTAACCTACTAGGATTCGCTCTTCAGGAAACTTTATTAATGATTTATTTGTTTGATTGCCTAAAGCCGTAGCAAGAGTGAGCGGTCCCAATCGGCCTGTGAACATAGTCAATATTATTACGATTTTACCAAAATCCGTAAGCCCCGGCGTAATACCTAAACTCAAACCAACAGTTGAAAAAGCTGCCGTGGTCTCAAATACAATCGAAAAAAAGTCTGCCTCTTCCGTAATTGTCAATATAAATGAGCTGATAAACACCAGCAGTACAGATACAATCGCTATAACTATAGCTTTAAATACATTATCCATCGGTATGCGCCTTTTAAATATTTCAACATGTTCTTTTGATGCAATTACAGTATATATCATCAAAATGATAAGCGCAAAGGTTGAGGTTTTTATGCCGCCTCCCGTTGATGCAGGTGACGATCCTATAAACATTAAAATTATAGATAAATATTTTGCCGGCGTTGTCAAATCTTCAAGGTTTAAAGTATTAAAGCCGGAAGTTCTCGTAGATACTGAATGAAATGCTGCTGCCAGAACCTTTCCAGTAGGTGTAAGAGCCCCCAATGTTTTTGGATTGTTCTGTTCCAATACATAAAACATCATACAACCCAAAAACATCAAAATTAATGTCATCGTAATGACAACCTTTGAATGCAACGATAAACGCCTAAAATCTCGCGTGGTCAATATGTCATAAATCACAGTGAATCCAAGACCACCACACTCGTTAAGTACGATTGTTACAATATTTATTATTGGGTCTTCAATAAATGGTGCAAGGCTCCTAAACCCACCTACAACATCAAAACCTGAATTGTTAAACGCAGAAACTGCGTGAAACAGGCCATAATATAAACTTTGGCCAACATCATAATATTTGACAAATCGAAAAACAAGCAGCACTGCGCCAAACCCCTCGAAGACAAGGGTTATAAGCAAAATGCGCCTAGTTAGTCTCACTAGGCCTGATAGCGTAAATTGATTTAGAGCTTCCTGTATTACCAGCCTTTCTCGCAAAGTTATCTTTTTTCCTAATAAAAGGAATAACAAAGTAGCCATGGTCATTATACCAAGGCCGCCTATTTGAATTAAAACCAGTATAACAATCTGACCAAAAAGAGAAAAGTGTGTATAAGTATCAACAACAGTAAGGCCGGTAACACATACAGCCGATGTGGCTGTGAAGAGAGCATTTAGAAAGCCAATACTTTCTCCACTTTTCGAAGCCTCCGGCAGGCTTAAAAGGATTGCTCCCACCAGTATTAATAAGCAAACACCAAAAGCTAGTGTCCGAGTAGGCTTTATCTTTTTAAGTCCTGCATCTAATAGCTTAATCCCTATCGCCTCCGAAATATCCAAAAAAAGCGACCTGAGCCGCTTTTTACTGGACGTTTGCCTTGGCAATATCTACCAACTGAGAAAACCCGCTAGCATCATTTATTGCCATTTCAGACAACATTTTGCGATTAATTTGTATTCCGGCTTTTTTAAGGCCGCAGATAAACTTGCTGTAAGAAATTCCATTGGATCTGGCTGCGGCATTGATTCTGGCAATCCACAGCTTCCTAAAATCTCTCTTTTTAAGTTTTCTACCTCTGTAAGCATGAGATAAAGCCTTTAAGACCGCCTGGTTAGCAGGTCTAAATAATTTGCTCATTGAGCCTCTATAACCTTTTGCAAGCTTAAGAATCTTTTTATGTCGCTTACGTGCAGTAACTCCTCTTTTAACTCGTGCCATATAATTATCCTCCTTTGACTTACATATAAGGTATTACCTGTTTTATTCTCTTTAAATCGGCTTTACTAAGCATAGCCGGTTTTCTTAAGTATCTTTTTCTCTTAGCAGTTTTCTTGGTTAATATATGGCTTTTGAAGGCCTTAGCCCTTTTAATCTTACCTGTTTTTGTAACTCTAAATCTTTTAGCAGCTCCTCTGTGTGTTTTTACTTTTGGCATAAATATGTCACTCCTTAGTTTTAGTTTGTTTTGGTGAAAGAATCATGACCATATTTCTACCTTCAATTACAGGTGGCTTTTCAACTACTCCCAGCTCTTTTGTCTGTTCTATCATCTTGTTTAAAACATCTTCACCCAATTTGGTGTGTGTCATTTGCCTACCCCGAAATTTAATGCTCACCTTAACCTTGTTTCCATCTTGTAAAAACTTTATAGCACTTTTTAATCTGACTTGGAAATCGTGGTCATCAATGGTAGGGTTCATCCTGATTTCTTTTACATTGATTACTTTTTGATTTTTGCGTGCTTCTTTTTCACGTTTGCTCTGTTCATATTTATATTTCCCATAATCCATAATTTTACATACGGGCGGCTTGGCATCAGATGCAACCTTTACAAGGTCCAGTTGAGCTTCCTGTGCGTGGCGCAGCGCATCTTTTAACGGCATGATACCCAATTGCTTTCCATCAGGGCCTATCACTCTAACTTCGCGAGCCTTAATTTCGTGGTTCACCTGTATATCCTTATCTTTGCTAATACTGTTCACCTCCAAGACATAATAAAACCAATTAATAAAAAAGGGACGAGAAGAATCACTCGTCCCGTCCTTACCGTTGACAGATTAATAACCTTATAAGCCTTAGCCATAAGGTGAGAAGTGAATCTTCTGCTTAGAATTGTTATTTAATTACACCAGTTAATATATCACATATTAACCTTTACTGTCAATTAAATTTTGAAGTTAATGATTTTACTTCATCAATAAAGGATTCAATAGATTTTTGCCCAATATCGCCTTTTTCCCTCACCCGCACAGAAACAGTATTTTCTTCTGCTTCTTTATCGCCCACAATTAACATATATGGAACTTTTTGCATCTGTGCTTCTCGTATTTTGTAGCCTATCTTTTCGTTTCTTTCGTCAAGCTCTACTCTGATACCAGCTTCCTCCAAGCGGTGTTTTACTTTGCGGGCATAATCCATGTGTTTTTCACTAATAGGCAGTATTCTGGCCTGAACAGGAGCCAGCCAAACCGGAAAAGCACCGGCAAAATGTTCTATCAATATCCCGATGAACCGTTCTATACTGCCGAAGATAACGCGGTGAATCATAACTGGGCGATGTTTTTCTCCATCAGGACCAATATACGTTAAGTCAAAGCGCTCTGGCATCTGGAAGTCCAACTGTATGGTGCCGCACTGCCAGGTCCTTCCTATACTATCCTTTAAGTGAAAATCTATTTTAGGACCGTAAAAAGCGCCATCGCCTTCATTTATTTTATATGGCATACCTTTTTTTTCTAGGGCTTTTTGCAAGGCATTTGTTGCCTGCTCCCATAGCTCGTCAGAGCCCATGGAGTCTTCAGGTCTTGTGGAAAGCTCTACATGATATTCAAAGCCAAATATTTTGTAGACATAATCAATTAAATCTATTACACCTATTATCTCTTCCTCTATTTGAGAAGGCATCATAAATATGTGTGCATCATCCTGGGTAAAACAGCGTACTCTCATGAGCCCATGCAATACCCCTGACTTTTCGTGCCTATGGACAAGCCCAAGTTCCCCCAATCTTATGGGTAAATCCCTGTAACTGTGTGAAGCAGTTTTATACATGAGTATGCCGCCAGGGCAGTTCATGGGCTTTACTGCATAATCCAATTCATCTATTTTAGTAAAGTACATATTCTCCTTGTAGTGGTCCCAGTGGCCTGATCTGCGCCAGAGCTGTTCATTTAATATGATGGGTGTTTTTATCTCCTGATAACCCCGTTTTTGATGCTCACGGCGCCAAAAATCAGTCAATATATTCCATATCACCATGCCCTTTGGATGGAAAAACGGAAAACCTGGCCCTTCCTCGTGAATGCTGAAAAGATCGAGTTCTTTGCCCAGTTTGCGATGATCGCGCTTTTTAGCTTCTTCAATTCTGACAAGGTATTCTTCCAGCATGGATTTTTTGGGAAAAGATATGCCGTAAATCCTTTGAAGCATCTTATTGCGTTCATCGCCTCTCCAGTAAGCGCCAGCAAGGCTTGTCAGCTTAAAGGCTTTTATTTTGCCCGTAGAGGGAATATGAGGACCTGCACAAAGGTCTGTAAACTCTCCCTGTTTATAAAAACTTATGTTCGCCTCTTCTGGAAGTTCCTCAACTAATTCTACTTTATAAGGCTCATTTTGGTTTTTCAAATGATTTAAAGCTTCTTGCCTTGAAATATCTTCCCGATAAAAAGCATAGTCTTCTGCAACTATTTTCGCCATTTCCTGTTCTATTTTCTCAAGATCAGATGGAGAAAAGCTTTCCTCCCTGTCAAAATCATAATAGAAGCCTTCGTCAATAGCAGGGCCAATAGCGAGCTTTACTTCCGGAAATAGTCGCTTTACCGCCTGAGCCATTACATGAGATGTGCTGTGCCAAAATACTTTGCGGCCTTCTTCATCGTCAAAAGTCAGTATTTCAACCTGGCAATCGTCTTGGACTTTGTAGCTTAAATCTTTTACGACTCCGTCCACTTTGGCAGCCAGGGCCTCTTTTCCCAGCTTCTTGCTTATATCTTCGGCAATTTCAAACAATGAAATACCCTTCGGATATGTTTTTTTAATTCCATCTTTTAATGTTACCTGTACTTCGTTCATAATACCCCTTCCTTTACCTTTATGTTACATTATGTTATTCAAAAAGCCTCTCATCCCTAAGGGACGAGAGGCTTTCCCGTGGTTCCACCCTAATTTGAACTCATTAGCTTTTAAGGCTTGCAGCCGTAAAACTCCGAGGTGGTCTTCGGCTTAGTTTTCCCAGGGCTTTTCCAGCTACCGGCCCCTCTCTGAGGGAAAAATCATAAGCTTACTCTTCTCATCATAGTTTTTTGTAACTATAGAATTTTATTTATTATAAATCTTATGGTTACATATGTCAAGAGTTCGCGGCTACTGTCCTACAGCTTTATTGCTGCGCTGATATATTATACCTACTAATGCCAAAAGGGCCCCTGATAAAATCAAAATTGTTTCTACCGATATCACATCTGCCAATGGGCCAAAAATCAAAATGGCCACCGGCATAGAACTGGCTGTGATAATTTGAACAATAGAAAAGACCCGGCCTAACACTGATGGATCAGTAATTTCCTGAATAAATACTGTTTCCGCTGTGGAGATAATAGGCACAAAGAAACCAGAACATGCCATAATAATCAAATATAAGATAAAGTTTCCCGTTATGCCGAGCAGGACGAAGCTTATTCCAAAAGCCACAAGGCAGATAGCAATGGTTTTAATCTTATCCTTGAAATCTCCATGTAATGAAACAAATACGCCACCAATTAGTGTACCGATTGTCCAGACTATCTCAATAGCAGAGAGTCTCCATACATCACCGCCGAAACTTCTTTCTACTTGAAGGGGTGTCAGTACAGCTGCAGGAGTAATTAAAAAGAAGGAGAATGCATAACAGATAATAATTCCTCTAAGCAATGGATGCTGGAATGCATAATAAATACCCTGTTTTAAATCAGTGAATATAGATTCATGTGCATCCATACGTTCAACTTTTTCCACCTTTATAAATCCAATTATCAGAACAGCAAATGCCGCAGTAACCACATCCACCATAAAGGCCCACGCAATGTCCATAGTAGCAAGGAGTGCACCTCCTGCAGCAGGTGCAAGCAGCATTAATAAAGAATTCAGCGTTTGATTGACTCCCTGGACCTTTGTTAGGTTTTCCTTAGGTACAAGCTGAGGATAAATAGCATTTACAGCAGGCGTTTGAATTCCAGCTCCAATTGAACGCACTGCTGATACCGCAAGCAATAACTCCATGCGTCTAAAGCCCGCCCAAAAAGCAATGGCGAGGCCCAGTGTTGCCAAAGCAATAAAACTATCTGATAACATAATCAGGTATTTTCGATTATATCTATCTGCCCAAACACCGCCCCATAGTGAAACCACTACCTGCGGAACCATTGAGCAAATAGTAGACATCATTAACCATACTCCCGAAGAAGTTTCTAGTGTAATATACCACATAATAGCAAAGGCAACAACTGATGAGCCAAATAACGATATGTTTTGACTTAAGAGAAATAAAATAATCCTTTTGTCAAAAAGCGGCTGACCTTTTTTTACAGCTTTATTCCTCATAAAAGATTTCCCTTTCATTTATTTTGAAAGGATAATAGCAACCAAAAAACGACAGAGGACATAAATCCACTGTCGTAATTATAACACTACATAATAATTGTTTAAATGATACCATAAAAGGGTCTAAATTTCAATAAAAATAGCCAAATCATCCGCGTAAATTTACTGAACAAACGCACTTTTGTTCTGCCAAGGTCTTTAACTTGCGGATAGCCATTCTGTCTTTATGAAGTATCTCTCCTACAACATCTCTGGATTTATCATCCAGGTTGCCCCTCAGGATTTTTTCAGCCATATTGACGCCTCTGGTTTCTCCTTCGATGGCCTTTTTTAATATCTCAGCATCATCGCTCCTAAATCCCAAGTCTAAATTAACCTTTAAATCACCCATTTTACCCTTAAAACCAAGGTTTTCGTCAGGCTGCCCTCCTAAATTCTGGATATAAGTAGCAAGTTTTTCTATATTACTCCGGTGCTGTTGTTGAATCCTTTGAAATTCGGTTTTTATTTTCTCATCTTCTACCCTAGATATGAAATTATTAAAGCTTTCCACTGCCATGTATTCTCCCTGCAAAAGCTCATTTAGTACTTTTATTATTTTAATTGTATCTTTCATCCCATCACTCCTTATAAAAATGCGCTGTCTTTATCTTGCCACTAAGTTGCAAATTAATACTTGTTTATAAATCGTTCTTTAGCTTCCTTATATGAATTAAGCTTTTTTTACTTTGAATTCTAAAAGCATATGTTATAATATCCTATATTATAGTATTTTTTTAATATTACGGAATTCCTTAGGTGAAAGCGGTGATATCAATGGCAGAGATGATAACACTACTTATCTTTGCCTGTGTGCTGTTTGTCTGTATACTGAAAGATTTTTCAATATTAGTTGCACTGTTTTTGGGTCTCATATGCTTTGTTTTTTATTCACTGTACAGAAAATACACATATGCGCAAATAGGTAAAATGATTTTAAATGGCATTAAGGAAGCAAGAACAATTCTCATAGTATTTTCATTAATAGGAATGCTAACTGCTCTTTGGCGGGCTGGTGGGACAATTCCATTTATAATCTATCATACACTTTTGATGGTTGATTCACGGTTTTTTGTCATGTTTGCCTTTCTTTTGTGTTCACTGGTTTCTTTTTTAACAGGAACAGCTTTCGGAACAGTCAGCACCATGGGAATAATTTGTATGATTACAGGCAAAGCATTAGGTATATCTCCTTTTTATCTTGGGGGAGCTATTTTATCAGGTGTTTTTTTTGGCGACAGGTGTTCTCCCATGTCTACCAGCGCACTGCTGGTTTGTGAACTGACCGGAACTGATATCTACACTAACATAAAAAACATGATAAAAACTTCGGCTTTTCCTTTTATATTTACAGTCGCCTTTTATGCAATTACCGGATATGTGGGCATTAGCAGCAATGTAACAACTGACACTGTGGCTGTTTTTGCGGATAATTTTAATTTAAGTCCCTGGGTAATACTGCCTGCTCTTATAATTGTGGTACTCGCGATTTGCAAATACAATATCAAAGTGACAATTGTTTGGAGTATCATATTCGGCATTTTTATTTGCCTTTACTTTCAGGAGATGAGCTTGTACGAACTTTTTAAGTGTTTAATATACGGCTATCATACGGAAAACTTGACACTTGCCAAGTTAATAAACGGTGGAGGACTTATATCCATGGCAAAAACTATGGCAATAATCGCAATTTCTTCATCCTATTTTGGTATCTTTCGCAACACAAAATTGCTCGACCGAATAAAGCTTTGGAGTAATACCATAGCCCAGCACAGTACAAAGTTTGCTACGGTGTTAATTATTTCAATAATTACCGCAGCGTTTAGCTGCAATCAAACTCTTGCAACAATGTTGACTTATGAAATAGCGAATAATCTAATTTCCGACAGAGAACAATTAGCTGTTTATCTGGAAAATACAGTTATATTAGTGAGTGCCCTTATTCCCTGGAGTATTGCTGCTGTATTTCCAATTTCAACTGTAGGTGCTCCAACAAACTCCATAACTTATGCAGTTTATCTGTACCTTGTCCCTCTGTGGAATCTTTTCATTTCATTTATGAATCCTAAAGATAAAAGGGCCGGACTTTTAAACTCAGTAAGGAGGAAATGTCATGAGAAAACAGCTGAACTTCGATAATTTTATTATCTTCGATGGAGCCATGGGCACCATGCTTCAAGCCTTTGGAATGGGAGCCGGAGAACTGCCGGAAAGCTATAATTTCACTCATCCGGATATTATAGAATCTATTCACAGCAAATACCTGGAAGCCGGTGCAGATGTTATAACTACCAACACATTCGGAGCTAACCGATTTAAACTTAAAGGTTCAGGATTTGCTGTAAAAGATGTGGTTGCTCAGGCGGTTAACATTGCCCGTAGGGCATCGAAGGAAAAATGGGTGGCACTGGATATAGGACCAACCGGAAAGCTCATGAAACCCCACGGCGATTTATCTTTTGAGGATGCATATACTGCTTTTTCCGAACAAATCATGGCAGGAGAAGCGGCGGGAGCAGACGTAATCCTCATAGAAACCATGTCAGATATATATGAAGCTAAAGCCGCTGTCCTGGCAGCTAAAGAAAACAGTAAGCTTCCAGTAATATGTACCATGACCTTTCAACAGGACGGTAGGACTTTAACAGGTACAGATGTCCTTACAATGGTCAACATCTTACAGAACTTAGGCCTTGACGCACTAGGAGCAAACTGTTCCCTTGGCCCAAAGGAAATTCTGCACTTGGTAGATGAATTGGTGCGGTATTCTAAAATACCGGTAATTATTCAGCCAAATGCGGGACTTCCTAAAATCCAAGACGGTAAAACTGTTTACGAAATAGAACCACAGGAATTTTCCCTTTATGCCAAAGCAATGGCACAAAAAGGTGTTACAATACTGGGCGGATGCTGTGGCACAACACCGGAGCATATTAGAGCCGTAAAAAATGTGCTTTGGGGTTTTAGTCCCGGAAAAAGAAATGTTGTGGATTTTACGGCGGCTAGTTCCTATTCTAAAACCGTAATTTTGACAGAGGGCATAAGCATAATTGGTGAAAGGATAAACCCCTCGGGAAAGCCCAAAATGAAGCAGGCCCTTAGAAACCGCACCTACGATTACATACTTAAAGAAGCCATAAAGCAAAGGGATGCAGGAGCTAAAATTATAAATGTAAATGCAGGCCTTCCGGAAATAGACGAAAAGCAAGCCATGATTGAGCTGGTGACAAAACTGCAAGGCGCTGTTAATTCTCCCCTGATGTTTGATAGCACAAAACCACAAGTATTAGAAGCAGCATGCAGGATCTACAGTGGAAGACCTATAATAAACTCGGTAAATGGCAAGGCAAGTTCAATGGAAGCCATTTTGCCCATAGCAAAAAAATACGGAGCCTGTGTAATCGCCATGACTTTAGACGAAACGGGCATTCCTGAAACCCCGGAAAAAAGGTTAAAAATAGCAGAAAAGATCATTGAAACAGCAACAGCCTACGGTATCCACAAAAATGACATTATCGTTGACTGCCTTGTGCTTGCGTCTTCAGCCGAACAAGAGGCGGCTGCCCAAACCATTAAGGCATTACAACTTATCAAAAAGGAGCTAGGAGTTTTAACAATTCTCGGAGTCAGCAATATTTCCTTTGGTTTACCAAACAGGTCATTATTAAACCGAACTTTTTTAGCAGCTGCCCTCGGCGCTGGACTTGATCTTCCAATTATAGATCCATTGGATTTGGAAATGATAAAGACAATAGACGCATTTAATGTGCTTTCAGGCCATGATAAAAATGCAGATCATTACATCAGCACCTATGCAAAATCTGCTGACATTACAAATGTAGAAAAAATAGATAGACCCGATTTAAAATCAATTATCTGTGAGGGGTTAACGGATGAAGTTAAGCCTGCTATTGATGAGCTGTTAAAACAAAAATCTCCCATGGAAATCGTAGATGGGATCTTAATCCCTGCACTAGATGATGTAGGTAAGAAATTCGAAACCGGCGAAATCTTCCTGCCCCAGATGATAATGTCAGCTGAAACTGCAAAGACTGCCTTTCAGATAATAAATTCTTATACTAAAAGCACCGAACAAAACACTTCTTATATCAAAGGCAAGATACTGCTGGCCACCGTCAGAGGCGATATTCATGAAATTGGAAAAAATATTGTCAAAGCAATGCTGGAAAATTACGGCTACGAAGTAATTGATCTTGGAATAGATGTGCCGGAACAGGAAATTGTAGAAAAGATAAAACAGGAAAATATCCGCCTTGTTGGATTGAGCGCACTCATGACAAGTTCGGTAAAAAGCATGGAAGATACTATCAAAGCCATAAAACTTAATGGCATTGACTGCAAGGTTATGGTGGGTGGTGCTGTGTTAAATCCTGAGTATGCAAACATGATTGGTGCTGATTACTATGGAAAAGACGCTCGCGCTGCTGTAGAGATAGCCCAAAAGGTTTTTCAAGCCTAATAAATGTTTAGAAAAAAATCGTGTGAAAATTTATGCTGAATTAAATAGTTTTTATCAATGATTTTTTCGGTTTGAGAGAGTATTTGGCTCGGCATAAAGCAGGCATTTTTCACTTTACAGCTATAAAATTTCCAAGGGGATTTGACCTATATGTATCCGAGGATGGAGTTAATTTCAGTTCTGTCTTTCTAGATGGCCTTAACAATCCCCACAACTATGGTGGCAGAATTCTCTTTGTAGACAGTGAAAATAATTTATACATTGGGACAGCAAATCCCTTTGAAGGTTGTGAGGTATGGAAGACGGATAGTATTCCTAACAAATCGCTACAACCCTGTAATAATAACCATTATAAAGAGTTTGAGAAGACAAGGGAAATACTAAGTGAAAATTTCAAAGTCATAAATGATAATATTCCTGTTATCCTGGAACTCATGTCAAAAAATACCCACCTGAAATCCTTGTAAGCTAAAAAAAGAAAGAGGACACTGAGTTGACACTGAGTTGTCCTCTTTCTTTTATATGGTTGCCGTGATATTTAACTAAATTTAACTAAAACCTTTAATTTGGTTCCATCATTGTTGGTTAAGGTTTTAAAAGCATCTAATACATTATCTAAATCATATTCATCTGTAACAATATCATCTATATTAACTTTTCCGCTGGATGTCAAATCAATTAAAGGCTCAAAATCATTTAAGCTGTTTCTAGAACCATATACATTTAATTCTTTTTGCAGTAAAACAGAGTGATTAAAGGTTGTCTCTCTTTTCCCGTTTCCTACCAGTATAATTTTCCCTGCAAAAGCCACTGTTTCAATACATTTCAGGAAAGTTTCAGGTGCACCTGCTGCTTCCACACAGACATCCATGCCATCGCCATTGGTTATCTCTAAAACTTTTTTCTTTACATCTTCATTACCCACGTTAATAACACCATCAGCGCCCATCTTCTTGGCATATTCCAATCTTCCATCTAGCATATCAGCTGCATAAACCTTTGCGCCCTTAAGTTTTGCTGAAATCAACGCAAAGATCCCAATTGGCCCGGCGCCAAAAACTAACACATTGTCTTCCTCTTGGACTTCCCCACGATTAATTGCATGATAACCAATTGAAAAAGGTTCAATCAATGCTAAGGTTCTTGCATTTAAACCCTTGCCATGGTAAATTCTTTCAATTGGCATTGTAATATATTCTGTAAAAGAACCGTCTCTGTGAACACCCATTGTCTGGTTAGACTCACAGCAGTTTACTTTTCCTTTCCTGCATGAATAGCATTTGCCACAGTTAAAATAGGGATTAGCAGTAACAATCATACCTTTTTTTAAGCCATAGTCATTTTCCTCAATTTCCACTATTTCAGCAGAAAACTCATGGCCTGGAACCCGTGGGTAAGTGGCAAAAGGCTGATTTCCCGTATAAGTTGCAACATCTGAACCACAGATGCCACAATATTTTATTTTTAAAAGAGCTTCTCCTTTTTTAGGAATAGGTATATCTTTTTCAATAACTTCGATTTTCCCTGGTTCCTTTATATATACTACTTTCATTTTTAAATTCTCAGCCTCCAAAAAAAAAGTAAATGATTAAATGCTACATCTATTAGATTCTTTTCAATGCAGCTTCTCTCGACGTCCTTAAATGTTCAAGGATACTCTTTTCTATTTTTTTAATATCCCTTTCGATTAGAGCGTCAATAATGGCAAAATGCTCCGGTTTAGATCTTGTCTCTATATCTCCTATCTCTAAAGTGGACATAATGCGAATGCGAGAATCAAGATCGTAAATTTTGCTCATAAATTCTATTAAATAGTCGTTTTTGCTACTTTGGACAATGTATTTATGAAATTGAATATCCAAATCAAAATACTTCATAGCATCAGGAGTATTGGGGATAAATTTTATTTTACTAAATTTTTCTTTAAATTCCATCAAGCAGTCAATTGACATGTTTTTACATGAGTTTGTAGCAGTATAAACCTCTACCATTTCTCTAATTTGATAGACTTCATGAATATCTTTAACTGTAATAGGAGATACTATAATCCCTTTTCTGGGAAAAATAGTTATAAAGTTTTCTTGCTGCAGCCTTAATAATGCTTCTCTTACAGGAGTTCTACTCATGCCTAACTCTTCACAAATTTCAGATTCAGATATATCACTGCCTGGCAGTATTCGGCATTTTATGATTTTGTCTTTAATACTATTGTAGGCTTGTTCTGTCAGTGACAAAGTCTTTCTCAACAATATTCCCCCTGCCGTGCAATCAGTTTTAGTAGACTAAATTGACTATTCCTGTAGAGAAGGCTGGTACAAATGTTATGAGTATCAAACATATGAAAATTAAAGCATAAAATGGCACTGCTTCTCTTAGAAAATCTCTGATCTTACACTTGGTTATTCCACATGTTACAAACATCAATGTTCCAACTGGCGGTGTGACACAGCCGATGGCCAAATTAAATATTACTGTCATTGCAAATTGTATTTCATCGATGCCATAAGCTGCAGCAGTCGGCGCCAATAAAGGTACTAATATTATCATTGCTGCATTTCCTTCGATAAACATGCCGATAACAAGTAAGAATAAATTAACTGCAATTAAAAATAAATATTTGTTTGAAATATTTGCTAGTATGAACTCCATAAAGAGCTGTGGAATCTTCTCCCTTGTCAAAATCCAGGAGAAAGCTGAAGCAGCTCCAACTATCAACATAATACCACATGTTCCAGTTACTGTCTCTTTTAAGCCGGCAACAAATTCTTTAAAGCCCATCTCTCTATACACTATTAAACCGAGGAAAAGGGCGTAAACAACGGCAGCAGAACCAGCCTCAGTTGGTGTAAAGATTCCGATACGTATACCACCAATGATAACTAGTGGCAGTAACAGCGGCAAAAAGGCCTTTTTAAGAGCATCAAAAAATTCACTTGGTGTGGCAGCACTATCCCGGGAGGGCTTGTAGCCACGCTTTTTTGAAATTATATGCACCATTATCATCAATGCAATACACAGCAATATTCCTGGTCCAAAACCAGCTACAAATAATTTACCTATTGAAATATTTGCAAGGGAACCATATAGAATCATAGCAATACCTGGTGGAATCAGTGGTGTGATAATAGCAGAAAAAGCTGTTACTACAGAGGAAAAAGCATTTGAATAGCCTTTCCGCACCATTTGTGGAACCAACATTTTGGCGTCCATTGAAGCATCGGCTAAATTGGAACCTGACATTCCGCCCATTAAAGTAGATACTAATATGTTAACTTGGGCTAATCCGCCCACTACATGTCCAGTCACCACATCGGCAAAATCATATATTCTATTTGAAACTCCAGCATAATTCATATATGCTGCTGCTCCAATAAAGAATGGAATGGCAAGCAGTGGAATGCTTTCAACACCGGCAATAACCCTCTGTGCTATAATCTGAGTTGGCACATTAGGAGTTAAAATGAAATAAACAGCTGAACCTGCCAGAATTGAGACAAAGGCAGGTACCTTTAAAAACAACAAGACTAGCATTATTATAAAGGCTAGGCCTACGATACTTGCTCCCACTTTATACTCCTCCTTGGACTTCATTTGTACTTAAAAAATACTGTACAACCGTCACTGTGTAGCTAATAATCATAATAATACACCCCACCGGAAAAGCGCCGTATATTAATCCATACGGTATACCCAGTATATTAGTCAATCTCTCTGTCCTAACCATCTGTTGTGCAAGTACAGTTGAATATTTTGTATAGTATATAAGAACTGCTATGACAACTACATATTCAAAGACTTTTATAATTTTCCGCAAAGCCTTTGGTAATGAATCCACCAAAATATCTATTGATACGTGTTCCCCCAATCTAAAAGTTGCTCCTCCGCCAAGGAAAACTACCCAAACGAAACACCATAGCTGTACTTCTTCAGTCCAAACTAAAGGATTATTAAAAAAATAACGCATAATTACACCAAGGAAAGTAACAAATATTAGTACAGCCATGGCTATACATGTTACTGCCCAGTCTAAATTTGACAGCAAGTGTAACAGCCCGTTTTTAGACTTCATTATTTCATCCCCTTCAGCGTATTTATATGCCGGAGACTATGTGTCTCCGGCTCAGCAAATACCTTATCAGTTTTTCATTTGTTTTATTTCATGCTATTTTTAACAGTTTCATATAATCCTTCAGACCATATTGAGGTAAAATCGGAAAGTGAATAGAATTCCTCTGCAGCTTTTCTAAACTCTTCTCGATCAACTTCAATAACTTGTACACCTTCAGCCTTAAACTTCTCTAAAGTTTCTTTTTCCACATCAAGTACTATGTTATTGTTGTATACACCTGCTTCTTCAGCTGTTTCTATTAACATTTGCTGCTGCTCAGGTGTTAAAGAGTTGAAAAATTCGGTGCCGCAAACTAAAGTGGTAAAGTTCTTTATGTGCCCGTCCAATGTCAAATATTTAGCTACTTCATGGAATTTTCCATTGTAAAGCACTGGCAGCGGATTTTCAAGGCCGTCTATTGTTCCTTGCTGCAATGAAGTGTATACTTCTCCTAAAGCCATGCCTACCGGTGCAGCTCCTAAGACTTCAAAGCCTTTAATTTGAATTTTATTATTTGGCACGCGGATTTTCATTCCCTTTAAATCACTTGGACTATGTACTGGCTTCGTGGTTAAGGTGTGTCTTTCTCCATAAATCCAGTTAGAAGCTAAAATCTTCAATCCTTTTTCCTCTAATTTTGCACACTGTTCTTTGTACCAATCGCTTTCTACGAGTTTCCAGCACTCATCCCATGTTTCAAAAAGATAAGGGGCAAAAACAATTCCAAAATCTGGCACTCCCCTGTCAGCATAGAAGGCTCCGTCAGCCAATGTAACAACAGCGTCTCCAGCTAACATTTGGTCCATTAAGTCATTCTTTGAACCTAATTGGCTGGAAGGATAAAGTTCCATTTTCATAGTTCCGTTGCTTCTCTCTTCAAGAAGCCTTTTCCACTCATTCATGCCTAGGTCAAAGGGTTCTCCTGGGTGATTTTCATACCCCACTTTGACAACAACTGGCTCAGGTTCGCTGGCAGTTTCTCCGCTTTGAGGTCCTCCTTTTCCTTGTTTACCAGTAGAACCGCAAGCCGTCAAAATTGCTAATGTCAGTGCTGCAATAAGTAACAAAGCAATCTTTTTCTTCATTATATTCTCTCCTTTCTTTTTCTGTACCGCTGATATACCACTAATATATCAGTAATATATCAGTATTAAAATACAGTTTTAATATATTTAATTTTTGTGTTTGTGTCAAGCTTAAATTATATTTAATCTGAAATTAATTTGTGTTGGTTAATTGTAAAATTA